>NZ_CP072389.1:718302-1077453 GCF_018127785.1 Prevotella scopos JCM 17725
CCCATTCACTCGTCTGAAGGGATTAGACGTCAACACGCTCATCTTCCCAGACTTGTCTTCTGCGAATAGTGGCTACAAACTCTTACAGGCTTTAAGCCCTGATTCAGAGGTGATTGGTCCTATCCAAATGGGTCTGAACAAACCTATTCACTTTACTGATTTTGAATGTTCTGTTCGCGACATTGTGAACATAACGGCTGTTGCTGCTATTGATGCTTACGTTGAGAAAATAAAAAAAGAGGCACTATAACACATGTAGAAGATAAACACTTGTTAGTATTTATCCCCTGTTATCATATTTGACAATATCTCCCACACCATCCCACTTTCTTCTTTGATTGGGATAGTGTGGGATTTTTCTGTACTATATTAGTTGAGGAAGTGTATGGAAGAGAATGAATTCCTTATCGGCTCAGTAAGAAAAAAGATGAGATAACTCATAAACTAAATTTACTATCATTTATAAGTGGTACTTAATTACTATATTTCAGTAAGATGCATGGAATGTTAAAAATGACAGCAAACAAAAATTAAACTTTACGCCTCTATAACGAATCGTGTGGGTTGTGTGTTAATATTCAACACGTGTGGTGCGAGTGCTTAGCACATGTGGTGCGGGTGCTTAACACTAATGGTGCGGATGGTATGCACCACATGTGCGAAGGGTTAACTCCATTGCAGTATATAGAAGGGTAGAGATTTAATGTGAGTTAAACGTATTAAAGCTAAGTTCAATTTGGCGTTGTCTTTAGTTCGAGGCTATACTTCTTGACTATATTTAGGCTCTATAACGAATTACCCACATGAATCGTTATAGAGCCAACTTTACTTGTAGATTGCGTAAAGAACCCACTCTCACTTCGAAATACTTTTCACTCCTGAGTTTAGAGTTCAATATCCAGCCTAAGAAAACTGCTCAACCACTCAACTCCACACATTCAACTTGTAAACTTTAAGACATACGTGAAAGGCATAAAAAAGGCTATAGGAATACCTATAGCCTTTTTATTGATTATATCTTTATAGAATTAATTCTTAAAGAAATCCTTGACAGCCTCATTTGGGACCATCTGCTCATCGAAGATGTAAGCACCAGTCTTTGGGCTCTTAACCATCTTGATAACCTTTGAATATGCGCGACCATCCGTAGAACCTTCGTGGAGGGTAGCGACCGCTTTCTTTGCCATAGTTTATCTGTTTTAACTATTAACGATACTCTTTACGAGCGTGCTTACTTAATCTCCTTGTGAAGGGTAACCTTCTTAAGAACAGGGTTATACTTCATAAGTTCAAGACGCTCTGGAGTATTCTTACGATTCTTTGTTGTTACGTAACGGCTTGTACCAGCCACACCACTATTCTTCATCTCGGTACATTCCAAGATAACTTGGACTCTGTTTCCTTTAGCTTTCTTTGCCATGATATTTAGTCTCCTATTACCTTAATGTCCTTCCAGTCAACATAGCCCTTTGAAACAGCCTGCTTAAGTGCTGCATCAAGACCTACCTTGTTAATAAGACGAAGACCAGCAGCGCTAATCTTCAGCTGAATCCAGCAAGCCTCCTCTACATAGTAGAACTTCTTGCTGAAGAGGTTGACGTCAAAGCTTCTCTTTGTACGATGCTTTGAGTGAGACACGTTACAACCTATCTGTGCCTTCTTTCCTGTGATTTGACAAATCTTAGACATTTCTATCTTTGTTTTGTGATTCGTTAATTGATACCTATTCCAAACAGGGTGCAAAATTACAAAAAAGTTTCAAATAAGCAAAACTTTTCCCAGGATAATTGCTAAAATTAATCTTTTTTGTGCGTCTGCTCACTCTTATCAACGATGTCATTAAGAAAATCGAGCATCAAACGAATAGCCTTGTTAGTTGCGATAGCAAGATTGATATCACGTCCAAAATCTTCTGTTAGTTTAAAAGTTCTAATTTCAGAACGATTACCATAAGCTAACCAAATTGTACCAACAGGATTCTCACTCGTTCCTCCACCTGGACCAGCAACGCCTGTGGATGCAATTGCAAAATCAACTCCAATGGCATTGATAGTACCCAACACCATTTCACGTGCGACCTCTTCTGACACAGCTGTCTTTTCTTCAAGCACTTCGTGAGAAACGCCAAGAAGTTTTTCCTTAACTTCATCTGTATAAGCTACGACACCACCTTTATAATAATCAGATGAACCAGGGATAGCTATGATAGCTTCACTGATACGACCACCTGTACAGCTCTCTGCTGTACCAATTGTATATCCTGATGCATAAAGGATGTCACCAATTTGACGTGAGATTATCTTACTTTCAAAATCCATAATCTTATTTTTTTGTGAGAAACTAATATTCTATTGTTATTCAAATGTAACCTTACTGAACACAGGAATATCCATCTCTGTGAAATCTTTATCTTTATATTTGAAGTTTCCTACGCTAGCAATCATAGCAGCATTGTCAGTTGTATAACTAAACTTAGGAATGTAAATCGTCCAACCATAACGCTCAGCATGGTCTTTGAATGCATTACGAAGCCCATTATTAGCTGACACACCACCCGCAACAGCCACATGCTTTATACCTGTCTCTTTTACGGCCAAACGCAACTTCTTCATAAGTATATCAACGATGGCATGCTCAAGACTTGCTGCAATGTCTTCTTTATGATGCTCGATAAAGTCTGGATCTTCCTGTACCCACTTTCGCATATTGTACAAGAAGGATGTCTTGAGACCTGAGAAAGAGTAATCGAAACCAGGAACATTAGGTTCTGCAAACTTATAAGCTAATGGATTACCCTGTCGAGCCAGTTTGTCAATGATAGGACCACCTGGATAACCAAGCCCCATAACCTTCGAACACTTATCAATTGCTTCACCTGCGGCATCATCAATAGTCTGACCAAGTACCTCCATATCATTATAGGCATTTACCTTAACAATCTGAGAATTACCACCAGATACCAAGAGACAGATGAAAGGGAATGGAGGCATGTGGTTATCATCATCATTTTCTTTGATAAAATGAGCCATGACATGTCCTTGCAAATGATTTACCTCAATCATTGGAATATTTAATGAACGGGCAAAACCTTTAGCAAAGTTCACACCGACCAAAAGACTCCCCATCAACCCGGGACCGCGTGTAAAGGCAATGGCTGAAAGCTGTTCCTTCGTAATTCCAGCACGCTTCAAAGCCTGATCAACAACAGGAACAACGTTCTGCTGGTGTGCTCTTGAAGCAAGCTCAGGAACAACTCCTCCATATGCTTTATGTACCTCTTGTGAGGCTGTAACGTTACTGAGGATTACACCATTCCTCAATACGGCAGCACTTGTATCATCACAACTGCTTTCTATACCTAATATATAAATATCTTCTTTTTCCATTTTCAGTTAGATTATCTCCTATGAGAATTTATGACATTAGTGTGTCAGAACCTCCAATCCGTGTTCTGTCATAACGAAGGTATGTTCCCATTGTGCAGAAGGTTGCTCATCACCTGTGATGACTTCCCATCCATAAGGATCATCTGCATCAATAAAGACTTTCCATGTACCCATATTAATCATTGGTTCGATAGTGAACACCATACCAGGAACCAATAACATACCAGTTCCTCTGTTACCATAGTGAACAATGTCAGGTTGTTCGTGGAATTCAAGACCTACGCCATGACCACAGAGGTCACGAACGACGCCATAGCCATTCTTCTCTGCATGCTTCTGAATGGCATGCCCAATATCACCTACAAAAGAGTAAGGCTTAGCAGCTTCAGCACCAATTTCAAGACACTCCTTTGCAACACGTACTAAACGTTCCTTCTCAGGAGTTGTCTTTCCTATAATAAACATACGACTTGCATCTGCATAATAGCCATCCACAATCGTCGTCATATCAACATTGATAATATCGCCTTCTTGAAGTACATCTTCTTTCTTTGGCACACCATGACATACAACCTCATTGATACTGGTACATACGCTCTTTGGATAGCCTTCGTAATTCAAGCAGGCTGGAATAGCATTATGATCCTTACAATACTGCATACAGATATCATCAATCTCCTGTGTATTCATGCCTGCATGGATAGCTTCTGCTACAGCATCCAAACATCCCGTATTGACTATACCACTCTTTCGGATACCTTCAATCTGCTCAGGTGTCTTAATCATATCACGTGTAGGAACGAGTTTGCCCTTCTTCTCAAACTCTATTATCTTTAAATCCATATCGGTTGGCTCTTGTCCAGGAAGACAATGCCATCTTCTTTTCTTCAACTGCATATCATCAATTTAATCTTTTTGCCAACATAAAGCAACCTACTGCAAGATAACGAGTATCCATTATGTACAGTATTGCTTAGTTAATGCAAAAGTACTATAATTCAAAGACCTAACAAAATAAATCAAGTCCTTTCTTACTGAACTGTCAGATATATGAAAGACTTTTTACAAAAGAGTGTCTGCCACGTCTGTTTATAGAAACTCGTTGTTAATCAAAAAGGTTGAGTTTATTCTCTCTTGCCTTGCTTAAAGACAACACCTTCTGTTGTTGTTCCTTATAGCCTGCTCGCAACTTCTCGTATGTTGCATCAAGCTCTTCACAGAAATGACCACGCTCTTTTTCGTTAAGCAATGCCGCAGCAATAGATGGGTTGACTGAAGCATCCTTTACCCATACAACAGGAGCATCGTATAACGGAGCTATCTTCAATGCAACGTGAAGTTGAGAGGTTGTTGCACCACCAATCATCACTGGAATCTGCAATCCAGCTTCCTTGAAAGCTACAACACTATTAACCATCTCTTGAAGACTCGGTGTAATCAAACCAGACAGACCAATCAGGTCAACTTTCTCTTCCTTCGCTTTTTTGATAATCTGATCTGCTGGCACCATAACGCCCAAATCAATTACTTCATAGTTGTTACAAGCCATCACAACACCCACAATATTCTTTCCTATATCGTGAACATCGCCCTTTACAGTAGCCAATAGTACCTTTCCGGCAATAGCCTTACCATCAACCTTCTCCTTTTCAATATATGGTTGAAGGATAGCTACAGCATCTTTCATGGTGCGGGCAGTCTTGACAACCTGTGGTAAGAACATCTTACCAGCACCGAACAAGTCGCCTACTTCGTTCATACCCTGCATCAAAGGACCTTCAATAATGTTCACAGCGTGTGGATACTTCTCCAATGCTTCATGAATATCCTCATTCAAATAGGTTGAAATACCCTTGCGTAGTGCATATTTTAATCTATCTTCCAACGCTTCATTACGCCATGCTTCCTGCGCTACTTCCTGCGTAGCACCACCATTCTTTTGTGCTTCTTTTTCCTCAAGAATCTTGTTAGCCAGTTCAATCAGTAATTCGTCGGCTCCCTCTACCCTATCCAGAACAACGTCTTCAATTATCTTCAGATGGTCTTCTGGGATATCGGCGTATGTCACTTTGGTAGCTGGATTGACAATACCAAAGTCCATACCCACCTGAATGGCATGATAAAGGAATACGGCATGCATCGCCTCACGGATATAGTTATTACCTCGGAAACTAAATGAAAGGTTACTTACACCACCGCTGACATGAGCACCAGGTAAGTTTTTCTTTATCCATTCGGTAGCACGTATGAAGTCGACAGCATAGCTGTTATGCTCCTTCATTCCCGTACAAATAGCAAGAATATTAGGGTCGAAGATAATATCCTGAGGTGGGAAACCCACTTTCTCGGTAAGAATCTTATAAGCTCTATTAGCTATCTCGATACGACGCTCATAGCTTGTTGCCTGTCCCTCTTCATCAAAGCACATCACAACAACAGCTGCTCCAAATCGTAGCACATCCTTTGCATGCTGAATAAAAGTTTCTTCACCTTCTTTCAAAGAAATAGAGTTGACAATTGCTTTACCCTGTACACACTTCAAAGCAGACACAACTACTTCCCAATCAGATGAGTCAATCATCAACGGAACACGGGCAATCTCTGGTTCTGATGAAATCATATTGACAAAATGGGCCATCTCATCTTTAGCTTCCAACAGACCATCGTCCATATTGATATCTAATACCAACGCACCATCATCCACCTGTTTACGAGCAATGGTCAATGCCTCCTCATAGTTCTTTTCTTTTACTAAGCGAAGGAACTTGCGACTTCCTGCAACATTACAACGCTCACCAACGTTTACAAATGATATTTCTGGGGTCAATCGGAACTGCTCAAGCCCAGAAAGAATCATCTCCTTTGGCGCATCAACAGGTATATGAGGTTTCTTTCCTTCAACAACTTTTACGTAGCCAGCAATGAACACTTCCGTTGTACCACAACATCCACCAATGATATTTACAAGCCCTTCATCTACAAATGAAGCCATCTCTGGCACCATGATTTCAGGAGTTTCATCATATTCTCCCATTGAGTTTGGCAAACCCGCATTTGGATGAATGCTTATATAATAAGGTCCTTTAGCGGCTAACTCCTTCAAATAAGGGCGCATCTGTTCTGCTCCAAACGAACAGTTAAGACCAACGGAAAAGATAGGATAAGACGATACGGACGCAAGGAAGGCATCAAGTGTCTGACCGCTAAGCGTTCTACCAGACAAGTCGGTAATAGTCACTGACAGCATAATAGGTAAATCGACACCCGCCTTCTTCATCTCTGACAATGACGCATCAATTGCTACTTTAGCATTAAGCGTATCAAAGATAGTCTCAATCAAGACAGCATCAATACCGCCTTCTATCATCGCTGCCACCTGTTCACTATAAGCATCAAAGAGTGCATCATACGTAAGGTCACGCTTAGCCGGGTCGCTTACATCAGGCGACATCGAACAAGTTTTGTTTGTAGGGCCAATACTACCTGCGACATAACGAGGTTTTTCTGCAGTCGAATATTTATCAGCACACTGTCGTGCAAGCTTCGCTCCTGCATAGGCTATATCACGAGAGAAGTTTTCCATGTGGTAATCCGCTTGTGAAATGCGCTGTGCAGAGAAAGTGTTTGTACTGATAATATCAGCTCCTACCTCTAAATAACGACAATGAATATCCTCAATGATATCAGGACGTGATAGGTTCAACATATCATTATTACCCTGATAATTGAGCATCTGTAGGAGTTCAAGATTCCCACGGAAATCCTTTTCCGTCAGGTTGTAACCTTGAATCATGGTACCCATTGCACCATCTAAAATCAGTATTCTATCTTTAATGTTATCCCTTAGCTTCATTCTATTACTTAATAATGTTTCTTTGCCCGATCCATCTCTCGTCGATCTTCCTTCTCTTTTAGTGTTTGTCGTTTGTCGTATTCTTTCTTACCTCTTGCCAATGCTATGTCAACCTTTGCTCGTCCGTTCTCATCGATAAAGATAAGTATTGGGATGATAGTAAAGCCAGGAGTCTTTGATTCAGACTCAAGGTTGCGTATTTCTTTTCGGTTTAATAGGAGTTTTCGGGGGCGTTTTGCCTCATGATTGGCATACGACCCATAGAAGTAAGGCGATATGTTCATCCCCTGAACCCACATTTCACCTTTTGTTATATAGCAGTAAGAATCAACCAATGAAGCCTTACCAGCACGGATAGACTTTATCTCAGTACCAGTAAGGACAATACCTGCTGTGTAAGTATCAACGAAGAAATATTCAAATGAAGCTTTCTTGTTTCTTATCTGTACAGGAGATTTTTTTCTTTTTTCTTGTTGTTCTTTATTCATTCTTCAATTGTTGCAAAATTCTCAATATGGTCATCAATATAAGCTGCAATCATGGCAGTCCATCGTTCCTCATTGACCACAAATTCATCATCAAACTCATCAAATTCTGGCATCTGCTCATATAAAGCCATGAAATCTTCATCAGATTCAACAGCTTCAATCGCCTCGTGATACTTTTCGTAATATTTCTTTCCATGGCGGATGTGTGTGTATAGCTCACGAATCCCCCAGTTACGCATAGCAACTGCAAAAGGATTCTTGAAGATAAACGCTCCATAACCATTATATATCAATTGAACATAACCGCCATCCATCACTTCTTGATGAAGATAACTCCATGCCAACAGTGTTATCTGATCAGCATTCAGTTGCTGCATAGTCTCCAATGTCAGCTTATTATCTATTGCATTGCCAATGGCATCAACAAAGACCTGAACAAAACTGTCCATTCCTTCTTCAACAGCTTTACGTATATCGCTATCTTTTACTTTGACGTCAATCATTAATCATTTTATTTTTAAACAATGAATAAACTATATGAGCAAGGCAGAAGAAGCATACAGCTTATTTGCCAAGTATTGATTTTTATACTTTGCAAACTTACATAAAATTATTTGATTTCATGCTTGTAGAATAAAAAAGTTGAGATTACAACACAAACCAACTATCTAAAACAACAAATATCTCGCTCTAATCCCTCCTCTCGAAGGGATTAGAGAACGATTATCTTCTATTTTTTTGCATAATCTGCAATAAGTTGTTGTAGTCCTTCTTTCGTACGAGTGTCATACTTAGCGGCATCCATACTTGGAGTATCCAGATATTCAGCCGTCAGTTTTATTCTTATCTTCTCACTTCGTGTACCTAATAAGGCTTTATCGCCAAGATAGATAGCTCCATTTCTGTCCTTCAACTTCAAATATAGTTCGTCTTTATCTAATGGATGTTGCAGAATATAATTGCCTTTTCCATCGGTAAAGAGAACCTCGAAGAACTGCGAATGACGTGTTCCGATATTGATAGAACTGCTGCCACCAGCATTTCTTAACGCACTGTCTTTTGATCCCTTTGTACCGATATAGGTCTTACCACCAGCATAGACGGTTACGTTGTCAGCCGCCTTGAATCTCTGTTCAGTATTGCCGTTTGCATCATTACGTGTTAGTTTTACAGAAGAACCCATTGCCGGAGCATCAAGATCGAGGATTCCACTGGTGCCTTTACCCATCTTCTTTTCAATAGACTCATAGATGATGGTGATGTTTCCCTCGTGTGTCGTGCCATCAGCAAGTACCACCTTACCAGGCACATTATAGATGTTCACGGAAGCTTTTTGGGCATCGTTCACCAACTGTTGTTCTTCCTCAACAGCCTGTTGTTCCTCTGCCTTAGCCTTGTTAGCCAGTCGCTGCTTGATGTCCTCCGTCATATCTCCCAATGTATAGCCGTTTGCAAGCAGTTTAGACACCATACGATGTGCCATCTCGTTCTCAGAGAGTTTAAATGCCGTCTTGTATTCTAAGAAAGGAAGTTTCCTATCATCACAGGTTGTTATATTGCTGAAATTCTCGCTGTTAGTCCACGAACTCAGTTTTATTTCGGCAACTTGGTTGCCCATGCGGTCCTTAATATAATAGTTTCTTTTGCCCAATGATGGTTCATTGACAAGAACCTTACCCACCATCACCTTATTGATGATAATGTCGCCATCGTCATTGATGAAGAAAGGATGCTGTGCCGTAAATTCTTCATCGTCTTTCTCCATCTTTTTAACAACGGTATAGATGCTGTCCCATTTTGCAGAGAAAGGGCATGAACCCTGTGCGAAGAGGTTAGCAATGATAGATTTCTTGATGCCGTTCACCGCGAGGAGATTGGGTTTGCTATCTAACAGTTTGTAAGCAAAAAACTTCGTATTGGACAGAACTATCCTATCTTGCGGATCAGGTAATTCAAAGACTGCGCCCTCAGGCGATATAAACTTAAGCCAATCTTCTGGTGCGCTGACACCTTGTTTCGTCTTATTGGTAATGAAAAATGTAAGAACTTGCTGCCCATCAAGTGTAGACAATTCGCACGTTCTTTTATCTTCTTTTAGAAGCGCTACTGGTGTTCCATTAAGTAATACCGCTCCTTTCTTTATTTTCATATCCTGGGCATGTGTGGAAAGCACCATGAAGCTGGCGATGAAGCCTAATACTATTTTCTTCATATTGTTTATTAAAGTTTAATATTAAAATGATTTGTTTGCAAAGATAACCTTTTTCTTGATTAATTCCTTAATTCCGCAGCACTTTTTCTTGTGAGATGATTTTGTGTATTGAGATGTCTTTTTGCCTCTACTTGTGATAGAAAGCGAGCTTAGGCTGGAATTTGTCCTTGCAGGCGCATACAATCCCCCACCCAAGCCAATGGGGAATGTGAGAATCATAAAGAAATGCTGTTTATTCAAGGAAAACTTCAGAGTAGTATGCTTTATTGGTATAAAGGTTCAGAACGTTCTTCCTTCCAGTGCGCACCCATTTTGCTGGTACGCTGACAAAATGTAGAATAAAGGCTTTCAGCCTACTTGTCTTTTTCAACGGCTTGACCTTTTCGCTGATACGACGAACGAGATAGAGATAGAAGTTCTTCAGCATGGCGGTAACCATCATGAAAACCATGTTCTCAGCCATAAAGGAAAAGGGCAGATGCGACCATCCAAAGTCATTGTTCTGTATGTCGAAGTTCTTTTCGCTTACTCCACGCTCATTGTAGAATGTAATGATGTCTTTTTCTGTAGATGTCCAGTTGTTGGCGAGGATACAGCTGTATGTGTATATCACTCCGAACATTTTCGTCTGTTGCTTGCCCTCCTTGTCTTTCAAGGGACTATGCTGTACAACAAGCCTGTATGACTTTCCATCGATAAGGTTGTCCATGCTGATAGAGGTAACATCGCATTTCTCATAACCAACTTCAATGCTCTTCCATTCTTTCAACTGTCGGAACTCCTCGTGTCGGCTGCCACAGTTGGCAGCACGTATATAGAAGGTGTTACAGCGCTGTTCTACGGTTTGGATGATTTCCTTTGAGAACGACCCACAGTCAGCACGGAAACTTATGAAGGAACATCATTAGCCTATCGAAATTATGCATGCCTCTGATTATAAATGCAAAACTAACCTACATCATTAATAGAGAGACTGAAAAATAAAATTAAAGGGCACAGCAGATATTTGCTGTGCCCTTTAATATCCACATTTCTGTGAAAATTGAGCTTGATTTTTGGTTCGCGCCTCACGGCGTTCCCCAATCATCTTGCATCATTGTTATCCTTTAATCAATCTTCTTATTACCTTAACTAAACCTATTTAGCTTTAACCTGAACAATCTCTTTTGTTCTACCTTAAAATATAACTAAAAACCTAAATCTATTACTACTAACCTAAACAATCTATATTTGTCTTTTGACGATGCAAAGGTACTACTGTTTGCGAACACAACCAAATTTTTTCATGATAATTCTATACGAACATAATGTTTATTGATATAAATCAAGCGTCATGCTTAGAGTAATTAAAGAGGAAAACAGAATTGATAGATGTACTATAACCTATCTACAAGAGGAGTAAAGCTATATTATATTAAGATTTAGGCAAATAAAAATGTTGGAACACATAAACAATGCATTCCAACATTTTTTGATAATCCCTCACAAAGGAAAGTAGCCCTTTGCGTTACACCTTATTATATGAGGTACTGACTTGAGATACTCTCATTGTTTAATACACGATTGATTGTCTCTGCAAACATGTCAGCTACAGAAATCTGCTTTACTTTTGAACAACGAGCTGTGTATGGGATAGAATCTGTGAAAACCAACTCTTCCAAAGCAGAAGCCTCAACACGTTCTGTTGCAGGACCACTCATTACACAGTGAGAAGCAATAGCACGTACGCTCTTTGCACCAGCTTCCTTCATAACATCAGCAGCCTTAGTGATTGTTCCAGCTGTATCAACCATATCATCAACGATGATAACATTCTTGTCTTTCACATCACCAATAATCTGAATTGTGTCAACAACATTAGCACGTGCACGTGTTTTGTTACAGAGTACCAGAGGACACCCCAGATACTTTGCGTAAGTATTAGCACGCTTAGAACCACCAACATCAGGACTAGCAATAACGAGATCCTTTAAGTGAAGGCCCTGAACGTAAGGCAACAAAACACCACTAGCATAGAGATGATCAACAGGCACATTGAAGAAACCTTGAATCTGGTCAGCATGTAAGTCCATTGTTATCAGACGATCGATACCTGCGACACTCAATAAGTCTGCCACTAACTTTGCACCAATGCTAACGCGTGGTTTATCTTTACGATCCTGACGTGCCCATCCGAAGTAAGGCATGACAGCAATAATGTGACGGGCAGACGCACGCTTAGCAGCATCAATCATCAGGAGAAGTTCCATCAGGTTGTCAGAAGTTGGAAAAGTACTCTGTACAAGGAAGACATCCTTACCACGAATACTCTGTTCATAGGAAACCACAAACTCCCCATCAGAGAAGCGTGTCATTACCAAATTGCCAAGCGGACAGCCAAGACTGGCACAGATTTTTTCAGCAAGGTATCTGGTCTTTGTACCAGAGAATACCAAAAAAGAGTTATTTTCACTCATTTCTTTTAGTTGTTTATATTGATAACGTATAAATCTTTTATAAGTCTCTGCATGACTAACAGAGAGCACGTAACTTACGGAAGTAATTGACAATTAAACTAAAATTCTGTTCACTATGGATGCAGAACTTATCCCATAAGTCGTTTCTAATCACTACTCCGCCAAAGTCAAGCTCACGCAAAATGGGAATGTCATCCATCGTCACTCCACCCATAGCATAAACATGACGACCAAAAAGTCCTTGTCTGTAGGCTTCATCGAGTTCAAGGTCAGAAAGGACACGTTCCTCCTGCGATGATTGTTCATGAGGTTGATGAATATTTTTCAGAAAGACATAGTCGGATTTCTTCTTCATACCTTTCAATTGCATCACATCATCACATGTCCGACTGACAGAACCACGATAACCACGAGGCACTGCAACACTTGAATTATCCAGATGGATACCACCTAAATAAAACTCATCCTTCATATTAAAATGCTGGTGTAATGTGATTTTACGATGATACTCAGAAGGTAGAAGCGTAAGAAGACGCTCAAAATAAAGTGGGGAAGAATCTGCCTTCGAGATGTGCAAACTATCAAGTCCTTCCTCGAAAAGCATACTCAAAATTTTATCTTCTTCCACAAAAAACGTGGACTTAGTCATGATGACCAGTTTCATTTCTTTACTTTATTTGTAATGCAAAGGTAGAGATTATTTCCCATAACTGCAAATTTTTCCTTATATTTGCACTATGAAAATAAATCCATTAACATACGCCGAAGTTTCCCGCCCAATGTATGTGCTAGAAGAGGCAAGACTCAGAGAAAACCTAAACCTCATTGCTCACGTAGCAAAAGAGGCTGATGTTGAGATTATTCTTGCTTTTAAGGCATACGCTTTGTGGCGCACCTTCCCTATTTTTCAAGAGTATATCAAGGCTACAACAGCATCGTCACTCTATGAGGCTCGCTTGGGCTTTGAAGAATTTGGATCGCCTACACACACCTTCTCACCAGGCTATACCGATTATGAAATTGATGAAATAGCTCATTGTTCGTCTCATCTTGTCTTTAATTCTTTGACACAATACGAGCGTTTCCACGTTCGTGCCAAAATTGATAACGAGAAGTTGAGTTATGGTCTGCGTGTGAATCCAGAATACTCGGAAGTAGAAACATTGATTTACAATCCATGCGCACCAGGGACACGCTTTGGAATCGCAGCTGACAAACTACCAGAGACACTGCCGAACGACGTAGAGGGTTTTCATATTCATTGCCATTGTGAAAGTGGCAGCGATGTTTTCGAACGTACATTAACACACATAGAAGAAAAGTTTGCCAAATGGTTTCCTCAGCTGAAGTGGATTAACTTCGGAGGGGGACATCTCATGACACGTAAAGACTATGACGTTCCACGACTGATTCGCGTACTTCAGAGGTTCCGTAAACGTTATCCGTGGCTCAAAGTCATTCTCGAACCTGGTAGTGCTTTTGCCTGGCAAACAGGACCATTGGTAGCACAAGTAGTTGATGTAGTTGAAGATCATGGTATTAAAACAGCCATCCTCAATGTTAGTTTCACCTGCCACATGCCTGACTGCCTAGAGATGCCATACCATCCTGCCGTTCGCAATGCAATCCTTGCAGATGAAGATGGTACAGCAAAGGGAGAACATACATACCGCTTAGGAGCAAACAGTTGCCTTAGTGGTGACTGGATGGGATCATGGACTTTTGACCATGCACTGCAGGTTGGCGAAAACATTATCTTCGAAGACATGCTTCATTATACAACTGTTAAGACAAACATGTTCAATGGTATTAGTCATCCAGCCATCGCCCTACTCCATACTGATAACGAACTAGAAATGTTACGAGAATATACTTACGAAGATTATCGTGACAGAATGGACTAATGGCATAGTATTTGCAATGGATCACGCAAATAAACATATAAAACAAGAGAAGATAATATGGCATTTATAGACTATTACAAGATACTTGGCGTTGACCGCAATATTCCACAGAATGAAGTTCGTGCAGCCTATAGAAAGCGCGCGAAACAGTTTCACCCAGACTTACACCCAAACGATCCGAAGGCTAAGGCTAAATTCCAAGCGTTGAGCGAGGCGTTTGAGGTAATTGGTGACCCTGAGAAGCGAGCGAAATATGATAAGTATGGTGAGCAGTGGCGTAATGCCGATGCTTACGAGAACGCTGGAGGCTTCGGTAGAGCACAAGGCAACCCGGGTGGCGACAATCCATTTGGTGGATTCGACTTTAGCAGCTTTGGCGGTGGAGGCGGTGGCTTCAGTAGTTTCTTCCAAGACCTCTTCGGAGGTGGCGGCGGCCGTCGTACGTCAGGATTTAACACGGGCAGGTCGCGCAACCAACAGCCTTTGGGACAGATGGAAGCCAATGTTGGCATTGACCTTTACACAGCTCTGTTAGGTGGCGAGATTATCATTCAACTCGCTGGAGGCAAAAAGATTAAGTTGAAGGTTAAACCTCTGACACAAGGTGGAACAAAGGTACGTTTGCGTGGTAAGGGTTACGATCGTGGTGATGGTACATTCGGCGACCTCATTATCACCTACAATGTGAAGCTTCCAGAACATCTCACTGAACATCAAAAAGAACTTATTGAACAGATGAGACGCGAAGGTTAATAAGAAACAATAAGTTATATAAGGAACTTTTACTCTATGTAGAAGTTCCTTTTTTATTTTATAAGATTTCAATAGGTTTCGAAAACATGCCCACGAGGGACTCATTGTTCTTTATAGATTGCTTTACCCAAAGTATATATCAACCAAGTGTAACAAATTGAATACGTAAGCCTATCCTATCCACACATAACAGGACAAGAAAAAGAAAAAGTCTTACTTCTTTTGTCTGAATATTTTTTAGTATCTTTGCATCATATATAACAAAGATAGATATAAATTTACCAATAAACAAATAACTAAAAACAATGAGTATCAGAAGATCAATAGCTACTGCATTTATTCTTAGCCCAAGTTTAACCCCCACTTTCGCCTATTCCTGGCAGTCATCGTACTTTCCTCGTTTTTCTTATGGGCTCTGTGTCCTACAAATTTTATTCTTTTTGTATGGTGAGTGTTTTAAGTTCAACTTATCGTATATCTGTTTTGCTTGCTTCGAAGGACTACTACATTGGCGCATCTCGATGTTCTCACCTAATGGATTCTTCCCTTTTGTTGTGACGAGCTTCTGGGTGCTCATACGTCGTACAATCTCGGTCCAGTAACAGGATTCTCCTTCTCGTTTTAATTGACAGCGGATGGTGTTTACCACCCAATAGGCTAATAAACCGAAGAAGAGGTGTGCGTCGCTTCGCTCATCTTTCTGATGATAGATAGGACGGAGGTTGAGGTCATTCTTTAGTTGCCTGTTTGTACATTCTATCTCACGAATGAGATTGTAGTATTCCCATGTCACACGCTCATCAAGTGTCCTGATATTGCTGCGGAGGAAGTAGACTCCGTGACCGGACTCCATTGCCGAGAGGTCTTTTATCTCCCAGTCTACGCGCAGCATCTGCTTGGGTTTCTTCTCATCTTTTATGTAGCTTATCTGATAGAACTTCGCTATAGATGGGTACTTCTGTATGGCACGTCCTGTACGTTCAACAACCTTTTCATAGGTTTTTGTTCCACCTTTCTTGGAGATTCCATCGTTTATTCTCTTCAGTTCCATCTCAAAACGCTCTCTCCAGACCCTGTTCATAGACGACTCTGTCATAGCTTTCGAAGGAGATGTTATTTCGAGATAATAATCCTTGTCATCTTCTGTCTTAACCTCTTTCAGCGTTATTTTCTGCCGACGGGCATCCATTACCGTAACACTCTTGTTATCATCACTGAGCGTATAGTCCTTCATCTTTGTACGGGATACGCAGAGATAATTGTAACCTTTTCTTTTGATCAGCTCCAAGTTCTCTTCCGTGGCAACACCTGCATCCATGACAACGAGCGTATCTTTTGTCCGTGATGGATTCCTCTTTGCTAACGTATCAATCATATTGGGCAGAGACTTAGGGTCTGCTGTATTACCCTCCAAGATAGAAGAATAACGTATAAAACCTTCTTTATTGATACATAGTGCAAGTACAAGTAGCTTACAGTCAGAGCGTTTTTCTTTTGATCGGCCGAACTTGGCCTTGTTGCTGTTACGCTTGCTGCCCTCGAAATAGAAGTTGGTTAAGTCGAAGAGCATCAACTTGTTGTCTATATTAAAGAGATCGTCAGTAACGTTGCACAGATGACGCTCTAACTGTTCCTTTAGTTCATATAATTTGTCAGTGACTTTATACAGAGAATTGATTCCTGGTGTCCAGCCAGGAACTCCACTATAAAGTTCACCAGCAGCCGAGTTATCACGCAAATAATAATAAGACGAACGTTCAGAAACAGCATATACTGTGCGAACAATCAATGCTGACAAAGCTGTGTGTATTGTATTCTCCGTCCAGCCGTTTTTGCGCAGGAAACCCTCTAATTGCAGTTTGTCTATCGTCTGCTTGCAGAGCCACTCAGCACCGACATTCCTTGCGTCAGTATATTTTGCCGTCTCAAGGTCAACGTAGTTCTCATATTTTCTCAGCGACTTCTGCTCTTCCTTGTTAAACCTATCAATTCCACCTTCGTTCTCCATACGGCTCCACCATTCATCAGCCTTTACCTGTTCAATAGGAGTAAGTCCGTCAAGATGTTCCTTGAAAAGCGAGGGTGTACTTCTGTTTTTGAAGCGTTCGGTAAGTGCGTATGCAATTTTTCGAACCTGTACGGCTGTAAGTGAAGGCTCGAACCCGATGTTCAACAGAATTAGCGAATGTACATGACCCTGCACGTCACGATATGACTCCTTAATGCGATAATAAGGAGCCATGTCGCCTGTTGCAGGGTTGAATCGTGTCTGTACATTTGCGTGCATGAGTGCAAAGTAACAAAATAATTTTGATATGACGGTGTCCTACAAATCAGATTTTACTCCTCGTTACAATACCCTATGCCTGATTATCAGTCTTTTATGAAATTAATACCACATAAAACATCCCGAAAATTTATGAAAAATATTTTTACCGGTTAAACTTGGGTTAGTAGCTTGCTCTTACCATCGAAAGTATTGGCTCAGTTCAACTGGCCATACAAGGTGACCAACGGAAAAGCTGTAACAGAAGTACCACAACGTGCTGCAGGACAAAAGAGTGCATTAAACATGGCCACACCTAAACTAAAGACTGTGCGCGTAGCGTTTGTTGGACTTGGAATGCGTGGGCACGACGCTGTAGAACGCTGGACACATATCCCAGGTATTCAGGTAATGGCGCTTTGCGACCATGAGCGTGACAGAGCTGAGAGATGTCAGGAATATCTGCATAAGGCAAGCATGCCAGCAGCCGACATCTATTATGGTGAAGATGGATATAAGGAACTTTGCAAACGTAAGGACATTGACCTTGTTTATATAGCTCCAGACTGGAAACATCATTTCCCTGTGGCTAAGGAAGCTCTAAACAACGGCAAACATGTGGCTGTAGAGGTACCGGCAGCCATGAACCTGTCAGAAATATGGCAACTCATTGACCTCTCTGAGAAGAAGCGCTTACATTGTATGATGCTTGAAAACTGCTGTTATGACTTCTTTGAGTTGAACTCACTGAATATGGCACAAAAGGGAGTCTTTGGGGAAGTCCTCTATGTTCAAGGCGCTTATCGTCACGAATTATCTCCATACTGGGATGCATATTGGAAAAAAGATGCACAAGACAAACTCGGTTGGAGACTAGAATATAACCAGAAATTCCGTGGTGATGTCTATGCCACTCATGGCTTAGGCCCTATAGCTGAAGTACTGAATATTCACAGAGGTGACAAGATGAAGACCCTCGTGGCAATGGACACGAAATCTGTCAATGGTAAGAAATTGGTTGAGGATCGAACTGGCAAACCTTGCACTGAGTTCCGTAATGGCGATCAGACAACAACACTTATCAGTACTGAAAACGGAAAAGTCATTGAGATTCACCACAACGTAATGACGCCACAGCCTTATAACCGAATGTATCAACTTACAGGTACAAAGGGATTTGCGAACAAATATCCGTTTGAAGGCTTCGCACTTTCATCTGATGAATTGAAGAAGTCTGGTGTTACACCATCATCTGACAATCTTTCTGGACATTCATACCTTTCAAACGTTGATGCAAAGGCTTTAGTAGAGAAGTATGAAAGTCCTATCGTTGCCAAGTATGAAAAGCAAGCAAAAGAAGTTGGCGGTCATGGCGGTATGGATTTCATCATGGACTCGCGTTTAGTTTATTGTTTGCAGAATGGACTTCCTTTGGATATTGATGTTTACGACTTGGCAGAATGGTGCTGCCTAGCAGAGTTGGGGTCAATATCTATGGACAATGGTAACATTCCTGTAGAAGTGCCTGATTTCACACGTGGACAATGGAATGAGGTTAAAGGATTCCACCATGCTTACGCTTCTCCAGCTGATGAGGCACAAGCTGCCAAAGACGCAATGGACTTCACTGCTAAGTTAAAAGAAAAAGGTAAGAAGTACTGGGAGAAGGCTGAGAAGGCTGCAAAGAAGTAATAGACAATTAAAAACAATACACAACAAATGTCGTAACGCTCTTCCGAACGTTACGGCATTTGTTTAGACTGAAAGCATTTGAATACAGCCTACTAATAAAAGCTTTACTTCTTTAAAGCTAGGTTATAGTTGTAATATTCAGTCTTACCTGTTATATCCTCAATTACCTCAATAAAAGGAGGGAAGTTTACATCTTCATGCTCAACAATTCCCTTTGTTTCTAAAATCTGAAGGTTTGATGTAGGAGCAAGATAAGTGTCAAGTTCAAAAAACTGTCCAAGCCAAATGAAAGTCTTACGAATCTTATGAATTGACTGACGATAAGGGTCTGCCTGACGCATCATTGACTCATAGAGGTTGTTATCAATCTGTCGTTCGGTAACAATCTGCTCATTGTTCGGTAAGGTTTTCTTCGTTGTACGAACATTTACCGAAACACCATTCAGCGTACGACGCCGTAAGCGCACCTCGCTACGAGGATCTGAAGTAAGATAAGTCTGTCTGATATCACTCTCGATAGCATAAGGAATCTCACCCGTCAAACGAACGATATATTTACGTTCTTCAACCACCTGCTGAGGTATCTCCAAGACATTAGAAATCTCTTGAAGCACACGCTTAATCTTAGTATCAAAATTCTCGTGATTGTTGATTACACGCAAGTGCGGATGTTCCGACCAAGCTTGAATAACTTTCTTATCCATTTCACGTGCAAGCTCAAGCCCTTCTGTACGTTCAGCATTATTAGCAGTGGTATAGAACTGTTCTGCTCCATCCGCAGCACTCACAAGGTGAAGAACTGCATCATAACGAGCACGAAGTTCTTCAGAAGAAGTACTGACACCAGCCGTAATCTCTTTCCACATCTCTGGCTTCATATAAGCAGAGATATCCATTGTACCACGATCACATACTATAATCGTAGGTTTATCAATGGTCTCCGCCATACGCGTAAACTTATCTTCCAAAGCAAGCTGAACCTCCAATGTAGCCTTCTCTCCTTCATAGAAGAACGCAGCATTATCTGTAAGATAATCCATACCCGCCTGAGAGAAGAGCGTTGGAACTTCAGGAATGATAAACACCTTATAACCAAGACTTGAGAAATGCTCAATAATCTTGACAAGTGCAGTTGTTTTTCCGGCACAAGGTCCGCCGGTAAGTACAATTCGTTTCATAATGACTAAAAAATCCCCTCCACCCGAAAGTGAAAGGGATTATTATCTAACATTACTGCTTTACAGTGCAAAATGTCAATATAAAATTACTCAGCTGCTGGAGTTTCCTCCTCAGCTACAGGTGCCTCTGCTGGCTGCTCTACTGGAGCCTCCTCAACAGCAGGTGCTGGCTGGTTCTCTGCAACAACAGTTACTGGAACCTTAACCTCAACCTCCTTGTGGAAGTGTACAGTAGCCTCAGATGTGCCAACCTTCTTCATATCGCGCATTGTAACGATCTTACGATCGATTTCAATACCACGCTTAGCAAGTTCCTCAACAACAGTAGCTGCATTTACTGAACCATAAGTTACGCCTGTAGCAGATACCTTAGTTGCAATAACAAGCTCTACACCATCCAACTGAGCAGCTTTCTTCTCTGCCTCAGCCTTGAGAGCTGCGAGCTTAGAAGCCTGCTGCTTCAAGTTTTCAGCCAACTGCTTCTTAGCAGATGGTGAAGCGATAACACCCTTACCTGTTGGGATGAGATAGTTACGACCGTAGCCGCTCTTTACATTAACGATATCGTTCTTGTATCCAAGACCGATAAGATCTTCTTTCAGTATAATTTCCATCTATTGACCTCCTTTTTACTTCATCAAATCGGTTACATAAGGAAGGAGCGCAATCTGACGAGCACGCTTAACAGCCTGTGCCACACGGCGCTGATACTTCAAAGAAGTACCTGTGATACGACGAGGAAGAATCTTACCCTGCTCGTTGAGGAACTTCTTCAAGAACTCGCCATCCTTATAGTCGATGTACTTAATACCGCTCTTCTTGAAACGGCAATACTTCTTCTTCTTAGTATCGATAGAAGGAGCGGTCAAATAACGGATTTCTGATTTCTGCTCTGCCATGATTAAGCCTCCTTTTTAGCTGCCCATTTAGCACGACGCTTTTCAGCATAAGCTGCAGAATACTTGTCCTGCTTAACGGTGATGTAACGAATAACCTTCTCGTCACGACGGAAGCCGGTCTCGAGAGTGTCGATAACTGATGGTTCTGCGTTGAACTCCAACAATGCGTAGAAGCCAGATGACTTCTTCTGGATGTTGTAAGCCAACTTCTTCAGACCCCAGGCCTCCTCGTTCAAGATCTCAGCGCCATTGTCGGTGAGCAATTTCTTGAATTTAGCGACCGTTTCCTTCATCTGTTCATCAGACAAAACGGGAGTCAAAATGAAAACGGTTTCGTATTGATTCATACTACTTAAAATATAAAATTGTGAATTAAATTACACCTGCTTTCGCAAAATGCAGTGCAAAAGTAGTAATTTTTATGCAACTGACCAAATATTTTTTGTACATTTGCACCAATAAATAGTATATTTACACTTTTGTATGAAAAGATATATCAAATACTTAGGTATTGCAGACATTATTTTAGGACTGCTTCTGTTCGCACTCCATGTCATTCTCCACTTCAATGGGAATGAGCTTCTTTTCGGTGGACTAGCACTGGTCTTGAGTGGAGTTGTGTTATTTGTAAGAGCTGAACGTTTAGCGTCATTCCAATCTTCAAATGAGGAAGAAAAGAAGGATTAATCATCGTTTATATCAGTAAAAGAAACAACCATTATCGAATTATCTTCACGACAAGAAATATTTATTTACGTGAACAAAAATATTTATTTTCATGAAGAAAAATAATTATTTTCGTGAAAATAATTCGGTTGTTATCATTTACTATAGGATTTCAGCACTCTAATACAAGTCCAGAAGCTGATTATTCGCAACCTTAGAAGCCTCTATCATATAATAAGTACGGGTATATGCTACCTCTCTTATTTGTACAACATTAAAATCGGTAGATTGCATCAAAAACAATTCATACAAACCTACTTATATATCAAATATTGCACCCTCTTGTGTCAGAAAGCTGTTAGGGAAGATTTCTTTTGCCTCCTCTAACAACTGTTGTTCATTGCCGTAACGTGCAGAGTAATGCCCTAAAAGAAGTTTCCCCACAGACGCATCTCGGGCCACCAGTGCAGCTTGCTCAGATGTGCTGTGCCAATAAAGACGAGCACGATCAGCATCTTGTGCTGCGTATGTACTTTCGTGATAGAGTGTACTTACGTTTTTTACAAGATTATATAGAGTTTTAATATATCGTGTATCAGAGCAATAAGCATAGCTACGAGCAGGTGCGGCAGGAGTTGTTAGCCTACTATTAGGAATCACATCACCATCTTGTGTTACCCAATCAGCCCCAGCCTTTATATTATTAATCTGACTGATAGGAATATGATAAAAGTCTATCATGTCACGACGAATATGTGGTAGTGTTGGTTTCTCACGGAACAGATAGCCACAACAGTCAATACGATGCTGCAAAGGGATTGTCTCGATCGTAAGACTTTTATCCTCATAAATCACCTTATTCTGCTTAGTGTTAACGGCATGAAAAACCACTTTAAACTCCAGACCTTGACAGAAGAAGTTCAGTGTCTGACTAAGAATTGGTTCAAAATCAGCTGGGGCATAGATATGGAGTGGTGCTGTGCGTCCCGTCATACCAAAGGTTGAAATCATACCTGGCAAACCAAAACAATGATCCCCATGCAGATGACTGATAAAAACAGCAATAATCTTTGAGAAGTGTACATGTGATTTACGAAGTTGTATCTGCGTACCCTCTCCGCAATCAATCATAAAAAGCTTCTCCCTAAGTTCTACAATTTGGGAAGAAGCATTATGTTGTAAAGTTGGTAACGCACTACCGCAACCAAGAATATGCACTTTGAATGGTTCCATATTATCCTATCAATCACTTTTCACCCCACCCTAATGAAGAGCAAAGTGAAGAGATTAGATTTCTTATAATAGTCGTTACGGATTCTATAGTGAGAATGTTGCTAACACTTATTTCCCTCTCGTAAATACAAAAATACCAGCCTTGTTCTCCAAAGACAGCGTGTCAGCTCCAAGATTATCGACATCAAACGTATCTTTTGACAGAACCAATTTACCATTCCATATCTTCCATTCTGTCCAAGGATTCTTCTCTGACTGCAAGCTTGAAGTAACAGTTCCACCTTCTTTAATCTCAAAGTTGCGATCGAGACTTATCCAGTTACCCAACAATGAAGTAAGGTTAATAGCAGAGCGCATGAAGTTATCACCATACTCTTTATAACCAATGACGGCGAAACGATCACCATTAATCTTTCCACCCTTCACAACATCAGCAGTGTCGTCTGGGTTCACGAGATATTCAAGTGTATCGCCATTGTCTGTGAGCAAAACAATTGAATTCATACCGCCATCAACCATAGTGCCATAGATAGTACTATCGTTTGTCGCTACAGAGTCCTCAGCCTCACCAGTTTCAGTCATAACTGACTTAGTTTTATTATCCTTGCAAGCTATGACCATAGCAAGAATAAACAAAGACATGATAAAATAAAAGCTTTTTCTCATATTTAAATTTCTTAATGACTATGATAATGTCAACTGTTAGCAGCCTTCGCCTGACTCCAGAGTTCATCCATTTCTGCAAGAGTCAAATTCTTTATCGTAACTCCCTTAGCTTTAGCTGCTTCTTCGATATAGTTAAACCGTTTAATAAACTTTTGATTCGTGTATTCAAGAGCATTATCAGGATTGAGATGATAGAGACGAGCTGCATTGATAACTGAGAACAAAAAGTCGCCAAGTTCCTCTGTTGAATGTTCCTTATCTTCTTTCTTCAACTCGTCCTTTAGTTCACCTAACTCTTCATACACCTTATCCCACACCTGTTCTTTTTCTTGCCAATCAAAGCCAACATTGCGTGCTTTGTCTTGAATACGATAGGCCTTTATAAGACTGGGCAGAGAATCAGGAACACCAGAAAGTACCGAAGTGTTACCATCACGTTCACGTTGTTTACGCTGCTCCCATGTTGATTCTACCTGAGAAGCGGTATTTGGAGTAGATGAATCGAGATTGTTATGTGTCTGCTGTTCTTCATCTTTGTAAACAACCTGTCCTGCAGCATTGATTGTCATATCTGTTCTTGTCACGCTCCATCCCACCCAGTTGATAAAATCATGTCTGAACATAAGCTTATCAGATTGTGCATTGCAGACATCAGCAACATCAAATTCACCCTTTTCCTCACCAAGCAATGAATAGAAGATAACGTGTTCCATGACGTCGCCAAGTTCCTTACAGATATTCTTTGAATCGTTCTTCAAAAGTGCATCTGCTAATTCAAAAGTTTCTTCAATCGTGTTGGGACGAAGGCTTTCGTTGGTTTGTTTTCTGTCCCACGGGCATTCCTTTCGGAGTCTTTCCTGAATGTCTAAAAGTCGGGCAAAAGCTTTCAGTTTTTCTTCTTTAGTATGCAAAGTCTTGATGTTTAAGTTAAACATAAACGTTAAAGTACCCATCAGAGTACTATTATTGATGCAAAGATACGCTTTTTAGGCGGATTTTTTGTACTTTTGCATCGTAATTTTAATGATAATAAAGAAATAATAATATACAAGACAATGGAATTAGCAAGCAAGTATGATCCACAAATAGTGGAATCAAAATGGTACCAGTATTGGCTGGACAACAAGCTTTTCAGTTCTAAGCCTGATGGCCGTGAGCCTTACACCGTGGTTATTCCACCACCAAACGTAACAGGTGTGCTTCACATGGGTCACATGCTGAACAATACTATTCAGGACATTCTGGTAAGACGTGCCCGCATGGAGGGTAAGAATGCTTGCTGGGTTCCAGGTACAGACCATGCAAGTATTGCTACAGAAGCAAAGGTTGTAGGTCGCCTCGCTGAGCAAGGTGTAAAGAAGACCGACCTTACACGTGAGCAGTTCCTTGAGCATGCATGGGACTGGACACATGAACATGGTGGTATTATCCTCAAACAGTTGCGCCGACTTGGTTGTTCCTGCGATTGGGATCGTACAGCTTTTACAATGGATGACATCCGTAGCAAGAGTGTTATCAAGGTGTTCTGCGACCTCTACAAAAAGGGTTACATTTATCGGGGTGTTCGCATGGTTAACTGGGACCCACAAGCTCAGACCGCTCTTTCTGACGAAGAGGTAATCTACAAGGATGAGCATTCTAAGCTTTATCACCTTAAATATTATGTTGCTGATGACGACCAAACAAAGGTTGAACGCAAGGATGAAGGCAATGTAATGCATAAGGATGAGAAAGGCTACTATGCTGTTGTGGCCACTACTCGTCCAGAGACTATCATGGGTGACTCTGCTATGTGTATTAATCCAGAGGACGTTAAGAACACCTGGTTAAAGGGTCTTCGCGTTGTTGTTCCATTGGTAAACCGTGTGATTCCAGTAATTGAAGACTCATACGTTGATATCCAGTTCGGTACTGGCTGTTTAAAGGTTACACCTGCTCACGACGTTAACGACCATGCACTTGGTCTAAAGCACGGATTGGAAACAATTGATATCTTCAACGATAATGGTACTATCTCTGAGGCAGCTGGCCTATATGTAGGTCAGGATCGTATGGATGTACGCAAGCAGATTTCAAAGGATTTGGAAGCTGCAGGACTAATGGAGAAGGTTGAGGACTATGACAATAAAGTGGGTTACTCAGAGCGTACGCACGTACCTATTGAGCCAAAGCTTTCTACACAATGGTTCTTAAAGATGCAGCACTTTGCTGATATCGCCCTCGCTCCAGTCATGGACGACGATATTGAGTTCTATCCAAAGAAATATAAAAACACTTATCGTCACTGGTTAGAGAATATCAAAGACTGGTGTATCAGCCGTCAGTTATGGTGGGGTCATCGTATTCCTGCTTACTACTTCAAAGATGCAGAAGGCAAGAATGCTACAGTTGTGGCAGAAACTACAGAAGAAGCTTTGAAGTTGGCACAGGAGATTAATCCTTCTGTTACAGCTGCCGACCTTGAGCAAGAGAGCGATTGTATGGATACTTGGTTTTCAAGTTGGTTGTGGCCTATCTCTGTCTTCGATGGTATCAACAACCCTGACAACGAAGAAATCAACTACTACTACCCTACTAGCGACCTCGTTACAGGTCCAGACATTATCTTCTTCTGGGTAGCACGTATGATTATGGCTGGCTATGAGTATCGTGGAAAGTTCCCATTCAAGCATGTTTACTTCACTGGTATCGTACGTGATAAACTTGGTCGCAAGATGAGTAAGAGTCTTGGTAACTCACCAGACCCAATCATGTTGATTGAGAAGTATGGTGCTGACGGTGTTCGCATGGGTATGATGCTATCTGCTCCTGCAGGCAACGACATCCTCTTCGACGAGACACTTTGTGAGCAGGGACGTAACTTCAACAATAAGATTTGGAATGCATTCCGCCTCGTTCAAGGTTGGGAGACAACTGATGCCGAGCAGCCATTGGCAAACAAGATTGCTGTTGAATGGTTCGAAGCGAAGTTGAAGGAAGTAAATGCTGAGATGAACGAGCAGTTCAAGAGCTATCGTATTTCAGAGGCTTTAATGACTGTTTACCGCCTCTTCTGGGACGAGTTCTCAAGCTGGTACTTGGAGATGATTAAGCCAGAATATGGCAAACCAATCGACAAGCTCACCTACGAATCAACCCTTAAATTCTTCAATTCACTCTTGAAGATGTTGCACCCATTCATGCCTTTCATTACTGAAGAGTTGTGGCAGCACATCTATGAGCGCAAGGAGAACGAGAGCATTATGCGTGATGAACTCAAACTTGACGCACCAAGCAAGGAGGAATTAAAGCTCATCGATGCCATCGAGCAGGTTAAGGCGATTGTCAGCGGTGTTAGAACCGTACGCAATCAGAAGAACATCGCCCCAAAGGTTGAGCTCGACTTGAATGTAATCGGTCAGAACAAATACGAGGCTTATAACAGTGTGATCATTAAGATGGCTAACTTGAAGGCGATTGAGGTGGTAGCTGAAAAGAGCGGTGACGCATCTGGTTTCATGGTAGGTACCGATAGTTTCGCTGTGCCAGTGGGTGACTTGATTGATATTGCAGCTGAGATTGAGAAACAGGAGAAGGAGCTCAAGCATCTTGAAGGCTTCCTCACAGGTATCAAGAAGAAGCTCTCAAACGAGAAGTTCGTATCAAATGCACCTGAAGCTGTTATCGAACGTGAGCGCAAGAAGCAAAGTGACTCTGAGGAAAAGATTGCAGCTTTGAAAGCAAGTCTTGAGGAATTAAGAAAGAAATAACCTATTATCTCTTTGGCTAATGAATTCATTAGCCAAAGCGTTATAGTACATATAAAAATAAAGAGGAATGCCTTTGCGTTCCTCTTTATTTGTTTTTATTCATAATCATCTACCACATTATTAATAAAGTCCATCATAGGCTTACCCGTCTTGCAGATTTGTTTTAACTGTTCAAGCCAGCCATCACCCTCGAAGAAATCATCAGAGACTTTAACCCAGCAGCAGTAATCCTTCATTCGAAGATACTCAAGATGCTCATAATCCTTTGGGAATCCCTTTGGAACAGTTTTTAAGGCAGTAAGTCCAAAACCATTCTTACTTACTTTATCATCCGTCCACTCACCCTCATTGGGTCGTCCAAACAAATTGATGAACTCCTCATTCTCTACATGCTTGAGCCATTCATCAACATTCGCCATGATTTCATTGCGGCATGAAGTCAAAATATTCGTAGGCAGCCAATAGCAACCCACAGCCACCAAGCAGTTACCCGGCTCTAAATGTATATAATAGCCACCACGCAATGCCTTCCTACCATGTGCACAAATATATGCTCCAAGATGTCGCTTATATGGACTCTTGTCAGGTGAGAAACGTACGTCACGGTAAAAACGATAAGTACAATCCTTTGCTGTCAAGTGTGAAACTTCTTCATCAAAGCTTGCCAAACAAGATATTATTTGGTCAACTCCGTTCTCGAAATCTTCCTTCACCTCATCGTATTCAGCCTTATGCTCCTGAAACCATTGCTTATTATTGTTCGCAGCAATACCTTTCAGAAAGTGCATTATCTTCTTTGTATTCATATTCTTCCTATATTATATCCTTTTTATCTTTTACCTTTTGAAGTCTGTTTATAGCTTGCTATTCTCCAACAACTTTGGACATATATCATCAAAGGGGCAATGTTCGCAATCAGGCTTAGCACTCTTGCAAATATAACGACCATGAAGCAATATCCAATGATGCGCATCTGAGACCTCCTCTGTAGGGATATTCTTCATCAGATAATCCTCAACTTTACGAGGAGTATTTGCTGTTGAAGGAACCAGTCCCAAACGATGACTGACACGGTAGACATGCGTATCGACAGCAAGTGTTGGCTTACCAAACCACACTGCTTGAATAACATTTGCCGTTTTACGCCCTACTCCCGGAAGCGTAACGAGTGCATTAGGGTCTGAAGGTACCTCACCATCAAATTTCTCAACCAACATCTTCGACATCTCAACTAAATGTTTTGCCTTTGAATTTGGGTAAGAAACACTCTTCACATACTCAAATATCTCATCGGCTGTAGCCTCTGCCATCGCCTTTGCATCTGGATAATGACGGAACAATTCTGGCGTAATAGCATTGATTCGCTTATCCGTACACTGAGCGGATAGAAGTGTCGCACAAAGAAGTTGGAATGCCGAACCAAAATTAAGTTCAGTTGTTACATGTCCAACATTCTTGCGAAAATAACTCAATGTATAATCATATCTTTCTTTTCTTGTCATCCTTTTATAGTATAGTACAGCATAAAATAAACAGCTCAGCCAATTATCTCAGCCAATAAAAATTATTTTCTTTCTTTTATTACGACATTGTTTCCCACAACAACAATAGCTTGCTGATTTGTAATAATCTTCAAGGGAAGATGGCTATTCTTGTTGACAACTTCCCGTGCAGCCTTTTCAAAAGGAACACTATCGAAATGTACGACAGGATAGAATCCAACAAGTCCAAGACCAACAAAATCCTCCATTCCTGACACCCGCGAATAACAGTCATCCATACCCTTTGCATATTCAATGTTGGGAGCAAGTATCATCGCTCCAGCAGATTCCCCAATATATAGTTTTCCTTGCTCCACCTGCTCTATGATACACCTGTCAATCCCAGTTCTCCTCAATTCCTGCAAGAGAAAAAACGTATTGCCACCCGATACATAGATACAGTCGCAGCTTGTCAAGACCTCTTCTATTTCATTCTTACTACATTGAGTAATTTCCAATTCCTTAACAATAAGTCCAAGAGAATCAAATGCCACTCTGGCTTCTTCCACATATTGTGTATACGTTTCATGAATGCTTGCTGTAGGGATAAATGCTACTGTCTTGCCTCTCAACGGAACTGAAACAGATTCGGATAAAATTGAAGCAACCTCAGCAAAATATGAACATAAAAAGATCTTCTCCATTAATATATTATGTTTAGAACTTCCTTATCATTAGTACTATAAACAGATTGAACAGGAATAAAAATAAGTATTATAATCAAGAATACTATAAATCTATACCTCTTACATCTCACGTTTAATACTGCAAAGTTACTAAAAACTAACAGATTATTTGGTCCTTTCCGAAACTTAATGTAATTTTGCATCAGAAATAAAAAACAAATCAATTATGATAACTCCAATGACAGGACTGATTGCACTGCTAATTATCGCACTGGTTGGCTGGGTAGTCGCAGAACTTAAAGACAAGTGCGTTACATTTGTTCACTCTGAAGAAGAGGCTGAGGGCGAGGAAGAAATGAGAGAAGCTTACGAAGCACATGGTGGCAGAGAGTTGAATCTGAAAGACTTGCTTGCACATAATAGCACAAAAGGCTACAAGTCAATCTAAGGTTAATACAAGAAATATGATTGACGGGAATGATAGAGGCTATCATTCCCGTCTTCTTTATTTTATATCATGTAATTGTAAACTTCAAAAGCAAACTTTATAACACAAACGGAGTAATGGTTTGTAATGAAGAATCATTATGTCATAAGTGAGTTCTGTTGCAATATGGTGTTGATGAAGCAAAACAAAAGCTAATCATCGATTCATTGTATAAGCCAATAGTATTCTTCAAAAAGACAGAAACAAATACATATTCTATAAGAAAAGTATTATCTCAGTTTGCTATCACTTTTAACATTTCACATATCTTACTGTGATACAACACGTTTAACACCTACAACAAATGAAGGCAGTGACAGGAAGTGAACAATTCATTGAACTTGGAACTTTACAAAACAAAAGGGCATTAATTGTATGCCAACTAATGCCCTTTTGAATCTTAACTAACGCCTAACCGAATTTAAATTAGGCATCAACTAATTTGAACTTATGTATTTTATTACCAAACTGAATTTTCCGTTGATGTATGCTAACTTAATCATCAGGATATACTCTCAATCAGAAGCCATATATTAAGTAAGGTGACAATACCCGCCAAGGAATAAAGAAAGATCATATTCAGTTTACTATTGGCATATTTTCCCATCACTCGCTTAGAAGAAGTCAGACCCACTTGCAAGAAAATAGTGAAAGGAAGTTGAACTGATAAGAACATCTGAGAGATAATCAATCCCTTGAAAGGATCACCAATAAAGAAAATCATCAGAAGCGCAATACCTAACGAGAGGATAATTCCAACGATAGAATGTGTATCTTTCGCATTATATGACTCACCGAAAAGTCCAGAGAAGATACTACCTGCAGCCATTCCACTGGTAATCGTACTTGAAATACCAGCCAAAAGCAAAGCAATGGCAAAAATATTCGCAGCATTATTACCTAAAAGCGGCTGTAACATTGCTTGCGCCTGAGATAACTCTTCTACATGTTGACCATGAGAGAAAAACGTACTTGCTGCCAAAAGAATCATCGCAGAGTTTATAGCCCAGCCCACAATCATAGAGAAAAGTGTATCAATAAACTCATACTTAAGCATATGGCGAATACGCTCATCACCCTCCAAATAAATCTCGCGACTCTGCACTATCTCAGAGTGAAGAAAAAGATTATGAGGCATCACGACCGCTCCCAATACACTCATGATAATCAAGAGAGATCCTTGTGGGACTGTTGGAACAAATGCTCCCTCAATAGCTGCTGGCCAATGAATGTCAACGAGGAAAAGTTCATAGACAAACGAAAGACCTATCATTGACACAAAACCAATAATGGCACGTTCCATCTTCTTATAACTATTCGTAAAAAGCATTATCAACACAGCCACTGTCGTTAAGATAGAACCTGTAGGAATACTAATACCGAAAAGCATCTGTAACGCAATCGCACCACCAAGAATCTCTGCTAAAGAAGTAGAGATGCTGGCAAGAATAGCACTCAAAATAATGGGACGGCCTATCCATTTCGGAGCATATTTAATAGCTGCCTCACTAAGACAGAGTCCTGTCACAATTCCAAGATGGGCAACATTATGCTGTAAAGCTATAAGCATAATCGTCGAAAGTGTTACTACCCACAACAATGCATAGCCATAATCAGAACCTGCTGCAAAGTTACTTGCCCAGTTGCCTGGGTCAATAAAACCAACGGTCACCAATAAACCAGGACCAATAAACTTAAATATATCTAAGCCACCCAGTACACGTGGATGATCCTTACGTCTTAATTCTTTTAAGATATTCTTCATTTTTTCAGTTTTATGCAAAGTTACAATTTATCAACGAAAAACAACAAGCGCGAAAATATTAATTTTGTAAATACTACAAGAAAGAATGAAAAATACCTAAACATAAGTATTCGCTTAAAATTATTCAATTATAACTTGTTCTTATATCAATACAAATAATTAATTACAAAAGTTAAACATAAAATACTCAAAGAGTTATGAACTGTTATACAAACACCTAAAATATATTATATCATTTCTTTTTGTAAGTTAGAAACTAAAAATATAATAGAATTTTATAAGGTCCACGAAGCATTTAAATGTAATAATGTAAAGAAAAATATTATGAATAAAAAATGTCTAAAACTAAAAATGCCCTACGCTTCACAGCGATGGGCATTCAATCTCAATAGGTATTAGTTTCTTTAAGGTAAAAAGATTGTATTCAGGATAACGTTTGCAAAGATAATAGATATTTTTTTTTCGTGCAAACTTTTTTGCAACTTTTTTATCAATAAAGAAACATTTGTTACCAGTATAAGTCAATATCTGACATATTGTCTTATTACATTTCATTAAACGATTAAAAATTAACAAAAGAATTCCTTTCATTTCATTACGAAAACCATAACTTATATTGTAGAACATCACTCAATTACGTATTTCCTAAAGATTATTAATATTAGTAACACAAAATGGGTATCATTATTTAATAACAAAGTGTACAAAAAACGAGAAAAAATAAGTATCTTTGCAATCATAATAATAAATAGGAAAATATGACTACGATAGAGAACAACACCAATGAGGAGAAGCGTAGCTTGAGCTTCGTTGAACAACTGGTAGAGGAAGACCTCGCAAAGGGTAAAAACGGTGGACGTATTCAGACACGTTTCCCGCCTGAGCCTAATGGTTATCTTCACATTGGTCATGCAAAAGCGATTTGCATGGACTTTGGTGTAGCTGAGAACTATAAGGGTATTTGTAATCTTCGTTTTGATGATACAAACCCAAGCAAAGAGAATAATGAATATGTTGAGAACATTCTTCATGATATTAGCTGGCTCGGTTTCAAGTGGGGTAACATTTATTATGCAAGTGATTACTTTGAGAAGTTGTGGGATTTTGCAATATGGATGATTAAGAAGGGCTTGGCATACGTTGACGAGCAGACTTCTGAACAGATTGCAACACAAAAAGGTACACCAACTACACCGGGTACAGCATCACCTTACCGCGATCGCCCGATAGAAGAGAGTCTTGCATTATTTGAGCAGATGAATACACCTGAGGCTGTTGAGGGAAGCATGGTACTTCGTGCTAAGCTTGACATGGCTAACCCTAACATGCACTTCCGTGACCCTATCATATATCGAATCATTCAGATTCCACACCATCGTACAGGAACGAAGTGGCATTGTTATCCAATGTATGACTTTGCACATGGACAGAGCGACTATTTTGAGGGTGTCACTCACTCTATCTGTACACTCGAGTTCGTACCGCATCGTCCGCTCTATGATAAGTTCATTGACTTCTTGAAAGAAAGTGATGGCACAGCTGACAATCTGGAAGATAACCGTCCACGACAGATTGAGTTCAACCGCTTGAATCTTACATATACAGTAATGTCTAAGCGTAAGCTTCACACATTGGTTGATGAACATCATGTCAAGGGTTGGGACGATCCACGTATGCCGACCCTTTGCGGTATGCGACGTCGCGGCTACTCTCCTGAGTCTATTCGTAACTTCATTGACTCTATCGGTTATACGAAGTTTGATGCTCTCAATGACGTAGCATTATTGGAGGCTGCCGTACGTGAAGATTTGAACAAGAAGGCAACACGTGTCAGCGCAGTCCTCGACCCTGTAAAACTTGTTATCACCAACTATCCAGAAGGAAAGAGTGAGGAGATGGAAGCAATCAACAATCCAGAGAACGAGGCAGATGGTTCACACGCCATCACTTTCTCAAAGAATCTTTGGATTGAGCGTGCTGACTTTATGGAGGATGCACCAAAGAAATTCTTCCGTATGTCTCCTGGCAAAGAAGTAAGACTGAAGAATGCCTACATTGTTAAATGTACAGGCTGTACGAAGGATGCGGAAGGTAACATCATTGAGATTCAAGCTGAATATGATGCTGACAGCAAAAGTGGCATGCAAGGTGCTGATCGTAAAGTGAAGGGTACTCTCCACTGGGTTAGCGCTGACCATTGTCTGAAGGCAGAGGTCCATGAATACGACCGCCTATTCAACGTTGAGAATCCAGCAGCTGACGAACGTGATTTCCGTGAGTTGCTTAACCCAGATAGTCTTACTATTCGTACAGATTGTTATGTTGAGCCATATCTTGCAGAGAAGAAGCCAGGCGACTATCTACAGTTCCAGCGTACTGGTTACTTCATGCTTGATCCTGACACAACAAATGACCACCTCGTATTCAATAAGACTGTTGGCTTAAAGGATACATGGGCTAAGAAGGCCAAAGCATAACTAAAGAAAGTAAGCATTGGATATATACTATCAGAGTGAAAAGTTCAGACAGTTACTTCATAGGTATGAAGCACTGCAAGAAGACAACATCAGCGAGTTCCTCGATTCAGAGGAACTGACTGATGTTGCTGAATATTATCACTATATCGGTGAGGACAAGAAAGCACTTGAAGCAACTGATTATGCCATTCGTATGTACCCAACAGCTACGTCTCCACTTGCTTTCAAAGCTCGTATGGCATTGCTCAGCAGCAACAACCCGCAACTCGCCGATGAGATTGCAGAGACAATAATCGACAAGAGTGACTTAGACTACCTCTATCTCAAGGCTGAAATAATGATTGTTGACAATAGAACGAGCGAAGCTGATGACTTTCTTCAAAGACAGTATGACGAGATTATTTCATCCGAAGACCGTGAGGATTATGTTTTAGATGTAGCAGCCCTCTTCTCCGACTATGAGGAAACTGAATATGTGGAGAAATGGTTAAGCCGTTCTACAAAGACTGAGGACAATGATTATAAAGAACTTCATGCTCGTATCCTCAAAAGTCGTGGGAAGTACATAGAGAGCGAATCTATTCTCAATGAACTTCTTGATGCCAACCCCTATTCTGGCCCTTATTGGAACCAGTTAGCACAGAATCAGCTTTTAAGAGATGATGTTAAGGATTCTATCACTTCTAGCGAATTCTCTATTGCCATCAACCCAGATGACGAAGAAGCAATCTTAAACAAGGCAAACGGACTCTTTACGCTTGGTAATTATGAGGAATCTCTTAAGTATTACGAACGTTATAAGTGCCTTTGTCACCAACAGGATACAGCCATCGTTGATGTTACCATCGGACATATACATCTCATGCAGGGCAATGCTTCAGAAGCGCAACGTTATTTTCATTTAGCATTAACAGAAACTAAGAATAAAAGTTTGACACTCATCCACATTGGTATTTCTACCTTTGACAATGGTTATGTTGAATATGCTTATAATATCTTAAGTACGCTGTTACCCGAAATGAATGATGACTGGGACATCGGCTTTGCATACCTTGCACGCTGTTGTTATGAATTGAAGCTGAACGAAGAATTCAAGATAAACTTGCAACAAGCTGTTGAAAGAAATCCTGAGGAAAGCATTGAAGTGCTTTCAGACCTTTATCCAGAAGGAACAAAACCACAGGATTATCCCCGTATAAATGTTTTACAATAAATTGAGTTATAATTAATAACATAATCATTATGAGTTTTATCACATCGATGCTCGGACATCTCAACTATGGCACCATCTTCGTTTTGATGCTTCTTGAAAGTACGATTATCCCAGTACCATCAGAGTTAGTCGTTGCCCCAGCTGCCTATCATGCTGCCGCAGGCAACCTTGATATATGGTTGGTAATCCTTTTCGCTACATTGGGAGCAGACATTGGTGCAACAATAAACTATCTCGCTGGATGGTATCTTGGTCGCCCTATCATCTATAAGTTTGCTAATAGCAAATGGGGACATCTTTGCTTATTGAATCAAGAGAAGGTGGAAAAGAGTGAGAAATACTTTGATGATCATGGTATGGTTGCCACTATCACTGGTCGCCTCCTACCTGGCATACGTCATCTTATATCCATTCCAGCAGGATTGGCAAAGATGAATTATTGGAAATTCTTGCTTTATACAACTATTGGTGCTGCTTCATGGCATAGTATTCTCGCCTTCTTAGGACATTACATGCACTCTTTTGTACCAGAAGAGCAACTCGAAGAGAAAATCTTAGAGTACGGTGAGTACATCAAGTTTGGATTGATTATTTTGGTTATCCTTGCGTGTCTGTACATCCTTGTTAAGTGGTATATCAAGAAAAGGAAGAATGACAATAGTAAACAACAGCAGGTATAACACAATATACTGATAATTAACAAAATCTCCCTGTTATGACTTTAAACGAAAAATACATCGAAGATATCGTCAATGAGCAACTTCTTTCAGATAAAGAAGAACATGAGTTAGCTAAAAAGATAAAGGTTGGCGATGCTAGTGCCTTAGAGAAACTTACCAAGGCTAACTTGAAGTTTGTCGTATCGTTGGCACATCAATATCGTAATCGTGGTTTAGGCGAAGACGATTTGATTAGCGAGGGAAACATCGGTATGATGTATGCCGCACAGAAGTTTGATGGTTCACGGGGCGTACGCTTTGTTGTCTTTGCTGCTCCTTACATCCGTAAGGCCATGGAAGAAGCTATCAAAGAGCAGGCTACACTGTATAAACTTCCTAAAAACGAGACGAGTAAGTTTGAACAAAAACGTTCGCATGCAATCTCTATTGACCAGCCAGTACCCGTAGGAAGTAATAACAACTTCACCCTTCAGCACATCCTTGAGAACGAGAACGCAAAGCATGCTGATGAACATCTTAACCGAGAAATCCTCAGCAATGAGATTCAAAAAGGCTTAGATGTACTCAATGACCGAGAGAAAAGTATCATCACCTATATCTATGGACTGGGCGGGGCTAACTATACAATGGCTGAGATTGCGGAGTACATGGGACTGAAACGTGAACGCGTACGTCAGATTCGTGACAAGGCATTGCGCAAACTTCATAAAAAGATGAAATAATGGTTGTACAGAACGATAAGATTATTATCGAATGATAATCGTACGAAACCAGTCACGTAGCACACCACCATACTGGTCTTGACTATCAGCACAGAGCACGATAACTTGGCTTCCATCTACAAGACGGGGACCAAGACACATTCCCTCATAATTAGCTAGATTCTGACGAAGTAAGCCCAAGGAGGTCTTCCATGCTGCAACAAGTGTCTTATGCATATACGGACTATCAGAATCTAGCCCTTTTTCTTGACTAATAGCTACAGACGCCATTGGATTGACACAATATATCTTATTCTCAACAAAAGATCCAAGCTTACTCGTCGTCACCAAGAACTCGCGCTCGAGAATAAGTACCCATCCATTATCTAAGGCAATCATAGCAGGGACACCCATCGCAAAATTTGAAGCTGAAGGATGATTTTCAGCTGTGTCCATCAAATAAGCATACTGCTCTTTAGGAGCCAAAGAATCATCAAAAGACTGCATACGAAGTCGATTTTGCACTAGATTTGTAGCGGTGGCTTGCTTCCCATCAATTTTCAACGTACTTTCAGAGGTTGTCCAGAAACGATGTGTTTGCGCATTATACGTAAGTGCTTCAAAACTATAGGCAGGCGTGGCTGTGCTAAAGATAGACGGTATCGCCAACTCCCTACCCGTTAGTTTACCATCCATTCCAAACTCAACTACCCTATTATCAGCTTCACGAGAGATAAACAACGTACTGTCCTTTGAAAAGAAAGCAATGCCTTCTTCGTCCTTATTCGCCGTTCCAGACGAAAGAAAGCCTTCATTTTCAATACTTTTTATATCTCCACTTACATTATCAATCAAAATACGGAAGATGAAAAAACCACTTTCTGCTGCCTTGTCAGATACCACAGCATAACGATCACCACCCAACCATGTCAGTCCGCTATAATTCCCTTTAGGGACAGTATGCTGAAAATGATGCTGGGGATTGATACGCACAAGCTGCGGAGTTTGCGCAAAGAGCACAAAAGGGGAAAAAGATACAAGGAAAAATATAAACTTAAATTTTAGTACCATTGTCGTATTTGTATTTAAGCTATCAAAAGACCAAGACTATAACAATTGGTTTTGGTCATTAACTTCGAGCATCACGATAACAAACGTTCTTACTATGCATCTTTCGCCTACGTGCAGATACTCCGCACATGTAGTGCACATGCCCCGCACCATTGGTGTTCATGCTCCGCACAATTGGTGTTGAGCCTAAACACCAATTAACAATATGTCAGATTGAGAACGAATAGACATCTACTTCCCATTTAACTATAACTAACTGAAAGTTACGCTGCAGAGTGAAAGAACTAATTTCACGAAGCATATGAAAAGATATATGCGTAGGAACTAGTTAAAAAAACTATCCCTACGCAAACAATTCTATCAAAATCTTTATTCAAGAAAGATTAACCTTCACCCGTAAATTGCTTCAAGCGCTGTTCTTCAGTGAGGCGACAGATAAGCAACTTACCATCTTGTTCAGCTACAATATAACCATCAAGTCCTTGAATGACGACTTTACGCTCCTCTGTTGTATGAACAATACAGTTCTTACTATCAAACAGATGCACGTCATTACCAATCACAGCATTACCATAGATATCATGCCTCGTATGAGCTAACAAAGAGCCCCAAGTACCTAAATCACTCCATCCAAAGTCTGCTGGACAAACAAAAATCTCCTCTGCCTTTTCCATAATCGCATAATCGACAGAGATATTTTCACATTCAGGATATACTTCATCTATGAAACGCTGTTCATCTACGGTTCCCAAGACATCCATGATACGCTCAAAGATTCTTGCTATACTTGGCTGATAGATACGGAAGGCATTAACAATCGTTGATACACTCCAAATGAAGATACCAGCATTCCAGAAAAAGTTATTCTGCTTAATATATTGTTCAGCAGTATGCAAATCAGGCTTCTCACGGAACTGATCAACACGATAAATTTCACGATTACGTGCTGATGCTGTTGAGAGATCGGCCTGTATATAACCATAGCCTGTCTCAGGACGTGTTGGTTTCATACCCAACGTTACCACAGCATCGGTCTCTGCAGTAAACTTCAAACAGTTAGTGATAACACGCCTAAACTCTGTATCATTTGCTACAATATGGTCACTTGGTGACACCACGATGTTAGCTTTAGGGTTTTCTTTCTTGATACGCCAGCTCACATAAGCAATACAAGGAGCCGTGTTGCGACGACAAGGCTCACTCAAAATATGATTTAAGGGTATCTCCGGAAGCTGTTCATGAACCAAAGCTACATACTTTTGGTTTGTTACAACCCATACATTATCTGGCGAAACGACATCAGCAAAACGATTATACGTCAGCTGTATAAGCGTTCTTCCAACGCCTAAAACATCAATAAACTGCTTAGGACGCTCTGCAGTACTCATCGGCCAGAATCTACTGCCAACGCCTCCCGCCATAATGACAAGATGATTATCAGTTTGTGCCATAACTATTATCAAAAAATTAATATGATTGCAAATATACAAATAAAAATGAATAACAACAATTATTGGTGTAGCTTTTTCATTTTTAGTCGTTCTTACCAAGAAGAATTAAGGGAAACAGGCTGAAATATTAGCACTCAAAGAGATTCAAGCTTTGATCCTCAACAGGCTTCTCTTTGGGTGTTTCAACATCGTCACGAAACTGAATATACAGTTGTTGCGACAAATTACAATGTTCGTTAAGTCGATACACTCCTTTACTTCTCTTTTCAACAAGGGAAACAACAGACTTACTATTTTTCAAAAGGAATGATTGTACATATTTATGCACCTCGTTCTGACAGAGCGGATTGAAAAAAGAATTACAAGCATTAAAAACATGACGGGAGATTTTCTGAACAGAAAGTCCCTCGTTACCAGCTTCAGCAAGAATCCTTAATATTTCTCTATCGTAGTGCATACAAAAAAAGGGAGCCTATATCTTCTATTATACAGACTCCCCCTCATGTGTTATAACAATTACTCTTTATTAAGCAAGAGCAACCTTGTCATTTTCTCCATTAACCTTACCCTCCTTGAAGAGCCAGCCAATACCAAGGTAAACTTCCTCAGTACTAATCTTGGCAATCTTGGCAATCTCAGCAACTGTCAAAGCCTTAGCCTCAGCAGCAAGAGCGTTGTAAACATCGCCAGCCTTAAATCCAACATTCTCTGCATTAATAGCTACTACTGCTTTCTTTGCAGGAGCTTTCTTAGCAGGAGCCTTCTTTGCTGCCTTAGGAGCAGACTTAACTTCTTTTTTTTCTGTCATAGTTGTACACAATTAAAGTCTCATTCAAGCAATCGAATAGTCCTATTTGTATTTATCTACAATAAGTAATGCTAACAAATAATAGAATTATAAACATTCCGGCATCTGACGCTACTTATTGTTTGCAAAAGTACAGCTAATAATTCAAATTATCAAAGACTTACAACGAAAAGTAACAGATAGAGAGTCCTTTATCTCCTCTATGCTAAAATTATTGATATAAGTCAACGAAAATGAGACTTATGCTTTCAAATCCAACTTGATTTCTAGCTCGTCTAACTGCTTTTGATCAATGAATGAAGGAGCGTCCAACATTACATCACGTCCACTATTGTTTTTAGGGAAGGCAATACAATCACGGATTGAGTCGAGACCAGCCATTATACTTACGAAGCGATCGAGACCGAAAGCAAGACCTGCATGAGGTGGTGCACCATATTTGAATGCATTCATCAAGAAGCCAAATTGTGCCTTTGCACTCTCTGGCGTGAAGCCAAGGACCTCAAACATCTTTTCCTGCAACTGGGTATCATGAATACGGAGTGAACCTCCACCAACTTCAATACCATTGCATACAAAGTCGTATGCCTTTGCGCGAACTTGCTCCGGATGCTCATCCAACAACTTGATATCATCAGGATTAGGCATTGTAAATGGATGGTGAGTGGCCATCAAACGCTGCTCTTCATCACTCCATTCGAACAATGGGAAGTCAACAATCCAAAGACACTTAAACACGTTCTTATCGCGAAGTCCTAAGCGATCGCCCATCTCAAGACGCAAAGAACAGAGTTGAACTTGTGTCTTTCTAACATTATCACCAGAAAGAATCAATACAAGGTCGCCATCCTTAGCACCTGTTGTTTCTTTCACCTTCAGCAGCTGATCCTCTGTGTAGAACTTATCAATAGAACTCTTGATAGTACCATCAGCATTATATTTGATGAATACAAGTCCCTGAGCACCTACCTGTGGACGCTTAACAAAATCGGTCAATTCATTGAGTTGCTTGCGGCTATAATCAGCACAACCAGAAACAACAATACCACCAATGTACGCAGCTTCATTAAAGACAGAGAATGAACCTGTGCCTTTCAGGTCATCCATCAGCTCAACGAACTCCATACCGAAACGCAAGTCTGGTTTATCAGAACCAAAGCGTTTCATTGCATCGTGCCATTTCATCTGCTCTAATTTAGGAAGCTCAATGCCACGAATCTCACGGAAGAGATGGCGTGCCATTTCCTCAAAAAGATTAATAACATCTTCCTGATCTACGAATGACATCTCACAGTCAATCTGTGTAAACTCTGGCTGACGGTCAGCACGTAAGTCTTCATCACGGAAACACTTTGCTATCTGGAAGTATCGATCAAAACCAGCTACCATCAACAGCTGCTTCAGTGTCTGCGGACTCTGTGGGAGTGCATAGAACTGACCTGGGTTCATACGTGAAGGAACTACGAAGTCACGAGCACCTTCTGGGGTAGAACCGATGAGAATAGGCGTTTCTACCTCCATAAAGTCTGCAGCATCGAGGAAGTTACGAATGAGAATTGTCATACGATGACGTAACTCCATATTCTTACGTACAGCCTCACGACGAAGGTCAAGGTAGCGATATTTCATGCGGAGGTCGTCACCACCATCAGTATTATCTTCAATAGTGAATGGAGGTGTCTCAGAACTGCTGAGTACATTCAATTCCTTGACAATAATCTCAATATCACCAGTTGGAATCTTACTATTCTTACTCTGACGCTCATTAACAATACCCTTTACTTGGATGCAATATTCACGTCCTAACTTGTTAGCTTCACCACAAAGTTCTGCATTGTCGGCCTCATTGAAAACTAACTGGGTAATACCATAGCGGTCACGGAGATCGACAAAGGTCATACCGCCCATTTTACGCGTGCGTTGTACCCATCCAGCAAGGGTCACTTCCTTGCCTGCGTCTGAAAGGCGCAGCTCTCCACAAGTATTTGTTCTATACATACCTTATTATATGTTTATTATATTTCGCTTCTGTTATTAACAAAAAGGAGTATTAACTTCCAATCGTTTAGTTTTATTAATCTCCTGCAAAGATACGAACTTTAAATTAAAAATGGGAAACACCTAATGAAAATATCAAATTTGTTCTGCAGGTTTTAATGTTAATACGATAGGTAGAAAGACGATAAAATTTTAATTTCTCCTTAATTATTGTGAAATTTTAGTGAAACAATAAACTTTCTGATTACTTTTGCATCGAACTTATAAATATCAATTAAACAAAGACGACATGAAAAAGTTCTTATTAATGACAATGATGTTAGTTTTCGGACTGACATTTGCTGCAGCACAGAATCAGGCAGAAATTAAATTTGATAAAGTAACTTACGACTTCGGTACTTTCTCAGACGACAATCCAGTGCACAAAACAACATTCACATTCACAAATGTGGGTAAGGCCCCGTTGGTAATTAACCAGATTGTTGCAAGTTGTGGTTGTACCATACCAACCTATGATAAGCGACCAATTGCTCCGGGACAAAAAGGCACGATTGATGTGACATACAACGGAACTGGTAAGTTCCCAGGACACTTCAAAAAGAGTATTACCGTACGTACAAATGGAAAAGTTGAAATGACACGCCTATATGTAGAAGGTGTAATGACTGGAAAATAAGTACTTAGATATGAACAATAAAGCCGGCTTTTACTGATGTGTAGAAGTCGGCTTTATTGTTTTATAAACATCCTGCATTTATCCATTTTGTAATAATAATTCACATTTACGTTTTTTGTTGAGACTGAACAGCTTTTTAATTAAGCCTCAATTGTCTTCTAAAAGGTGCCCTTTTGCGGTCTAACTAAGGCTCTTTTGAAGCCTTACTAAGCACCTATTAGAATACCGCGCCATAACTAACTGATCCCCACATAGTTACAACGTCAGAAAAAGACACTATTTCTAAGGTTTTTAACTGCTAAACGCTCATTTCTGTATAAACTATTTTCACGATCTAATATACTCAATTCGAAAGGTTGGAATTATACAAACACAAAATAGATAAACAGATTTACATAATGAACATATTATTCAATGTACATAAACGGAAGAAATATAGAGAACTACGAATCACGCGAATGTATGTAGAAAAGGGCAAGCAAATAGCTTACTTGTTAACTAACCAGCTGCCAACCAACATAAGGTGTGTCTCTGTTTCTATTCCCCTCGCCATTCGGAGAGGGATTGGGGTGAGGATTATAATTTCCTGTCATTCCTATCACTTATGACCGACATCTAACTTGTTATATTTCAAGAAGATGCATGAAATGTTAAAAATGACAGCAAACTGAAATTAAACCTTTCTATAGAATTAGTAATAGTCGCCTTTGTCTTGACACTACTTCTCACTCCAACCTTAAAAATTCTTCAGTTCTTGCAGCCCTCCTCCCCCATACTATCTCTACTGAGCCACGTTCTCTTCATCAGATGTATGAAGAATAATACTTGTTGCACCTATCGTAAAGAGTGTCCCATCTTCAATAAGACGACGCTCACGGTCGCCGAGAATGACGTTGTCAACAAACGTACCTGTATAAGATGGGCCATCACGCAAAACATATTGCAACTTTCCTTGTTTGTTCCTACTCACAGTAATCGTACAATGCGTCATGTCAACACTTGGGTCAACCGTCTCAATAGGACAATTAATAGGATTACCTTTCATATAACGACCGATAACATTTTCACCCATGTGTAATGGGATAACCTGACGATAATGAAAGACATTCTCAATTACATGAAGCGAACCATACTTATTTTCAGCATCTTCATCCATTGTCGCTTCGTTCTCTTCCTTTTGTGTCTTACGCAATTTAGAGACACCCATACGAATACCGAACTCCTTATTACATTGAGGACACTGAAATACAAGACGTTGTCCTGACTTATATTTTGTTTCATCGAAAGTTATGAAGTTATCACACTTCGGACATCTTACTCTCTTCATATAATAAAAGTAATTTTAATAAAAATGCCCCTCACCTCGTAAGAGGAAAAAGAGGCTCTCATGGAGAAATGAACAAGGCTAAACAGATACAAATGTCGAAAAGCCTGTTCTTCGACTATAATTATATTGGATTTTGTTTGAGAAAGGAGTAATTAACTTCAACCTTTTAAAGCTAATGTGTTAACGCTTACTTCCCTATCTCTATCACCCAAGCTTCCTTAAATGGTGTGGTCTTATTGATGACCTTCATTTTTGCAAAAGCTTCTTGCTGACTTGAGAAATAGCCACAGAGCACCTTTATACTCTCACTACCTTCATAGACACGTATGTCAGTGAGACCATTCTTCTGCAATTTATGAACAAAGGCACGTGCATTATTTTCACTTACGTGACTTGCCATAACGATTGCCCAATAATGAGAAGAGATAGATGGAGTTGCCTTCTGTGCAGTCTTTACACCAGCCACATGACTACTTGGTATTACCGCATTAAACCGTTTCGAAGCATTCGACGTATCATCAGAGTCGAAGATATTATAGAGTACACCACTTTTAATTTGCGGTTTATCATACAAGCCCTTTCGAGTTGACCCAGGGAATGCAACAAGGAAGACTGCCGTTAGGAAGACTGCTGCCGCCGTAACATTACGTAAAGCGCGCATGCTGATGCTAAGACGTTTGTTTTCACTATCAGAATCGTCAACAAATACAACGCCCTGTTTTTGTGTCTTGACTTCTATCGTCGTTAGTGTAGACTGCTTTTGGTTTTCAAGTTTTTTAAAGCTAAAGCTACTTAAACCATAATAAAATGGCGTCAGTATGCCACTTTCGAAAGGTTCAAACTCCAAATTACCATCAGCATTTCTTGAAAGACTACCAAGGTCATTCAATTCAAATAATCCTTCCTCATCTAATCTTCGGTAAATCTCATCAACCTCATTTTCTATCTGCTGCAAAGCTTCTGGATAGCTTAAATCGTAGGCATCAACATAAGACTGTACCAACAATGAGTCGTTCATTCGCAACTGTGCATTAAAGCCAAGCGTACGATAAGGTGGCAGGAACAAGCCATCCTGCTCATCATATCTAGCTGAAATATGATGGGCAACAAAGCCACCTAAGCCCGGAACAATGACACAGTCATTTCCCAGCAGAAGAATCTCTATATGTCGGTCGAGTTTTATCACGTTTGCAAAATTAAGTAATTTATTTGGAAGTGGCAAGTTGCCAACGTTAAATTCTTGCTTAATGAATGAAATAAGGTCGTAATTCTTCCGATAATCGATAAAACTTATTATCTTTGCATTAAGAACTAAAAATTAAAACTATGGAGTTTATTAAGACCGAAATCGATGGTGTTTGGATTATTGAGCCTAAAGTATTTAATGATGAAAGGGGTTATTTCTTCGAGTCTTTCAAGCAGGCAGAATTCGACAAACACATAGGCTATCATGTTGATTTCATTCAGGACAATGAGTCTAAGTCAAGCTATGGTGTTCTGCGCGGACTTCACTATCAAGAAGGTGATACCGCTCAGGCAAAGTTGGTACGTGTCATCAAAGGAAAAGTTGTTGATGTCGCTGTTGACCTCCGCAAGAGTTCTCCAACATTCGGCAAGTATGTTATGGCGGAGTTGTCGGAAGAGAACAAACGTCAGTTCTTTGTGCCACGTGGCTTTGCACATGGATTTCTTGTACTTTCTGACGAGGCTATCTTCACTTACAAGGTAGATAATGTTTATTCTCCACAGACAGAGGCAAGTCTTCGATGGAATGATGAGACTGTAGGTGTTAAATGGCCTATCGATGTCAAGGACGTCTTACTTTCAGACAAAGACCTTAACAAAGGATTGTCTTTAAAGGACGCAAAAGTGTTTGAATAAACTTAAGAAGTGACTACAATAGCGGACGCAAAGAGGCTGCATCCGTCATAACGAATTCTATTATGAGCGCACCACCAATGCGTTCAACCAGGTATCAGCAAAGATGAAACAGAAGTTATTTCCCTACTTAATAATACTAATGGCTCTTTTAACAGCATGCAACAATCGTGGTACAGATTTTCAACAGAAACACGAAGACAAGCAAGCAAAAGAGATGCTACAGGGATTATGGACCAATGGTGAGAACAGTGATCCGGCTATGTTGGTTAAGGGAGATAGTATTTTCTACCCTGACTCAGCCAGTATGCCTGTACGCTTCTGGATTTATCAAGATACCATTTATTTGCAAGGTCAAAACATTCATGGGTATAAAATAGAAAAGCAGGCAGCTCATTTATTTAAATTTGCCAACCAAAATGGTGATGAAGTAAAGTTGATAAAGAGTTACGACAAAGCTCTATACTCTGCATTTAACTATCATGTTTATGCGATGAATACCTTCTTGGAGCAGTCGCAAGACACTATCATCCGTACAGATTTAGGCTATTTTGAAAGTAAAGTCCATGTTCAAACGACATCTGACAAGGTTGTTAAATCAACTTATAACGATAACGGAGTGGAAGTTGATAACATTTATCTTGACAATGTTGCATCCTTACGATTGTACAATCATGGTACACCTGTCTTTGCTCATGACTTCCGTAAACAAGAGTTCCAGTCACTCATCCCAAAAGAGTTTCTCTCTCGCAGCATCTTACGCAAGATGTATTTCACGCAAGCTGATGCCAAAGCTCTTTATTACTATGTAATCATTGGAATCCCTGATGCTGACACAACATACGTTATCGAGCTGCGAGTAACACCTGATGGTAGGATGAGTAAGAAGCTGAAATAATATAGATGATTACGATAAATCATCCAAAGGGCGTCATATAAGTTCTGTTTTATAGTTAAAATTATTCCTATCAAACATCATCTATACAAGGGACAGAAGAATTGTTCTTGTAGTGATTATCAACAAGTTGTTGATTGATAGGCAGTAAAGCGCTTATTAGAAGCAATGCTTCTTTCGTAATCATCTATCAACATACTGATGACCATCGCCCAAACTATTGGAAAACAAATGCTAACACAATCTTTATTTAGTAAGCAATCAAATGGATATTCTCTCACATTTTAGAACCATAGAAGAACTAACAAAAACGCTCTCTCGAGAGCAAGAACTACTAAGTCAGATGTTTGAGAAACGTAAGCTGATGAAGTTTCCGATAGGGTTAGCAATAGAATTAGTCGGTGGAAACGAAAACCGACTTAGAAGACTTGTGGACTATGGTGTGTTGGTGGAATCAGGTAACTCCCTTGAAATAGAGAGTGATTACATCAACTTCTTCGAGGAGGTGCTGAATATTAATGAAGAAATAAGTGTTCTTAGTGTGCAAGAGTGTATTAACACCTTAAAGGAGCATATTGGTTATTTCTTGCAAGAAACCAATGTAAATCGAAAAGCAGGTTATCAAGATAGTGTGCGACAACTCTTAAAGAAGACAGGCTTCAGGACATTAAAGAATGTCGTAGATTTGAAGCGAAACATGGACAACACCTATAAGCAAGAACCCAACTACCTTATAAAGAAGACTAAGCTACAGAATCTTGACGAAAAAAGTCATAGCATACGCTCAATGATACGTGAGTGTGAGAAGCTAATGGACAATGAACAGGCCTTCTTCATCATGGCCAATGACCCTCACATGGCTAAAACCTGCAGTAATGTTAAGCACGACTTTACAGAGGCTTATCATGCATTAATGGAGATTGACAGACAGATTATTGTCTATATCAATCAAATAGACCAACAGAATCAACTATATAAAAAGATTCGCAAACTAAAATACCTGCAAGACCAACTACTCATTAAGACTGACACGAATCTTGTACAAGTATTAGAGCACATAAATCCTTTATGGATGGAGTCTCGACAATATAGTAAGCTTCGACTTTCATTAGAAAGATTAAAAGAGAACGATGAGATAGTAAAGGTACTGCGCAGAATTGCTGAACGCAATGGAATACAGAAGTCTGCACGAACAGAAGCAGAACCCCTGACAGATGAAGACTTACAAGTACACATACAGCGTCTGAAAGAGGTGGACCCAGCAGAAATTTGGAATACCTTTGCAGCATCAAGTTACAATCTGTTTGAATTCATACTGCGATACAATTATGCTACGAAACGTGATCTTAAAGATCATGCTGCCCTCTTTTGTCAACTCGTCATCTTACACGCTGATGAATGTAAGATGACAGGAAAATATGCTACATATCAAAACATTGAATACCCTATCATCTATGCGAAATAATACTCAAAGAATATATGAAAGGCTGAGTCGAGGAGAATTCCTATCGGTTGACAGCACAGACAATTCTATCCGTCATCTCTATGAGGACATTGAAGAGAATCTAGAAGACTATACCGATTATTTCAAAGAAATTGGGCTTCAGTTAGAGATGGGTAATGGTTACTTCTATTTTTCACGTTTAGAAGAGGGGAAACATACTATAGGACAGAAGCTGGAAAGCTTTTCAAAATGGCTTGATTATCTTGACTTTCTTAAATGTTATAATCAATCGTTTACTGCCGGTTACCAGTTTCGTAAGAGTAATCTGATAGAACAAATCAGTCTTGACATCGAACTCAAGGAGAAAGCCAATCACCTATTCAAGAAATATGGGGCTGGTTCAAATTTGGAAACTGTGAACAAACTTCTTCAGGAGATGCAGAATATGGGCTTTGCTGAATGCATCAGCGAACAAGATGAGACTTATAAAATTACTTCAGCATTCCATTATGCTGAGGAACTGGTAAACATGATTCAAATAGCCAACGAAGATGAAGTACCTGAATAAGATTATTTTTATCAATAGTGCCAACATTCCTTATGCAGAGATAGCAATAGATGGTAACGTGCATTTTACAGGAACACAAGGTGTCGGAAAAAGTACTATACTGAGAGCACTACTTTTCTTCTATAATGCAGACAAGCATCGGCTCGGCATTCAACAAGGACAAAAGTCCTTTGATGAATTCTATTTTCGTCAATCTAACTCGCATATCTTATATGAGGTAATGCGTGATAATGGAGCCTATACCATCTTAGTAAACCGCTATCAAGGTCGTGCTTCATGGCGATTTATCGATGCTCCATACCAGAGAGAGTGGCTCATTGACGATAACAAGCAGGTACTGAGTGACTGGGTAAAGATACGTGAACGCATCGAGAATAATATAGTTGTATCAGCGAGAATCGACTCTGGTGTCATGTTCAAGGATATCATCTTTGGCAATACCCACGATCATAAGTTCACACGCTATGCACTAGTACAAAGTGCACACTATCAGAATATTCCACGAAGTATTCAAAATGTATTTCTTAACACGAAGTTGGATGCTGACTTTGTGAAGAATACAATCATCCTGTCAATGGCTGACGAAGACCACCCTATTGATTTACAAACGTACAGAAGACTGGTAACAGACTTTGAAAGGGAATACGATGAAATAGACTGTTGGTTTCGTCAGACACGTGACGGAATTTATCCCGTACGCCAGCAAGCACTGAAAATAGCTGAACAGGGGCGTAAGATAGTTGCGTTTGATCAGCAACTACTTGATGTATGGCACATGCTGAACTATGTTGTAGCAGACGATGAACAACAAATACCACTATTGGAAAGTAAACTTGTAGATGTAAGGAACAATATTGAGAAAGAAAGTAAACGTCAGAAGGAACTTAAAGCTGACTATGACAAAGAAAAAGACTCACTCAATCAAGACCTTGGTGGGAAAAATAGTAAGCTGAAAGAGATAGCTGAGAAACGAAAGTATTTTGATGCTATCAATATAAAAGAAAAGGTTGCACTTAACGCTCGTGAGAAGTCATTAAAACATGAGACGGCTGAGAAAAAAATGCTATTGGATGATTTGCTCAAAACGAATGCTTCAATAGCAGAGAAGTATAACATCGCCAAAGCGAAACTTGAAAACGCTCATCAAGCATTTATCAATAGGCTGAGAGAGGCTTTATATACAAAACAAACAGAGCTACAACAAGAACGAAATCGCTATGAAGAAGAGCGTTCTAAGAACAGAAATCAGGTTATGAATACGTATCGTGTTCTGTCAAATGATTCTAAAAATCGTCTTCAAGACCTTTTTGCAGAACGGTATAGAACAGATAGTAGACTTAAAGAACTACGTCAATGGCGCCCAAAAGAGGATGACATCAAGTTGGTGAAGGAGCAACTGGTGCAATTAAATATCAAAGAAAAGGCTAACGGAGCACAGCAGACAATTGTTAGAATTCAAATAGAAAAGCTGACTAATGAATTCGAAATGAAAGAGGCAGAGTTGAAACAAGCCTCTTTGCAGGAACAAAAGCGATTGGAGAACGATCGTACAATATGCCGTAATGAGATTGAAAGAATCAACGACTTGCTGTCACATCTGGATGACTCGCTGTATCATTGGTTGTGTGAGAACGCTGTAGGATGGGAAGATACAATTGGAAAAGTTGTAGATGAAGAACGGATACTCTACGCCCAAGGACTTGAACCAACATTAGACAGTAAAACGGACAACCTATTTGGAATAAAGCTCAACTTGGAAAATATTGAGCCTGCTCATCGTACCCCTGATGAGTATAGGACAAAGAAGAAAAATTTAGAAAGCCAACTTCAGCTATTGAATAGACAGTTATCACAACTACCAGTAACCCTTCAAGAGGAAATATCTAAACTCGGTAAGAAGTATGGTAACCTACTTAAACCATTACGTCAAGAGGCTACTCAGTTAAGAGTGGAGGCTGAACAAATACCTACAAAGAGACAAAACCTGCAGAACCAACAGCATAAATTAGAGATGGAAGAGCAGGAGATAATCTCAAGCGAACAAGAATTACGTATGCGTGCATTCAATGATGCCACACTTAAAGTTGAAGCAGAGAAAGAAAGACAAGCTAAGAATGATGCTAAGAACGAAAAGGATTTGAAGGAACTTGATGCTGCTTTCAACAGGTCTGTAAAGGCACTTAATAATGAACTACATGCGTTTCAAGAGCAACAAAAGTCAGAAGCCGAATTGCATAATCAGGAATTTGAAAATCAAAAAGCTCAACTTGACAAGCAACAAAAAGCTGAGCTTGAAGGCAAGGGAGTAGATATCAAACTATTGAATGAATATCGCAAAGCACTTGATGAGCTTAACAAGCTACTTCAACAGATAGAGACAGACCGCAATGACGTAATCAAATACGAAGATGCGGTGGAAACGCTCTTCTCTAAAGAAGCTGATATTAGAAACAATATAAAGGAGATTGGACAGCGACTTATTATGTTGCAACAACGCTACGAAGACAAACGAATACGCATAGAAAAGAAGAAGCAGGCATTTGAAGACCAACAGAGAGCAATCCAAAAAGACCTCGCTCATAGAAGAGATGGACTAAATCAATATCATCAAGTTATAGAAAATGAACACTTAGTATCCAACGATTATCTCGCTGATAATAAGGTAAAGGCTACACATTTAGACTGTTTACAGCTAATAAGCCAGCTGAGAGGCACCATTAATCAGAAACGAGAAGCCATTGAGATACTAAAAGGAACCGTCGTAAACTTCAATCGCAACTTTAAGCCTCAGAATGCTTTTCACTTCAACACGATGCCTGTAACAGACAGCGATTATATGCAGATCTCAGTTGACTTACAAGAGTTCATGGACAATAACAAGATTGAAGAGTATAGAAGGCGTACAAGCGAACATTACAAAGACATCTTAGGACGTATCTCAACCGAGATAGGTACATTGATGAAACGTAGGTCTGATGTTGATAGAGTAATTCTCGACATCAATCGTGACTTTGTAGAAAAGAACTTTGCAGGCGTTATCAAAAGTATAGAGTTAAGAGCGAATGAGTCCTCTGATAAGCTTATGCAATTGCTTATTTCAATTCATGATTACAGTGTTGACAATGCACTTTCAATTGGAGAACTAAACCTATTTTCAAGTGATAATCATGATGAAGTAAATCGTAAGGTTGTTGATTATCTCAAGAGTTTGTCTCATCAGTTACAGAACGAACCAAATCGAAGTAATGTGTCATTGAGTGATGCTTTCCGTTTACAATTCCGTATTAAAGAAAACGACAATGATACAGGATGGGTAGAACGCATTAATAACGTTGGCTCGGACGGAACAGATATCTTAGTAAAAGCGATGGTTAACATCATGCTTATAAATGTCTTTAAGAAGAAAGCAGCACGTAAAAATGGCGACTTCATTGTACATTGTATGATGGATGAGATAGGACGTTTGCACCCCAACAACATCAAAGGCATACTACAATTTGCTAACTCTCGTAACATCTATCTCATTAATAGTTCTCCGACATCCTATAATCCATACGATTATCGATATACCTATTTACTTAGCAAGCATGGCGTAAAGACAAGAGTAGAGAAACTTTTAAAAAGAATCTGACAAGAAAGGGTTATGGCAATAAGTGCATCATTACAAGCTTTAATAGCTGGCGAGACAGTTGCAGGTTCAAAGATAAACCCAAGACTGCTAACAGAACTTATGCAAGAAGGACTGCTACAAATCATTATTCGCGGTTCTAGAAAGTCGTATCGAGCCATCAACATCGAAGCTTTGAAAAGACATCTCATTGACAAAGACGAGAATTTTAGAATATTAGAAGTTGATGATTCAGACTCACGGCATTCAATGGCAAACGAAACAGGGAACTCAAAACTCGTGACTGTACGTTCGTGCCCAGGCTTTCCTGTAAACAGCTATGAACCAATAGAATGTAGCTTTAATAATAAAGCTTTTGTTATCAATCCTGTAGAAGGTTCATTCTTATTTGTTGCTGACTGGAGAACATTCAAAATTCCAGCGGATATGACCATAATAGGAATTGAGAACATGGAGAATTTCAGAATGATACGCCAACAGCGTGCGTTTTTTGATACGTATCTGCAGAAACACAAACTTTCTCAGAAGGTATTATTCGTTTCACGTTATCCACAATCAACAGACCTTAGAGAATGGCTAGCTTCTCTTCCGAATCAATACCTTCATTTTGGCGACTTCGATTTAGCTGGTATTCAGATTTTTCTAACAGAGTTTCAAAGACATCTAGGGGCTGAACGCACCACCTTCCTAATCCCAGAGGATATTTCAACTCGGCTAAAACATGGGTCTGCTACACGATATAACGAACAATATGCTCGCTATAAAAACATTAAAACAGATATAAACGAGATTCAACAATTGATAAATCTCATTCATAGTGAGCGGAAGGGGTATGACCAAGAGGGATATATCTCTCAGTAAACAGAATCCAACAAACTATAAAACCTCAAGTTTCTGAGAATTCACTTTCCGATACAGAAGTGCTTAAAGATATTACCAAGAACCTCATGTGTAGTGATTTGGCCACCTGTGATGTCAGCAAGTTGATGGAGACAGATACGCAGATCCTCGCTAATGAGGTCACCACTAAGACCGGAATCAAGACCTAACATCACTCGAAGGATTGACTCATCCGCATGAGTCAAGGCCTCGTAATGACGGGCAGAAGTGATGATAACACTATTTTCGTTTATCTCAGGGATGTCTGCAGCTTCATAAATTGCTTCCTCTAATTCATTGATATTCTGCTTCAACTTAGCAGAGATATAGATTGTATGTAGTTCTTTATTAGCCATTCTTGGCTCCGCAGCCTTACTATCTATCTTATTAAAGATCGTAATCAAATGCTTCCTCTGTGCTAATCGTTGTATCTCAGCACATTCTTCTGCTGTTGGTACATCATCAACAACCCACAAAACAATGGCTGCCTCATCCATTTTCTGATAAGCGCGCTCAATACCTAACTTCTCAATTTGGTCGTCAGTATGACGAATTCCCGCTGTATCGATGAAGCGAAAGGTGACACCTTTGATTTCGGTAGTATCTTCAATGACATCACGGGTGGTACCATGAATGTTTGAGACGATGGCTTTCTCTTCATGGAGAAGACAATTCAATAGCGTTGATTTACCGACATTCGTCTTACCAACAATGGCTACAGGTACACCTTTTTTTAATGCTTTACCTGTTTCAAAAGAATCAGTGAGTGACTTTACTCTTTGATGAATCTTCTCTGCCAAAGCCTTCAGCTCAGTGCGGTCAGCAAACTCAAGTTCTTCATGATCAGAGAAGTCAAGTTCTAACTCTAACAAAGAAGTCATCTTCAATAGCTGCTCACGCAAGAGTGAAAGTTCAGAACTAAAATGACCTTTAAGCTGACTTAATGCCACTTGATGCGACGCTCGGTTAGAAGCAGCAATAAGGTCGGCAACAGCCTCAGCCTGACTGAGATCCATCTTACCATTCATATAAGCCCGCTGTGTATATTCACCAGGCTGAGCTTGACGGCATCCAGCATCAATAAGTGCCTTAACTACTTGATTAAGAATATAAGCAGAACCATGACAAGATATCTCAGTACTATTCTCACCCGTATAACTATGAGGAGTTCGGAAGACACTGACAAGAACATCATCAATGGTATTCCCCTCCTTGTCGAGGATCTCGCCATAATGCAAGGTATTAGCTTTCGCATCTGTTAAATGCTTTCTATGAATACCCTGAAAGACTTTGTCCGTTACTTTTATCGCTTTCTCTCCACTCACACGGATGATACCTATAGCTCCACCGGGCTGAGTAGCAAGCGAGCAGATTGGCTCGCCACTCCCCGAAAGAATTGACTGGGGAGTGGATAACATTGATTGTGATATCTTATCAGTTTGTTTGCTCATAAAATATGGTTTCTTATATTCTCTCCAACACCTTCTCTATCAAGCCATCAATCGTATTCTTATAGCTTGCATTAGCTTCTTTAGCAAGTCGGTTTGCAATAACCATACATACAGTTACAGCCTTATGACCCATCAGGGTTGCAAGACCTGCAAGGGCAGATGATTCCATCTCGAAGTTGGTTACCTGCATACCATTATAAGAGAAGTTTTCTATCTTCTCATTCAATTTAGGGTCCTGCAAAGGTAAACGAAGTTCACGACCCTGTGGCCCAAAGAATCCGCCACATGCGATTGTGACGCCACGTACCATATCGTCAGAAGCAATCGTATTAAGTAATTCCTTATCAGCACATGCCACATACGGATTTCCCAACTGAGGGTCCCAGTTCACCTGCTTCTTGAACTCCGCTTCAAACTCAAGGTCACAAGCCTGGTTACGACCAGCATAGAAGTTTAGTAAACCATCAAAACCAATACTCTTAGCAGATGCAATATAAGTACCAACAGGTGTGTAAGGCTGTAATCCTCCACAAGTACCGATACGTACAAGTGTCAACTGGTGCAATTTTTCTTTCTCTGTACGTGTCTTGAAATCTATATTTGCAAGTGCATCCAGCTCATTTACAACAATATCGATATTATCACATCCAATACCTGTACTTAAAACGGTGATTCTCTTCCCATGGTATGTACCTGTGATAGCACGGAACTCACGATTAGACACCTCACATTCGGTATTATCAAAATGTGAAGCAACAAGTGCTACACGACCTGGATCACCAACAAGTATAACTTTATCTGCAAGATTCTCTGGGTTCAAGTGCAGGTGGAAGATGCTTCCATCTTCATTTATAATCAGCTCCGAAGGGGCAAAATATTTCTTCTCCATAGTTGAAAGATAATTTGGTAATATAGTGAATGATTATGTTTGAAACACAAAGATAAGCATAAATGCAGAGATAACCAAACGTTGTAAAGGAAATCACGCATACACAATGACTGACAAAAGCTTTCCTATACATAACTTCCTCAAAAAAGACACATTAACAATTATCCTCCCCTATCAAAGAGGAAGTAAGATACATTACTATCAGAGTTTTCATTGTTTATACTTCTTCAAATTCTCATTAACAATAGAATGACTTCATCCTAAAAGCATGTGACAATGTGTTTAGCCTTCCGCACACTTCGTGCGGGGCCTTAGCACCACTCGTGCTAAGCACCAGCACCACTCGTGCTAGGCCTCCGCACCATTCATGCTTTTTATTAGTAGATTTTTTGAAAAAGGTTAGTGCCTTTATTACAACTGCCAAACAGACTTATTAAGGATTCCTTTTTAGAGAAATGTTTTATTGTTCAACACTAATAAAAAATAATGTAGAGAAATTAGGATATGAGTTATTTTTTTTGTTATCTTTGCAAAAACAACAAACTAATGCGCGATGAACAGAACCAACAAAGTATTGCTTATTTACACAGGTGGCACCATTGGTATGGGGCATAACCAACGGACAGGTGCATTGGAGCCATTGGATTTCAACCATCTCGTTGACAACGTTCCCGAATTCAAACTTATCCCTACAGAGGTTGATACCTACCAGTTTGACCCTCCTATTGACTCTTCTGACATGTCACCTGTAAAATGGAAGCAGTTAGTAAAAGTTATTTCAGACCGCTATGATGAGTATGATGGTTTCGTTGTATTACATGGTACTGACACGATGTCCTATACCGCATCTGCTTTATCGTTCATGTTTGAGAACCTCACAAAGCCTATCATTCTTACAGGTTCGCAACTTCCTATTGGACAGCTTCGTACCGATGGTAAGGAGAACCTTATGACAAGTCTTGAATTGGCATCGTCTCATCATGCGGATGGCACACCTATTGTGCCAGAGGTTTGTGTCTATTTTAGTGGACACCTTCTTAGAGGCAACCGCTCAACGAAGCAAAATGCTGATGAATTCAACGCATTTGACTCATTTAACTATCCTCACCTTTGTGAAGCTGGGGTCAACTTCAACTTTAAAGAACACAATATCTTAAAGCCTGACTTCTCGAAGCCTATGGTGCCACATTTCGAGTTAGACAACAATGTTATTATCTTCTCACTCTTCCCTGGCATCGAAGAACATTTAATTCGACACACATTTGATGCTCCAGAGTTGCGAAGCATAGTCATGCGCTCGTATGGTAGTGGAAACGCACCACAACAACCATGGCTCATGAACTTACTCCGCAAAGTTACAGAGCGTGATATTATTGTTGTCAATATTAGCCAATGTATTAGTGGCCAGGTTGAGATGAACCGTTATGACACGGGCTATCAACTCAAGGATGCTGGCGTTATCAGTGGCTATGACAGTACCGTTGAGGCTGCTGTAACAAAACTGATGTTCCTGCAAGCTAAGTATAAAGACACGGAAACTATCCGTAAATACATGAATCAATCAATTGCAGGTGAAATCACTATCTATAATTGAAACCAACGAAACCTCACAAAAAGACACAAAACAAAAGTACGTAGTTAAACGACATAGAATTACAAGAGTACTCTGTGTAAACAGAGTAGAAACAGCCCAATACTTCCCAATCTCCTAGTCAACAAACTTATAAAGGAGATTAAAGAGAAATATCGGGCTGTTTCCCGTTTATATAATCGCTTGTTAGAACTTATTGCAACGCTCAAAGAAACCAATTCCCTCAAGTTCTTTCTTCATACGTGCCTCTTCCTCATCCGTCATATTCTGAAACGGAACACGATTAGGACCAAGGTCAAAGCCAATCAGTTTCATGATACGCTTACCACCAACAATATTACCACGGAAGTGACAAATGACATTGATAACCTCTTGTGAGAAGTTCTGCTTCTCACGTGCAGTCTCAATATCTCCCCTGTTCCATGCCTCAATAATACCCGTCAACTCACGTCCATTATAGTTAGTTGTACCACCGATACCACCCTTTGCACCTCCCTGTGCTAGACTTGGGAGTATTGTCTCATCTTGTCCGTGCAACATATCAAACTTTCCATCCTTGTAAAGACGGCATTGGTTGTACTCATAAAGGCTTTCAAAGGTATATTTAATACCAGCGAAGTTAGGAATACGACCATCAACAGCCTTCAACAGCTCAAGCATTGACAAGAAAGCACCATTGAAAGCAGGGATATGATAATAATAGAAAGGAAGTGAAGGAGCTGCAGCTGCAATTGTCTCACAATACTTCACTAACTCCTCAATACGACCAATCTTTGGGAATGGAGGAGCCATAGCACCAATACCCCATGCACCAATCTTCTCAGCATGTTCAGCCAAACGTACACTCTCACGCAAGCAGCAACTACCCACATGTACGATAACCTTAAAACCTTCTGGTGCTACCTGCATCCAACGTTCAGCCAACTGCATACGTTCTTCTGTTGTGAGCATATAGCCCTCACCTGATGAACCATTGATGAAAACACCCTGTAATCCGTTCTTCTGCAACATAGCAGCATAAGCCTCTATAGGCTCAAGATTGACATCGCCATTTGCATAGAATGGCGTGAACGGAGCGTCAATTAATCCGATAATCTTTTCCATAAATGATGTTGCCCTCCACCTTCTATTCTCTTCATTGCGAATTACGTGAGTGGTAAAGACGATTATATGTGATAATTATTAGCAATTATAAAAACCTCTTATTCCATATTGTCGGTTGTTGGCTTTAAACAAGAGAGTTGTAAAACCAAAGCTAAAACCACAATACCTCCTAAGATGGCAAAGCCAAGACCGAGGTTTCCACCATCTGTCCACTTGCCTAACACCTGTGTTACGACGGCACCAGCAAACACACCTGTCATATTCATGATTCCGTAAGCCGTACTACGATACTTTGAAGATATGAACTGACAAAGGATTGGCATATTGTTAGCATCAAACATACCATAACCGATACCGAAGCACAACCCTGCTCCAACAAAAGCAACAAGACTATGACCAAAACCCAACAACATCAGAGCAGGAACAGTCAGGGCAAGACCTATGGCACTGGTATAAACACGTCCGCACAGGTTACGTTGTACCCAACGGTCAGAAACGATACCTCCCATGATAACACCTATAAACGATGAGACTGCAATTGTTATTGTTGACATCGGTCCTGCAGTTGACATTGGAATGTTCAAACTATTAGCAAACAATGTTGGCAACCAGTTCTTTGTTGCCCAACCTGGAAGACTTGGTACTGCAAAGTAAAAGAGTATTACCCAGAAAGCCCATGTAGAGCAGACGATTGACAATCCACGGAAAGGATTCTTGCTTGTTTTAGCCTCTTCTTGTGAAGTACGTTTCTGTCCATGCTTAGGACTTTCTTTCATGAATAAGAGTAAGACAATTGAATAAACTATACCGATGATGCCAAACCAGTGAAAGGCAGCATTCCATGAAAGCATCGCTGCAAGTGTGGCGCCGAAACCACCCACTGCCTGGCCCACATACAGACCCGTCATGTGAATACCAATCGCCAGTGAGCGTGACTTTCCTTCATGCCAATCGGCAATAAGCGACAAAGCTGCTGGAATATAGAGTGCTTCGCTGATTCCCATAAACGCACGAAGCCAGTAAAGTTGATTGAAACTCTCTGCATATCCCATGAGCAAGGTCACAGCTGACCAAACAAAAATACTGCCTACGACAAGCCACTTGCGGTTTGCACGATCAGCTATGATTCCAGCAAACGGACTCACAAGACCATAAACCCACAGGAACACAGCCATCAAAGCACCGAATGCTTCAGCATGGTTTAACTCAGCAATATCAACTTTCATTGCTTCCTGCATTGTCGATAACATCTGTCGGTCCATATAATTGAGCAGGGCAACAAACCAGAGGAGAGCAACAAGTACCCAAGGATAATATTTTTTCATAAATGAATTTAGCCCTTTCTAACATCATCCTCTTCATTCAAAAGAAGTAAAAGAAGGCTCCGTTGAGAAAAATGGGCAATTAATGATTAATTTCAATAAGTAAGAATCGAGGAGTATTATTAGCGTTTAGGATATCTCACAACCTTATTGCTACGCACTCTTGGCTTTAGCTCACCACCAATAACATACAGACCTTGCTCCGTCTGTGCCAAAGCTGCACCAGCACGAGCCGTGTCAGGACTCTTATAGAGGACCTTCCAACCATCTGCATTATAATATAAGGTGTAAGGATTAAAACGATACCAATCTATAGGATGACTGAGATAATCTGGCTGCGGATGATTGACAGCCGAGAGGAACACATCTTTGTTTACGCCTCCCATCACAAGCAGCTGGTCTTTGGATAGGTTAATACCCGTACCACCTCCAACAAACAATGGTTCACCTTTTTCATCTTTTGGTCCTTCAATCGTCTGCCATTCATCTGTAGTTTCGTCATATATGCAACCATCCATCGCCAATTTTGCTTCCTCACCATTTGCAGCAGGGGCAAAACCACCAAATAGACAGAAACGATTATCACCAATGCTACCAGCTACTGGCTGCACACGCACAATTCCGGGGAAAGGTTTTACGTCTTTCCAACCAGCTGAAAGATGATCTAAATCTAATCGTAAAACTCGATTCGAAGCCTTGCCATCCATCATTCCTCCTGCAATATAAAGATGTCTGCCTACTAAGGCTCCCGCCATGTTGTCTGCAGAATAAGGAAGAGAAGGTAGAGACATAACTTCAGCTTTACCGCATACGAAGTTAACACGATAAACGTTCCTACAGCTCCCATCATTATTCATTCCACCTACAATAATCATACTGTTATCGCAATTGACTGCGACACCATAAGCCAGAGGTTCAGGTAAATGACCAACCAACTTCCAATTCAGCTGATTATCCTCATCAGTCTTGGATGCATAAATCCCACGATAATAAAGCTTCTTACTATCAGGTGCCAAAGTGTGTACAGGGAAATTACATCCACCAGCCATTACAAGTTGATTATCAATACACCCCGCATAACAGGCGGAAACGCCCTGTTCAATTCCCACTTCTTCACTAGGAAAGCCACTCATTAACACTAAGCTATCAGCATCAGAAGCATTCACTTCCAATACCGTCAATAAGGTTATCGCTGTCATTATTAGGTTTTTAAGTTTCATCGTTTTAGGTTAATGTTGCTCGTGAGTATCCATCATACATTAAAGCTAGTATATGGATGTCTTTACTTACGACAAAGAGTATAAATCCTTGTCGTAATCAATTATTATCCTTATCATTCGTTGTTAGCATATCCGTATCCTCCGATAAGATAACACCACGTGATGAATCAATCGGACGGAAATATCTTTCGATAAGAATAATATATCTTTGCTCGAAAAGCACTAACTGTTATTTCAACGTAGGGACAATAGCAAGATAAAGAACATCGTGATCAGTACAATTCTCAAACCAATGAAAGTGACCTTCCGGACAATAGTGCAACTGCCCTACCCTTGCAACCTCCGTTGTATCATCATAATGAACGGTCAGTTCACCACTGATAACATACATCACCTCAAATGTACCTACATGCTGATGCTTACCACTGCTTGCACCTGGACGCAAAGTTGAGTACATGATACGCGCCTTATCATCAACAAAAGCACGTAAGTCCAATTTTCCTTCACCGCCTTTAAAGCCTTCTATATGCTCTTCGGCAATCTTGTCAAAATCAATTATCATAATTCTTAAATTGTTATATGCAAAGATAAGAAAAAAAGCAGAGACCCCATAAGAGTCTCTGCTTTTTTATTTGGTTTTATTTGACAGATTAGAATGTGTAACGCAAACCAAGCTGACCACGCCAACGGCTATAGTAGTCGCTATAGTTACGTGTTGCATAACCACCTGTGAACTGGTAATGACCATTCTTCTGATAGTTTACTGGGCTGTAGTAGATACCGAAGCCATCTCCATAAGTGTGACCCCAATCCTTATTCAGCAAGTTACCAACGTTGATAATATCAAAGCTCAACTCAAGAGAGTTAACCTGACCAGCCACTTTAAAGCTATACTTCTGTGCAAAGTGAACATCAAAGTGGTGCTCAAAAGCGAGGTTATCAGCATAACGCTTGTAGTACTCTCCACGATGCTTCTTCATATAAGAATCATTGCCAATCCAATGTTTCATCATCGCACGTTGCATATCAGCAGTCAACTTAGGAGCTGTGAAACCATCACCAAAGACTGTATTTGTGAGTGCATTAGCAGAGAAATTTGTCTCATCAAACTGCATTTTATCAATCTGTGCATCAGTTGGAATGAAGAAGAGGTCGTTGCCATTTGCACCATCCTCATTAACATCACCATAGTAATAGATAGTATATGGAGAGCCACTCTTTGCCTGATAAATAAGCCCCACTGTCGTCTGCCACTGTTTCTGAGCACCATAGTTTATATGATAGTAAGCAGAAGCCTGAATGCGATGAGGGATATTATAAGCTGAATTACCCAACTCAGGGTCGTTAGGGTTACGATATGTGTAATTAAATCTCCAGTTACTTTCAGCAACAGAAGAACCACCATTATTTACACTCATTGACTTTGTCCAAGTGTAACTTGCCATCAAATCAAGACCGAAGTCGAAGTGCTTCTCACCCTTCAAGCTCAAGTTTACAGTGTAACCCTTTGAGGTATTGCTGAGCTTATAGATATTTGCATAAGGGCTTCCGTTTGTCACCTTAGAATAAAGTGGACGATTATCCTCTACAGGTACACCCGCACTACCATAAACCTGACCAAATGTCATACCAGTCTGCTCGTATGCAAGGTTTTGATAAAGGATATCATTCAATGTCTTTGAGTAGATAGCCTCAGCTGTCCAATTAATGCCCAACACATTAAAATCGAGACCAAGATTGAAACGAAGGTTCTGTGCATATTTGAAGTTATGATCGTAAACATTAATCGTCTGATTTCCTAACGCCTTCAACTTATTTGCATTTGCATCCTGTCCTGCTGGGTCGAGCAACAGTTCCAATCCTGTTGGAGAGTTTGCATAAAAGGTAGATACCTGAATACCCGTGTTAGCATAGTTATTGCTAATCCAAACGAATGGAATACGTCCTGTGAACACACCCATACCACCACGGAGAATGTAACGACGATCCTTATTAATATCCCAACGGAAACCTACACGAGGACTCCAAAGAGGAGTACTTGCCAAACGCTGGTTTGTCTTAACGTTCCAACCCTTGGTGTCAGCATACTGAGCAAACGGTTCGTTAGCTGTAGGTGTGTCAATGATGATTGGAATGTCCATACGCAAACCATAAGTCAACTGGAAGTTTGAAGTAGCATCCCACTTATCCTGTGCATAGAAACTTAACTGCGCTGCACCGAAAGAACTTTCCCAACGAGGATTACCCGTTACGTCAACATTTGCGTGACCATAACGATACTGGTTGATATAAGATTTCCTAGGATCTAATGTTCCTGCAACATAATCGTTGTAGTAGCTTACGAAAGAATCATAGTTCTTAAAAGTATAACTTCCAAAGAGATCTTGGAGGAAAAGGTTTGTAAACTTATACAACTCATTATGAGTACCAAAAGTAAAGGTATGATTACCCTTATACCATGTCAAGTTATCTTCAAGCGTATAGATGTCCTGGTCCAAGCGGTTAGCCATAGAAGAACGATCAATACCCAAGTTTACCGAACCACCACCCACATTATTAATTGTTACATTAGGGTATTCACCAGTAATAGCACGATTATCTCTTACACGTACATAGCTGGCACGAGCCTCATTAGCAACTGATGGAGATAAGCGACTTTGCAACTCAGCAATGAATGAGTTGGTAACACTCTCAAATGGGAAGGCAAAGCTCTTACCATTAACAGCAGTTCTTGAGCCAGCATTATTCAACTGAACAGCATTCACAAGACTCCAACGTACAGAAGCCTTATTACTCTCATTGATATTCCAGTCAAGTTTCAAACCAACCTTATCACTCTTCGTATAAATATCATCTGTTGAAAGGGCTGTAGGGAAGTTAACACCCTGACGATTTGCTATATCTGCAATCTTTATCAAGATATCGTTTGCCTTTGCTGCATCAACAGCTGATTGCTCTGAACCAAGAGCATAAAGGTTTGGATAAGTCTTGTTGGTCTTCTCATAGTTTGCAAAGAAGAACAGCTTGTCCTTAATAATAGGACCACCTAAGGTTACACCAATGTTGTACTCCTGCTGTTTGTTGAACTTTGGTGCATAACCGCCATCCGCAAGTGGATACGTTGAACCGACAAGATTCTGATTGTTACCAAAACCATAAACACTACCATGGAAAACGTTAGTACCACTCTTCGTAATAGCGTTGATAGCTCCGCCCGTGAAACCACCTTGACGAACATCGAAAGGAGCCACGTTCACCTGAATCTGCTCAATCGTTTCCATTGAAACTGGCTGTGCACCTGCTCTACCACCATTTGTTCCATCACTAGAAAGACCAAAAACGTCGTTGTTGGCAGCACCATCAATCATGAAAGAGTTGTAACGATTGCTTGTACCAGCGAATGACATGGCACCACTATTCGTTGTAGTCAACTGTGGATTAAGTCTAGCGACATCAGCAATACCATGGGTAATACTTGGCATATCAGCAATCTGTTTAGAGCTGATACTCTGTGCAGCACCCGTCTTGGTTGCGTTGACACCCGCACTACCCTTCACGACAACCTCCTGAAGTTCCTTTGTATCATCTTGAAGTGAACAAGAGAGATCTTCCGTTTCACCAAGACGAAGTGTCACATTATCAAAAGTTTTTGTCTTCTGACCAATGTAAGCCACTGTCACCTTGTACGGACCACCGACACGCATACCTTGAATGGTATAACGACCATCGATGTTCGTCACAGCGCGGTAAACAGTCCCTGAAGGTTGATGCGTTGCTGTAATGGTAGCACCAATAACATCTTCACCTTGAGACATTACCTTACCACTGATTCCTGATGTTGTTATCTGTGCCATGACAGTAGTTGTCATTGCAAGCAACAACGTAACCAAGAAAAGTAATCTTTTCTGCATAGTTTAGCTAAAAATTTTAATATAAATAATAACGTTATTTAAATGAATGCTGCAAAATTAAGCATTTTTTCTGATACAAACACGGGAGTGGAATGAAAAAACTCAATTCATTTACGTCCGATAAACTTTTTCTCATATAAGTTGATTATTAGTATTATATTATCCCTTATTTATTTTGTTACATATCAGCTAATGTCTATGAAGGATAAATCTATCCATCATTTGCTGTCGTGCAGATGCTCCGCACCAATAGTGCGAACGCTTAACACGCATCGTGCGAACGCTTAGCACCAATGGTGCGGAATATGATAATTGCAATTACTCATATTTATTGTTAGAACTCATCACCATCTATTGTAACTCTATACACACAAAAACAGCTTACACTCTACATGCAAGCTGCGACATCATAACGGCACTAAGTCCTGCTGTCTCTGTGCGCAAACGACTATTACCTAATGTTACACTCTCAAAACCGTGTTCTAAAGCGAAACGTACCTCATCAATAGAGAAGTCGCCTTCTGGACCTACCAATACGGTAATATCCTCTGCAGATGAAGGCTGACATTCCTGTGAAATGGCGGTAAAGAAGTCTGCTCGTAAAATCTCTGGATAACAATGACAGATAAACTTCCGTCCATTGTTAAAACAATTCTCTATGAAATGATGAAAAGGTGTCATCGGATTTACAACTGGCTTCCAGCCTTTACGACTTTGCTTTACAGCTGAAATGACAATCTTTTCAATACGATCAACACGCAATGTCTTACGTTCAGAGAACTTACAATCTAAGAAGCTAATTTCATCAAAACCTATTTCAGTAATCTTTTCTATCATCCATTCTATGCGTCCCATATCTTTTGTTGGAGCAATAGCAAGATGAATTTTTCCACGCCAAACAAGGTCTTGTTTCAGCGTTTCTTTAATTGTATAAAGGCACTTCTTCGATGATACCAATGCTACTTCTGCTTTATAAAAGTAACCATCACCATCCATAAGGAACATTTCGTCGCCTTCCTTTAACCGAAGTACACGTGTTGCATGAACAGCTTCATCAGCAGGCAACTCCGTTTCTGCGGCTGCATTAGGGACATAAAAATATCTTGCTTCTTTCATTCTCTGGTTTTATATCATCTTCTTAACAAAAGATGTTCTATATAGCAATTCGTTATTCTTGATTAGCTTTCGTAATCAAGGTTCCTTAGCCCTATTCTTCATTTCATCTCTAAGCATAGAAGCAAGTTCATAGTTCTCATCTTCTATAGCTTTCTCCAAGGCATGATGTAACATCTCAAAACTTAAAGCATTTAAAGGTAAGGCCATTTTGTTCTGGCTTACACTGCTATCAACACTCTGACGCTTGAATAGATGCTCTTCCATAAAGATGTTCAACTTTGCCACATGTGCCAATAATATTGCATCAGAAGCACGTATAGGGGTAAGCGTTAAGTTATCTTTATTTACCAAAAGAGCCTTATATTGTCCATCTATAATAGAATTGAAGAGTATCTCATAGTGCTCACTTGTCATCATTGGATTCACACTACAAAGCACTTCTGGCAACAATCTTTCTGTAACAGATTTTTCACCTGTTCGCAAACCAAGTTCAAACTCCATATGTTTATCACACACAATAGCAATCTGCCTTGTATGTGTAAGGTCAGACAGAACTAGGAGTCCTAACTCTGGACCTCCTACTATCTGTGAGACACCTTCATATATAAGTTGAACTTTACTCATTAATTCTATACGATTTATCAGTATGCAATTATGCCTTCTTAGGTCGGAAGATAACAGCAAACAAGACACCTACAACAAAGGCATAGCCTGCGAAGATGAACCAACAAGACTGCCAATCACCGACTGTCAACGTATCTGAACCCACAGTCTGTGGATGTGTATAGGCATTTACAATAGCTTGAGCTGCCAATGTTCCTACTGTTGCACCAACACCATTGGTCATCAACATGAACAAACCTTGCGCAGAAGAACGAAGAGCTGGCTCCGTGCTATTATCAACAAAGAGTGAACCAGAGATATTGAAAAAGTCAAAGGCTACTCCATAAACAATCATTGAAAGTACGAACATGAAGATGCCTGGGAAGCCTGGATTACCAACCCCAAACAAACCGAAGCGTAATACCCATGCAAACATAGCTATCAACATCACATTCTTAATACCATAATGACGCATAAAGAATGGAATCAGAAGAATACAACAAGTCTCACTAACCTGTGAAAGACTTATCAAGATATTAGCATGCTGTACTCCGAAAGAGTTTACAAACTCTGGTTGAGCACCAAAACTAAAGAGGAATGGATTAGCAAAGCTATTAGTAATCTGAAGGCTCACACCTAATAACATTGAGAAGATAAAGAAGATAGCCATCTTCTTCTCCTTAAAAAGAGCAAAGGCACGCAAGCCAAAAGCATCCACAAAACTCTTCTTTTCATTACCCTTGCTAACTGGACACTTAGGCAATGTAAAGGTATAAAGGAAGAGGATAATGCTTACTATACCAGAAGTGATGAACTGATTCTGATTGCTTTGGAAACCCAAGAGGTCAACCAACCACATCGTAAGTATAAAACCTATAGTACCAAACACACGGATAGGTGGGAATGCTTTCACTGTATCCATGCCTGCATTACTCAAAGCACTATAGGCAACTGAGTTTGAGAGAGCCAGTGTTGGCATATAGAAGGCAACAGAAAGCGAATAAAGTGTAAAGATAGTAGAGAACTCTGCATGGTCACCAATACTCAAACCATAACTAGCTGTGGCAAACATAAACAAACCAGCAAGCAGATGACAGAAGCCTAACAAACGCTGAGCAGGTACCCAACGATCGGCAACGATACCCATCAAAGCTGGCATAAAAATTGAGACCACACCCTGCATTGAGTAGAAATAACCAATCTCAGGTCCAATACCAATATTACCAAGATAGCGACCCATAGAGGTCAAATAAGCTCCCCACACTGCGAACTCTAAGAAGTTCATCAACGCTAAACGTACCTTCAAATTCATGCTATAAGCTATTATTTTATGAGTACAAAAGTAGTTATTTTATCAGAAACTGCCAAATGTGCGAACGTTTTTTACTACCGAAAATCTCTTCCTGTCCAACTCAGTATCTGTGGTTTTAATAAGTCTGCAACACGCTTTACATCTTTCTTTGACAGCAATGGATAGTTCCAACTTACTGACAATGAGTTGTTATCTGCCGACAGATGATATTCTTTCAAACGAGGAACCATCAATGACTGCAGGTCATTAAACTCTTCATCACTCATTGCGACAGGTTTTACAAAATTCTCTTTACATTCCACAACCATCTTTTTAGGTTGCCATTGCAGATTGAAAAGACTTAGTTTACTCTCTGCCGCTGGTGCTTTCCATGTTTGAACTAAAGCCAAGGTATTATCGTCCAACAACTTTATTTCTAAGAAAGACACATTACTTGCTCTGAGCAAAAGATAGTTTTTAGTCATACGTTCAATTCGCACGGAATCACCAAAAGTATTCAACACAGCAGGATCAGCCTTCATTTCAACGTAATCAGCTAGTTCTGTACGTTGGCTCTTACTCAGATAAGGCAATACGCTATCCGGCATTTCAATCCATACCTCACGCAGACTCTGTGCAGAAGCACACAGCCAACAAGTAAGGAGACATATAATTATCAATGTTTTTTTCATTTCGAAAAAATCCTTCTGTTCTGTTTGTAATATGACTATAATGTCTTTTAAAATCCCTGCAAAGATACAAAAAAGAAAGAAGAAACGAATAAAAAGCGAAATCGTTTTGTCATCTCTACCTTTTCTTTTACCTTTGTCGTCAGAAATCAAAGATAAAGAAAGAAATATGAAATGTCGAAATTGTAATAATGAGGTGAGTGAGAAGGATAAGAACTGTCCTTATTGTAACACACCACTACATAAGAATGATACGAACGACGGACCAACTTTAGGTTTCGGTATGATTACCTTTATCATTCTTGGTACGATATTCCTTGTGGCTTTTGGATTCTTTTACTATGGGCAACATAAGAACGACCCTGAATATACACAGACTGCTATTGAGCCAGACTCGAACTTAGCAGACAACAACAAGGCGAAGTTTGACACTATCGCTCGAGACACTACAGCGAAGGATTCAGCCGATGCACAAGAAGAAAAACAGGCTGAGAAAGTCTTCAATAGCATCAGAAGAAGTCATCGTTCAAACCATTCTAACAATCACAATGATGCTACATCAGACAATGCAGACGAACAGAATGGTTCTTCAGAAGCGTCTTCAAATTCTTCTGGTGAGACACAACCTGTCGCTCCTGCAGCCTCTAAACCTCGTATCGAATCAATTGAAACAGATTAATGAAGATTATTCGATCGAAATATCTCCCACCCAAGAAGTATGATGCAATCAACATTCTTGGGCTTCTTTTTATTCATCCTGGCGTTAAACTGACGAAGGAGATAATCAATCATGAGCGCATCCACACACGACAGATGCAGGAAATGCTCATCCTCCCTTTTTATATATGGTACTTCACAGAGTGGCTTATACGCCTTCCTATGACAGGACGTGCCTATATGAACTTATCATTTGAGCGAGAGGCTTACCAAAATATGGATAACCTTGATTATCTTTCTCATCGGCGCTCATTTGCTTGGATATGGTATTTAAGGAGAAAATAATTTATTATTAGACTAATTGGGCTAATAAGGCAATTGGCCTAATTATCGACCCCAACAACCTCCAACACATTACCCTCAACCCTAAACTTCACATCCTTTCCACTAAAAGACATTCCATAAACACGTGCTGCATCATGTTGATATTGCGGGCGTGGGTCCTGCGAGAGCACTTCCTTTAAGGCTGTCAGTTCTTCTTCACAGAAGCACTTCGAATATTCTTCCGCTATAATAACAGACAACTGTTGCCATTCTTTCTTATCAGTAAAGCCACCTCTTGCCGTAGGATGACTATCAACATAAGAAATATAAGGTTTTACATCATAGATAGGTGTACCATCCATCAGATCTGCCCCTACAACTTCGATAACACCATTCACTATTCGCTTTATCCGAACAGAAGACAGCCCAAGCCCATTCGGACGGAAGGGCGAACGCGTGGCAAAAACACCTAACCGTTCATTCCCACCCAAGCGGGGAGGACGAACAGTCAGCTTGCTATCATCGTAAGACTTATTAGCAGAAAAGCCCCATATTAACCACAGATAATCAAAATCGTCCAATCCGCGCAGTGCTTCCTCACGTTGATATTGAGGTTCGAAGACAATCTTACCGATGAGACTATCAGACAGACCACTCTGACGTGGAATACCAAACTTCGATGTCAGGGGAGAATGAAAAAAAGCAATGGGTTTAATCTCTTTCATACGGACAAAGGTAATATTTTACAGTGAATTGATACAAGATAAATGATTTTTATTTATCTTTGCAAGCAAATAATACTATTAAACAATGGAAAATAAAGCGAATCAAAACATTGAACTTCCTGAGAATGCTTTTAGGGAGTTGAAAAACGGCGAAGAGTATAAGCCAGTCATGTCACCAAATGAGACATATCGTGAAGTAAGTCCATGGTCTATCACTTGGGGTATTCTCATGGCCGTTCTCTTCTCTGCTGCTGCAGCCTATCTCGGTTTGAAGGTTGGACAAGTGTTTGAGGCTGCCATCCCTATTGCCATTATCGCTATTGGTTTGTCATCTGCCACAAAGCGCAAGAATGCTCTTGGTGAGAATGTAATTATCCAGAGTATTGGTGCCTGTTCAGGTGCTGTCGTAGCAGGTGGCATCTTTGTTATGCCAGCCATCTATATGCTTGATTTGGAGGCCGACTTCTTCAAAATCTTCATTGCGGCAGCCTTGGGTGGCATCTTAGGTATTCTCTTTTTGATTCCTTTCCGTAAATACTTTGTTAAGGATCAACATGGTAAGTATCCTTTCCCAGAAGCAACAGCTACAACACAGGTGCTCGTGAGTGGTGAGAAAGGTGGAAGTCAGGCGAAACCTCTTCTCCTCGCTGGTCTTGTAGGTGGTCTGTACGATTTCATCGTAGCAACCTTCGGTTGGTGGAATGAGAACGTTACTAGTCGTATGATTGGCTTTGGTGAGACGATAGCTGATAAAGCGAAACTCGTCTTCAAGGTCAATACAGGTGCAGCTGTCCTCGGGCTTGGTTATATCATCGGTTTGAAATATGCCTTTATCATCTGTGTTGGTTCGTTAACCGTTTGGTGGCTTATCGTACCAGGAATGGCACTCCTCTTCCCAGACACCATACTGAACCAGTGGGACCCATCTATCACAACAGCCGTAGGACAGATGGCACCAGAAGTCATCTTTAAGTCATATGCTCGTTCAATCGGTATCGGTGGTATAGCAATGTCAGGTATCATTGGTATCGTGAAGTCATGGGGCATTATCAAAAGTGCTGTTGGTTTGGCAGCACGTGAGATGAAAGGTAAGGGTAGTGGACAAGAAGAAGTCATCCGTACACAGCGTGACATTTCATTCAAGATTATTGCTTTCGGAAGTATCGCTACCCTACTCATCACTTTCCTATTCTTCTACTTTGGTGTGATGGACTTCAATCTTCTCCATGCCGTTGTTGGTATCCTTCTGGTTACAATCATCGCCTTCCTCTTCACCACCGTGGCAGCCAATGCCATTGCAATTGTTGGAAGCAATCCTGTATCAGGTATGACGCTGATGACACTCATCCTTGCATCTGTAGTTATGGTAGCTGTTGGCTTGAAAGGCAATGCAGGTATGCTAGCAGCCCTCTTGATGGGTGGCGTAGTATGTACAGCCCTTTCCATGGCAGGCTCATTCATTACCGATTTAAAGATTGGTTATTGGCTTGGTACAACTCCTAAGAAACAAGAGACATGGAAGTTCCTCGGCACGATTATCTCTGCAGCTACCGTGGCTGGTGTGATGATTGTTTTGGACAAGACCTATGGTTTCAACTCTGGAAAGTTAGCTGCTCCACAGGCCAACGCAATGGCTGCTGTCATCAAACCATTGATGAGTGGTCAAGGTGCTCCATGGATTCTCTATGGCATCGGTGCAGTTATCGCACTCGTACTCGATCGCTGTAAGGTCCCTGCATTGGCTTTTGCACTCGGTATGTTCATTCCTTTAGAGTTGAACATTCCACTCCTCGTTGGTGGTGCCGTGAACTGGTATGTAACGACTCGCTCTAAAGATGAGGCCATTAACAAGGCTCGTGGCGACAAGGGAACTCTCCTCGCATCTGGTTTCATTGCTGGAGGTGCCCTCATGGGTGTTGTTTCTGCCTTACTGAAGTTTGGTGGTATCGAGTTCGATTATTCTTCATGGTGGGAGAACCATCTCTCTGAGCTTCTCTCTCTCGTTGCTTACGCTGCATTGATTCTTTACTTCATTTTTGCTACAAAGCTCAACAAGAAGGATTTATCAGAGTAGATTTCCAAGCTAGACGACAATTTATAAACACGTATAAAGAGCCGTATCAAATCACCATAAGTGTGTTTGATACGGCTCTTTTACGATGCTTATACCTTTGAAAAATGTATCCAAGATTATATAAAACACTCCAAAAAGTACAATCAACTTGCAGAGAATTGTAATAAAAATTCAACTTATAAAAATAAGCTAAGGCTGAACAGCATTCTAATTAAGGCCCAATTGCCTTTCAACATATGCACTTTGACAGTCTTACTAAGGCACTTTTAGGACTTTGTTAACGTCCTTTAGGTTTATCCTATCACAAGTATCTGATAACAAGCAAATTATAGAAGTACGCAAAATGGGTACTTCAGAGAGAAAAATCGGGTCATAAACAGATACAAAAGTAAATACTTTTCACAATCCACAAACGTTCACAATTTCCTTATTCATCCGAAAAGATGGAGGAAAATATCAGATTGATGAATAAGGAGCAGTTTTAAATATAGTATTCTGCAGCATCCACCAATCCCGAGCGCATGGCGTAGCGAATCGCTTCATGGACATTATTCACACCTAATTTACGAAAGATATTTTTTCTATGTGTGTTCACCGTATGAAACGATGAGAAACGTTTCTCGGCAATCTCACGCGTCGTCATACCCGTTGCAATCTCTTTCAAAATCTCAACTTCAGTTTTAGTCAATTGTATTCCTTCCTTATCAAGTACGTATTCAGGTGCTAAAATCATATTTGTAGCATGCTGACAAAGAAAACGATTGCCGCATAGCACATAGTCAAGACATTGTTCTATCTCTGACATGCGGGCATCCTTCATAAGCACACTGATGCGACTACTTGCATTAACAAGGCTACGAATAAAGTCAATACTTAAATCCTCACTCCATAAAATAAGATGAGAAAGTGGGAAACGCTGCCCAATATTCATAAGGTCAGACGTACTAGAGATATCAAATAACGTATAATCCAGTATTACAACCGCCTCAGGACAATCCGTTAAGCGAAGTATTAACTCAGACTTATTGCTTGCCACTTGAGAAGCTACATCCCCCCTAGTTGAAAGCACATAAGCCATTCCAGCCCGCGTGATGTCTTGATTATCTGCAATGATAATATTCTGCATAATTCTTGTTAGTATTTGCTATCATTTCGACAAGTGCAAAAGTAGATAAAAAAGTCGAGAAATTAAAAATTTTTATGTAAGTTTGCAACATAATTTAAACACATACCTAAGATGAAGAAACTCCTTTTTCTTGTAGCTGGTTTGCTAATTGCTGCTGCTGCGAATGCACAGATACAGCGACCGAAGTTGGTTGTTGGTCTTGTTGTCGATCAAATGCGTTGGGATTATTTTTACTATTATTACAATGAGTATGGTAATGATGGTTTGAAAAGATTGCTCAACCAAGGTTTCTCTTTTGAGAACACACATATCAACTATGCACCAACCGTAACTGCCATCGGACATAGCTCTGTATACACAGGCTCTATCCCAGCCTTTACTGGTATTGCTGGAAACTATTTCTATCAAGACGACAAGAGTGTTTACTGCTGCGAAGATAAGACCGTGAAGAGTGTTGGTTCTGATAGTTCAGAAGGTCAGATGAGTCCACGTCGCATGCTTACCTCTACGATTGGGGATGAACTTCAAGTAGCAACAGACTTCCGTTCAAAGGTGATTGGTGTGGCACTGAAGGACCGTGCTTCAATCCTTCCTGCTGGTCATGCTGCTGATGCTGCTTATTGGTGGGATACCTCTGCTGGCCACTTCGTTAGTTCAACCTTCTATATGGACAAACTGCCACAGTGGGTAGAAGACTTTAACGCCAAGAACCACACAGCTCCTAAGTTCGACATCAAGGGCTCACCACAGGGGGTTACCATGACTTTCAAAATGGCTGAAGCTGCTTTGAAGAACGAGAAACTTGGTAAGGGAAAAGAAACTGACATGCTTACCGTGAGTATCTCATCTACAGATATCATCGGACATAGATTCTCTACACGTGGAAAAGAGAACCACGAGGTGTATATGCAGTTAGATAAAGACTTGGCATGGTTCCTTAAGGTGCTTGACAAAGAGGTGGGTGAAGGCAACTATCTACTCTTCCTTACTGCCGATCATGGTGCTGCTCACAACTATAACTATATGCGTGAGCACCGCATTCCTGCAGGTGGATGGGATTATAAGCAGACTGTAGCAGACCTCAATACTTATCTGCAAGGAAAGTTTGGTATTAGCCCTGTAATGGGTGAAGACAACTATCAATTCTACCTCAACGACTCTACCATCTCTGCTGCAGGAAAGAAGAAGCAGGAGATTATTGATGAGTCTGTAGAATGGTTAAAGAAAGACCCTCAATTCCTTTATGTCTTTGACGAGGAGAAAATTAGCGAGACAACAATGCCATCATGGATTAAGGAGCGTATGCAGAATGGTTATTTCCGTGGCCGTTCAGGCGAGATTGGCGTTGTCACACGCCCACAATTCTTCGGAGGTAAGGACAGACCTGACTTCCGTGGCACACAGCATGGACAGCCATTCCCATACGATACACACATTCCTTTCGTCCTCTTTGGTTGGAACGTGAAGCATGGTGCTAGCAATGTTGAGGCACATATCGTGGACATTGCACCTACTGTTTGTGCGATGTTACACATCCAGATGCCAAATGGTTGTGTAGGTGAGGCAAGAAATCAATTCTAAATTTAAACAATTATCCTCCACTGACATCTCTGGTTTTGCCTATCAGAGGGAAAGCCAGAGATATACTTGTGGACATTATGTTATGCACATTGCAATTGCAGGAAACATTGGTAGCGGTAAAACTACGCTGACAACAATGCTTGCCAAACGCTATGGTTGGAAGCCAAGGTTTGAGTCTGTTGACTATAATCCCTACCTAGAAGACTATTATAAAGACATAAAGCGTTGGTCGTTCCCTATGGAAATATTCTTCTTAAAGGAACGCTTTAAGGATTTGCTAGAGATAAGTCAGAGTGATGAGTCAGTTGTTCAAGACCGTTCTATCTATGAAGGTGTTTACGTTTTTACGGAGAACAACTATGCTATGGGTAATCTTGACGACCGTGACTATGAGACCTATATAGAGTTGTTTGAGGACATGACGGATGCTGTTAGCTACCCTGACCTCATGATTTACCTTCGTGCTTCTGTCAGCCATCTGGTTTCAAACATTGAGAAACGTGGTCGAGCGTACGAACAGAAGATGCCTTTAGACTATCTTGAGAACCTCAACAGACGCTACGATGAGTTTATCAAAGAGAAATATAAAGGACGTGTACTGACAATTGATGTTGACAATCTCGATTATCAACACCGACCGAAAGACTTTGGCTTCATTACTGACAAGATTGACAGAGAGCTCTTCGGCTTATTCTAATACACGCCCAAAGCCCCCTACCCTCACCGAAAAGAGGATTATCAAAGTAGTGAAAAGGGGATTAACATCAACTAACTAACAAGAAATCACATGCCCACAGCATTGTTATCAACTATGCCTCCTATTAGGGGTTACCACGAGATGGGCAATTAGATACACACATATTATGCATATAGCAATCGCAGGAAATATTGGAGCAGGTAAGACAACACTCACCAAAATGCTCGCAAAACGTTACGGATGGAAGGCTCACTTCGAACCAGTTGACAACAACCCGTATTTGGAAGACTACTATGCTGACATGACTCGTTGGTCGTTCAATCTGCAGATTTACTTCCTCAACAAGCGTTTTCGTGATGTTGTAGAGATTTCACAATCAAAGGATACGATTATCCAAGACCGTACTATCTTTGAGGATGCACGTATCTTTGCACCGAACCTCTATGATATGGGATTGATGTCAGAGCGTGATTTCAATAATTACACCGACCTCTTCGACTTGATGCTCTCACTGGTTAAACTGCCAGACTTGATGATTTACATCCGTTGTTCTATCCCACGCCTCATCGATCACATCCAACAGCGTGGCCGCGACTACGAACAGACCATGCGAATTGACTATCTCCGTGGTCTCAACGAGCGTTATGAGGAATGGATTAAGACCTACAAAGGACATCTAATGATTGTCGATGGTGACACAACAGACTTCCAAGACAACCCACAAGACTTCAAACGTGTCACAGATATGATTGATGACCGACTCTTTGGCTTATTCCCAATGGAATAAGAGGGATAGTCTTTCTTTGGCACAATGTTTGTTCTGTAATAAGTACAAAAATATTAATCAAGCCCCACTTAGGAGTTAAGTCCTATTAAAGGGGCAACATACAATATATTGATATGGAAAAAGTAAAAACCCTTATAATTGGTAGCGGCCCTGCAGGTTATACTGCAGCTATCTATGCTGGACGTGCTAATCTCCAGCCAGTACTCTATTCTGGTCTGCAACCTGGTGGTCAGTTGACAACCACAACCATAGTAGAAAACTTCCCAGGTTTCCACGAAGGAATCGATGCTAACCAACTCATGTCAGAGATGCGTGAGCAGGCTAAGCTCTATGGTGCTGACCTTCGCGATGGTTCTATCGTAAAGGCAGACCTCAGCAGTCGTCCATTCCACCTCGAAGATGAGCGTGGTAATCAGATTGAAGCAGAGACAGTAATCATCGCAACAGGTGCAAGTGCAAAGTACTTGGGCTTACCTGATGAGGAGAAATACCGTGGTCAGGGTGTGAGTGCATGTGCTACTTGCGACGGTTTCTTCTATCGTAAGCGCACCGTAGCCGTTGTTGGTGGTGGTGACACTGCTTGCGAAGAGGCTATGTATCTCTCTGGTTTGGCAAAGAAGGTCTATATGATTGTGCGTAAGCCTCAGTTGCGTGCGGCAGAGATTATGCGTAAGCGTGTGACAGAGAAGGAGAATATTGAGATTCTTTATAATACAAATACACTCGGTCTCTTTGGTGAAGACGGTGTAGAGGGTGCACATTTGGTACGCTTTAAGGGTGAGGAGAACGAGGAGAAATTCGATATCAACATCGATGGTTTCTTCTTGGCTATTGGTCACACTCCTAACACCGACCTCTTCAAAGGTCAGTTAGAGATGGACGATCACGGCTTCATCATCATCAAGCCAAAGTCTACAGCAACCAATATCGAGGGTGTTTATGCAGCAGGTGACGTGGCAGACCCAACCTATCGTCAGGGTGTCGTAGCAGCTGGTACAGGTGCAATGGCAGCTATTGAGGTTGACCGTTTCTTGCAGAAGCAGTAAACAAAACAAATATAAAGAAGGGTGTTTCAGAATCCAGAATATTGGATTTTGATACACCCTTTGTTATCTCTTGACTTTTTATTAATCACATTTATAAACACTACAAATTATGCGTAACATTTTATCCATATTGTGCACACTGATTCTTCCGACCTTTGTTGAAGCCGCAACTTGTGGCTTATTAATAACAGGAACAGCATCTTGCACAAACAAGACCAAGACAACTATGACACAAACTGATTCTATCATCGCTCCTAAGACGAAGTTCACACGTCCTGATGATGCGACATTACGAAAGATGCTTACCCCCGAACAGTATGCTGTAACACAGCAGGCTGCCACCGAACGACCTTTCACCAACGAGTATGACCATGAGTTCAGAGAGGGAATCTATGTAGATATCACAACCGGCGAACCGCTGTTCTCTTCTACTGATAAGTTCGATTCTGGTTGCGGTTGGCCAGCTTTTTCAAAACCAATCGACAAGAAAGTCATTACAAACCACACCGACACATCACATGGTATGGTGCGTACGGAAGTGAGAAGCAAGACAGGTAAGGCGCACCTTGGCCACGTCTTTGATGACGGACCAGCAGCGACTGGGGGCAAAAGATATTGTATCAACAGTGCTTCGTTACGTTTCATCCCACTCGAAGAGATGAAAGCAAAAGGCTACGAAGCCTATATTAAATTAGTAAGACCAATGAAAGAAATTTATGTAGCAGGTGGTTGCTTCTGGGGAACAGAGCATTACCTCAAACAGATAGAGGGCGTTACGGCTACCGAAGTAGGGTATGCCAACGGCATTATCAAGAACCCTACGTATGAGGAGGTATGCACAGATAAGACACAGTTTGCCGAGGCTGTACACATAACCTACGACCCTAAGGTTATAAGTTTGGACTTCTTGCTCGGCTTATACTTTAAGTCTATCGACCCAACGAGCATAAACAAGCAGGGTAACGACCGTGGCAGCCAATATCGAACAGGCGTTTACTACACCGCCCCTGCCGACCTCCCGATAATAAAAAAAGTATTTAAAGAGGAGCAGAAGCACATCAACGGAAAGATTGCCGTTGAAGTGAAACCGCTCAAGAACTTCTACCCTGCTGAAGAATACCACCAAGATTATCTTGACAAACATCCAACTGGTTATTGCCATTTACCTGCTGCACTCTTCGAGTATGCACGCAAAGCTAAGATGAATAAATAAGAAAAATGCTCTAGCAGAACGATTAATTCTCTGCCAGAGCATTTTTTATTTTTATCTGTTTTACAAGCTGTTAGAAACAGCTCTGCCACATGTGATTTCGTTATTCACAATGAATTATTCTCTTAACAGTGACATCGTCTAATCTATGATATGCTTATTAAGAATGGTGCATGCCCTCCGCACCATGTGTGCGGAGCCTTAGCACCAATGGTGCGGAGCACCCGCACGACATGTGCACATTCTTTATAATGCGCTAATAGTTTTATAGAATACGCACAACACGTATTCCAAGATTAGCAGGACGAGCCATCATGTAGTTATAGAGTGTCTCAACAGGATCGACAACCTGATTACCATTCTTCCTCAAATTAGAGGCATTAAGTAAATGAAGACCATCTTTATGCCACACAGCAAAACCAAGATGCGTTGTGTCTAACTCGCGCTTACTGGTTACAATCGCAAGAATATCACCATCACGAACTACCTCTCGAAGTAATTTACTATTGTTAAGCAAGCTCTTAGGGATATAGCGTAGCTTTGTTCCATTGGTAGCATCCTCTAATTTCTTTAGTTCAGCAACACGCTCTGGGTTATGCTTCAACATATCATATAGTCCCGCATTCTGACTCATATAGTTGATTTTCAGCGTCTGAACAGCCATAAAAGGAGGATTAGGAGTATCAATCTCTTTAACAAAACCCATACGCTCATTATCTTCCAGCCACCAATGAAAATAGTGTAGACGATTTATATAACTCAGCTTACCACCACGATAGCGTAATTGTTCTAACTGACGAACATAGTCTGAGAAACGGATTTCATTCTTCTTTGCACAAAGCGTCAACGCAGTAACAGTCTCAACGTAAGTCGTGCAGTCTAATCCATGCAGATTGACAACAAGTTTTTCATCGTCGTTTTTATCCAAAGAATGAGATACATAAGGTATGCCAATAAACTTTCGTGCAATCCCGATGATAAGCTGTTCATTGGTGAGTTGCTGTCGCTGTAGCACAAATTCCTGTAACAACTGACAAACCATATTACTATCAGCCTTGGTGTATCGATCAATATAGGTTGGTAACGTATCTGTTTTTTCTGTAGTCGAAGCCGCAGGAATAGTGTCTGCCTCTGGTTGTGTCTCCATAATCGCATCACCCACCATCTCTACTGTTGCTTTCAGGTCAGGCTTTGCCCCACACGAAGAAAAAGCAAATAGGGCTGACAAGAAAAAACTATATTTTAGTGTCATTTTTATTAGTTTCGTTTCAAAAATAATATCTTAATAAACTACAAATCAGGTGACAGGTCATATACCCTTTCTACTTCTTTCTCCCGAAATTAAAACCTGCATAGACGTTTATGCTTCCAAAGAAGTTATTCGTTGAGAAGTTATGACGCCGATAGTTATAAGCATGAAGGATTGTACTTGTTCCGGCGTACCATCTGCTATTGTTCCATACTAAGCCAAAGCGCCCAATTCCATCAACATTTATGTTGTTAAACTTGAAATCACTGAAAGAGAAACTTCTATGGAGAACATCTCCGGCACTATGCTTATAAGCTAATGCCAAAGACAGAGAGCCTGCCAACAACCAGTTTCGAGCAAAAACCCAGTTATAGGCATAGCCACCACTAATAGAAACATCAATATACTTAACCTCGCTAAACATCAATGTACTATCTATCGGATTAGCAGGAACCAGGCTACCAAGACGATTTGAAATAACTTTATTAAGTTCCCCCCAATTGACATCAAGGCTATGCTGGGTATATCCAATACCCAACAACGGACTACCAGCTGAACGACGTTGTATCGTACTTTGGCTAAAAGCTGCTGGATAAGAGAATCGACGGTGATTGAAGATATAATAAAGATTGAAACCTTTAATGGTTGAGGTCAGTCCACCAAAGTCAGTACCACGTATCGCATCTGTGTTAATATCCTTCCCAAGATACAATTGCCTGATTTTATAATCATTGCCTGTCTTGCGATAATAAATATCAAGTCCAAGCATCGAACTATATAAACTTAAATCATATTCTTGTCGTGGATTATTGTTCTTGTTCCAAAAATCTAAGTGCTTTATATCGAGTGTGTAACCCAAGAATATCCATCGCCAACCGAAATAAGGTCCTATACGTACAGTAGCCTCTGGTGCAAAGGTGATACTTTGCTCTTTCGAACTACTCAAACGATACACCTCATAGGTATTTGTATTTTGCAACATAAAAGCAAAATTATACTTTTGAGGCTCAATATAAGAAGTATCTATCTCATTGAAATACTGGAAAAAGCCACCGCCCTTACCCGACTTCTGCTTAAAAAAACATGAAGGTTCGCCTCTGCGCATCCATCGCACAGAGTCAGTTGGCTGCTTGCTTGGAGGAATATCTCCACTATCCTTCCTAACAACCAAGCTATCAGATAAAGTCGTTGTTGAAAACGCATAAACCTTTGTTCCCCCTAAAAACAATAGGAGGAGACACAAAATCAAGTAGTCGTTGAAAGTTAGCTTCATTTAATTAATAAAACAAAAACAAATACCTTAAAGCCTTCTTTTATATCTTACCGAGGATACGGTCCATCACCCAGTTAGTTGGAGTTGCACTAATACTCGTACAATCACAGGTACCATATCCTTGCATATCCTCAATAACTGACTTAATAATAGGGAGTTGAACATAAGGAGGATTAGCTACCTCAATATCTCTTTCACCTTCACTTGTACAAAGATGAATAGGTGCGTAAGTATATACAGAGAAGGACAATCTGCCCTTTGAGCCATAAATCTCAATACGATCCTCACGCGCACTTTCATGAGCAGCAAAGCACCAAGCGCCACTACCTGTCAATCCCGATTCAAAACGAAAGACGGCATTGACCGTATCTTCAAGGTTATAGAGTCCCATACGATTGGCAGTGTAACCATGTGCCTTGACAATAACACCAAACATATTCTGTAGAAGATCGAGCTGATGAGGTGCAAGGTCATAGAAATAGCCACCACCAGAGATATGCGACTGCAAACGCCACGGCAGTTGTTCATTATGCTCATAATCCAAATCACGTGGAGGAACGGCAAAACGTACTTGCACCGTAAGTATCTTTCCTAGCTCACCCTTATCAACGATTTCTTTTACTTTCCTGAAGTAAGGCAGATAACGACGATAATAAGCAACAAAGCAAGGTACGCCTGTCTGCTCTGAGACACGATTAATACGCACACAATCCTCGTAAGATGCAGCCAGTGGCTTCTCTATGTAACAGGGTTTTCCTGCACGCATGGCCATGATAGCAAAGGTGGCATGTGCAGAAGGTGGTGTAGCGATATAAATTGCATTTACGTCAGGATCATCGACCAAAGCCTGTGCATCGGTGTACCACTTACGAATTCCTTGACGTTCAGCATACGAACGTGCTTTCAACTCGCTACGGCTAAACACAGCGACAACATGCGAACCCATTACTTCGTTGAACGCAGGTCCAGACTTCTTTTCTGTCACCTCACCACAGCCAATAAATCCCCAGTTGATTTGTTTCATTTACACATTTGTTTTCTACAAACACATCAGCGACAGCAAAGAAAGCTTACTCTCACATTGCCGAGTGCAACATATTTTTCTGCAAAAATACGAAAAAACTATCAACTGACCATTCATAGGTATTAACTTTTTAGTAACTTTGCAAGAAAAGCTGTTATATAACATACTTATCAATATATGATTATCAAGAATTCAGAATTCACTATATCCTCACCTTCTTTGTCAAAGTGTCCAGAAGATACAAAGGCAGAATATGCCTTTATTGGACGCTCAAACGTAGGAAAGTCAAGCCTCATCAATATGCTTTGTAACCATAAGGGCTTGGCAAAAACATCATCAAAACCAGGTAAGACGCTACTTATCAATCACTTTATTATCAATAACGAGTGGTACTTGGTAGATCTCCCCGGCTATGGATATGCGAAAAGTTCAAAGACTGTAAGAAACAAATTAGAACAGATGATCGCCCAATATATCCTCCAACGCAAACAGCTTGTCAACGTATTTGTTCTCATTGACATCCGTCATGAGCAACAAAAGATTGATCGTGAGTTCGTTGATTGGCTGGGTGAAAGCAATGTTCCTTTCTCTATTATCTTTACAAAGGCGGATAAGTTGTCACCTGCTAAAGCGAAGTCAAACGCCCTGCTCTGGATGAAGAAGTTGCAAGACAGATGGGAAGTTCTCCCACCCTACTTCATTACTTCTGCAGAAAACAAGACGGGCAGAGATGAGGTGTTAGATTATATTGACGAAATCAATAAGACTTTAGAATAGGACTTATGGCACAGATACCCTATCTTGACGTCCAAAATCTAACAAAGAGCTTCGGTGCACAGGTCCTTTTCAAGGATATCTCTTTCTCTATTGCCGAAGGACAGCACATCGGACTTGTTGCTCAAAATGGTACGGGAAAGTCCACTTTACTATCTATCCTTACCGGGAAAGAGGGTTATGATAGTGGTTCAATCATCTATCGCAATGACTTGCGGGTGGGAATGTTAGAGCAAAGTCCACATTTCGACCCAGAAGAAAGTGTTCTTGATGCTTGCTTCAACCACGAAGGGAACCCAGAGAAACTCTTAAAGGCAAAGCAGATTCTCACGATGTTGAAACTCTACGACTTAGACCAACCTATGGGACAACTAAGTGGTGGACAACAGAAGCGTGTTGCTTTGGCAAATGTGCTTATCTTAGAGCCAGACTTCCTTATCCTCGATGAGCCAACCAATCATCTTGACTTAGAGATGATAGAATGGTTAGAGGGCTATCTTTCTCGTGGGAACAAGACTATTTTCATGGTTACGCACGATCGTTATTTCCTTGATAATGTCTGCAATACCATCCTTGAGTTAGATAATAACACGATATATACCTATCGTGGTAATTACTCATACTACTTAGAGAAACGCCAAGAGAGAATTGACAACACCCGCGCAGAGATTGCACGAGCAAACAACCTCTATCGCACAGAATTAGAGTGGATGCGTCGTATGCCACAAGCACGTGGACATAAAGCACGCTATCGCGAAGAGGCTTTCTATGAACTGGAAGCAAAAGCAAAACAGCGAATTGAAGAACGACAGGTACGATTGAAGTCGTCAAATGTATATATTGGTAGTAAAATCTTTGAGTGCCAATACGTTTCAAAGAGATTTGACGATAAGATAATACTCAATGAATTCTACTATAACTTCTCACGCTTTGAGAAGATGGGCATCGTTGGAAATAATGGTACGGGGAAATCTACCTTTGTAAAGATGTTGCTTGGAGAGGTTGCACCTGATGGTGGTAAGTTCGATATTGGTGAGACTGTTCGCTTCGGTTATTTCTCACAGGAAGGCTTAAAGTTCCGTGATGACCAGAAGGTTATTGATATTATCACAGACATAGCTGATTATATCGACCTTGGTGGAGGTAAGCACATGACGGCATCACAGTTCCTCAATTTCTTTCTCTTCACGCCAGAGCAACAGCATAACTATGTCTATAAGCTCTCTGGCGGTGAGAAGCGAAAGCTCTACCTATGTACGGTTTTGATGAAGAATCCCAACTTCTTAGTTCTTGATGAGCCTACCAACGACCTAGACATACAGACCCTACAGATTCTCGAAGAGTATCTTCAGGACTTCCCAGGCTGCGTTATCGTGGTATCACACGACCGCTACTTTATGGATAAGGTTGTTGACCATCTCTTAGTTTTCAAAGGCGATGGTGAGATTCAAGACTTCCCTGGAAACTACACACAATACCGTGATTTCCAAAAGATGAAATCAAAGGAAGAAGAGCAGCTGAAACAAACAAAGAATAACACAACGCCGAACGAACCTAAGAAGGATTATCATAACAATCAAAAACGTAAGATGTCCTTCAAGGAGAAGCATGAATATGAGCAACTGACAGAGAAGATTGCCCAATTAGAGAATGAGAAGCAACAACTCGAAGAAGAACTCTGCTCAGGAAATCTATCTGTTGAGGAGCTGACAGAGAAGAGTAAACGCCTACCGCTTTTAAAAGATGAGTTAGATGAGCTTGAGCTTCGTTGGTTAGAATTATCAGAGTTAGCCTAACCCAACAGGTTATTCCTGGTAGCGGAAATTCCCACGCACAAAAAGGCGTTCCCCTAAGTTCTTTTAGGGTCATTCCACAAGATGAATAATCTATTCCTATTAACTTTGCGCTATAACATTTAAAATAATAATAAACGAAAACTGATGATTATGGAAAAGATGAACTTTTATCGCCAACTACGCCTAAGTTGCGTAGTCCTCATGGCAGTCTTTGCGCTCACAGCTTCGGCACAGTCTTCACGCCAAGTACGTCCCTACTCGTTTAATAAGAAAGGTGTTTTCTATGGTCGTCAACCAGTCATGGGAATTGACTATCGTACCTTCATAGATCTTGGTTATGGGTATGCAAAAGATAGATACAACGTTTATTTTGAAGGACAGATTCTTCCTTACGTTGACCCTGCGACCTTCCGACTAAAGGTTCCAGGCAGAGTTTACCCAGGCGATTATCCCGTTGATCCAAGCGATGAATATGACCCTTATTATAATGAAGGTTATGTCGTTACTTCTAACGCCGTTCTCTATAACGGCAGGAAGATTAGTGAACGCCCAAGCAGCTTCAAGGATTTAGGGTGGGGATATGCAAAAGATGTCTTTGATGTCTATTACTTAGGGGAAAAGATAGAGGATGCAAGAAGCTCCAGCTTCAAAGTTCTGAAAGATGGATATGCAGAAGATGCATTTGACACCTATTATCGTGGAAGAGTAGTGAAGTAATTTATTCAATTATGATAGATCAGATACTTTCTTATAACAAAAGGTTCGTGGCCGAAAAGGGCTACGAACCTTTTATTACGTCAGGACAACCTGATATGAAGTTAGCAATCGTCAGTTGTATGGACACTCGACTGACCAAGCTACTACCGAATGCACTCGGTTTACGAAATGGTGACGCAAAGATTATCAAGGTTGCCGGCGGAACCATTCTTACACCTTACGATTCTGTGATGCGTTCCCTTCTTGTGGCTATTTATGAGTTAGATTGTCAGGAGATTATGATTATTCATCACTCTGGTTGTGGTGCTTGCCACATGAATGCAGACCATTTTCTTCATTTGATGCGTGAGCGTGGAATCACAGACGAGGCAATCCAAGAAGCTGAAAAGCACGTTAATCTTAACAAATATTTGGACGGATTTCATGACACAGAGGCAAGTGTACGCCGCACGGTCAAGGCAGTTCAACAGCACCCACTCGTACCCAAAAACGTTGTAGTACGTGGCTTTATCATTGATTCACATACAGGTGAGTTAACACCAATTGACTAACAAAACATCATAAGAACTGAGACCCCTGTTTGATAATTGCTTATCAAACAGGGATCTCATCATTTATTGTACTTTGACATTATGGTTTTGTTTAGTAAACACTTTAGGCTCTTCCGTTAAACTTATACACCTTATAGGGGTAGTTACCCATGCATTAAAGAGAAAGGTCATAAAAACTGGGACACACAAAATATTGTGCATCCCAGCAATATAAACCATCAAAGAATACTATACTTTACACCTATATATATTCTACTTCGAACCTAAGGAGAAAATAATAGGTAACATATACTTTGTAGCAACATTCTTATTACCATTTCTACCAGGATTCCACGCTGGCATCTTTGACACAACACGAAGGGCTTCCTTATCAAGAGATGGAGTGACAGAACGAACAATCTCTGGCTTAATAACCTCACCTTTGTCTGTTACGATAAAACGTACCATAACACGTCCTTGCTCTTTTCTACTTACTGCATCTTTCGGATAACGAAGATTCTCTGATAGCCATTGATATAAATTACCTTTAAATGTAGGCATGACTTCTGCCACTGTATATACTCGTTCAGGTGCTTTCTTTGGTTTCCGCTGTATCTCAACACTTGCCGTAACCTTTGCTACATTACGTGCAATAGTCTCGATATTACTTACCGCCAATAGCATTGCTACCAATGGAATATAAAGCATATACTTTGCTTTAAGGATTCCTTTTGTTTCTTTTTTGTTCATCATTTTGATTCGTTTTTTAATAGGTAAAACATTAAAATTATTTGTTATTGTAGCTACATTCTTCCTATATGTTAGGCCAAGCAAATGATACTGATACTCTTTATTATCCTTACCATTAGCAAGTACGCTATTATCAGCAAGATACTCAAGATTTAATCGCACTTCACGCTTGAGCAACCAAACGAAAGGATTAAACCAAAAGACTACACAAAATAGTTCTGCAAAGATTATGTCTATGGAGTGAAGCTGCTGACAATGTGTTAATTCATGCATCATAATCTCCTCAACCTCATCACTCTTATGCCTCTCTGGATTGATGAATATCCAATTAAAGAAAGAGAAAGGACCTTCATCATCGGTTAACACATAAACCTCTGTATCATATATATACGCAGTTTGACTATTGTTCTTTAACAATATAATAGAAAATAACTGCCATAAAAAACGTAGTAGTAAAACACAGGTAACAACACCATAAACTATCAACACTACCAACTCCCATAGTAAGGCTCCACCACCTTTCGATGAAGTAGATACAGTTGGTAAAACAACTGTTGCATATTCATTTGCAATGGATGTCATTCCTTCACTGTTGCTTAGCCATGCGGAAAAATCCATTACAGGTAGCATCATAGCAACAAAATACATTCCGATAAGCGTAGCCCGACGCCATGAAAAGAAAGTATCCCCTGTGAACATCAACTTATAAAAGCTGAAAAGTAGAATAAGGGCTATATTCAATTTCAATAAATACATTATCATAATCGATAAAATGTTTAGTCATTGTTATAGATGAAAAGATAAGATTCGTATTTATAGACTACTCCTCTTTCCCCTTTTCAATCTCATTTATAATATCTTTCAGTTCTTCTGGCGAGATGTTATCCTCCTTTGCAAAAAAGGAAACCATTTCACGGAAAGAACTCTTAAAGTACTTATCAACGAAGCCTTTCATGAAATCTGCCTTATATTTCGTCTGTTCTATCTTCGGAACAAAGTGATAGGTCAGTCCATGCTGCTCAGCGACTACATATCCCTTACGCTTCAGATTGTTCAAAATAGAAGCCACTGTGGTATAAGGAGGTTTAGGCTCTTCCAACTCTTGTAACACATCTTTGATAGTGCAAGTTTTCAAACTCCATACCTGCAACATTATTTCTTCTTCTTGTTTAGTTAGTTTCTCCATAAATTATATATCTAAAAGTTCACGCCACAAAGCTACGAATTATTCGTAATAAAGTCAAGTACAAATAGCTAAATAAAGTTAATTGAATAACTTTTCGTATTATATTTCAATGTAATACGAAATATTAGTAAGAACAAACAATATGTAAAGTACTAGCTTTTACACTAGTTTTATTCTATACAATATAAAGTTATTACTTCAGAATTATTATCCTCTATTGAAATAATATTTATCGTTTTTTTTCTACATCTCTTGCCTTTATGCTTGTAAAAGTGTACATTTGTACTTGCATATTAAGCGTAAAACGATATGATTAAAAAGCAATATACCCTTATTGCTGCAACAGCTTTAACGCTAAGTAGCTGTAAAAAAGGGCCACAAGAAGAACCAAAACAAGACTATCACAGCATGAGTACACTCCCTACCGAGATTGTAGAGAACGGAGATCAGACTATCAAAGATGCTAACAAAAGGGATGCAGGCTTCATTAGTAACCGAGCTAATGAGCTTACATTGACAAGCCCTTGCTTTGGAGCTGTCAACAAGAATGATCTTGACCTATTGCCTCGTCCAAATGAAATAAGTAAAACAGACTCTACACTCATTGATCAATTGAATAATGGAGAGGTCTTCTTATTACAACCGGGCACAAAAGGTATTATGCTTTCAGATGAAGGTGCAAAGCTATTAATTCGCTTTCAAATGGGCGAAGTATGGGTATGGAAGTCGGCAACTAAGTAATTGTAATCACTACCATTGCATAACATTAGAAAACTATAACATCATCTCAACTTTACTTATAAGTTTACTCTTAGCTTAAAATATAAAAACAAATCACATTTTCACGATATGAAAAAAGCGCTTTCTCTTATTCTCTTACTTTTGTCATTGACATTTAATAGTTATGCTTTCGACGTAAAGAACCCAGTCGATTATGTAAACACATTAGTTGGTTCGGCTTCAAAATCAGAACTTTCAACCGGTAACACCTACCCTGCCACAGCCCTACCATGGGGTATGAACTTCTGGACTCCACAAACAGGAAAGATGGGAGACGGCTGGACTTATACCTACGAGGCCGATAAGATTCGCGGTCTCAAGCAAACTCATCAGCCAAGTCCATGGATAAACGACTACGGACAGTTCTCTATCATGCCCGTCGTTGGCAAAAAAGTTTTTGATGAAGAAGGACGTGCTAGTTGGTTTTCGCACAAAGCTGAGACAGCTACACCTTATTATTATAAGACCTATTTGGCTGACTACGACGTCACCACAGAGATTAGTCCTACCAGTAGAGCTGCTGCTGTGCGCATTACGTATCCACAAACCGAGGAGGCTTACTTGGTTGTAGATGCCTTTGACAAAGGTTCTTCTGTGACCATTATACCCGATAAGCGCACTATTATTGGTTATACCACAAAAAATAGCGGAGGTGTTCCAGCAAACTTCAAAAACTATTTTATCCTTCGATTTGACCACGACTTCTCTTTTGTTGGCAGTATTGAAGATGGTAAATTATCAGAAGGAAAGACATCAACGACCTGCAATCACGCTATGGCTGTTGTGGGTTTCCATACCAAGCGAGGCGAACAAGTCAACGTGCAGATAGCCTCATCATTTATCAGTGATGAACAGGCACAACGTAACCTCAAAGAAGTTGAAGGGAAATCGTTTGATATAGTTAAGGCTGAAGGCAAGAAAGAATGGAATAATATATTAGGAAGAATAGAGGTAGAAGATGACAACATCGACCATCTTCGCACTTTTTATAGTTGTCTCTATCGCTCAGTCCTATTCCCACGCTCGTTTTATGAGATTGACGAACAAGGGCAGCCTATCCACTATAGCCCTTATAATGGAAAGGTACTACCGGGTTACCTCTTTACTGACACAGGCTTCTGGGACACCTTCCGTTCGCTCTTCCCATTGCTTAACCTTGTCTATCCTTCTATGAATGAGAAGATGCAAGCAGGTCTTGTTAATGCCTATAAGGAGAGTGGCTTCCTACCAGAGTGGGCAAGTCCAGGACATCGCGACTGCATGGTGGGTAATAACTCGGCCTCAGTCGTTGCTGACGCTTATATTAAGGGATTGCGTGGCTATGACATTGAAACGCTATGGAAAGCGCTCGTCCATGATGCCAATGCCGTACATCCAACTGTTAGTTCCACTGGGCGTAAGGGTTTCGAATTTTACAATCGCTTAGGTTATGTACCTTACAATGTTGGAATCAACGAGAGTGTGGCCCGCACTTTAGAGTATGCCTACGATGACTGGTGCATCTATCAGTTAGGATTAAAACTCGGAAAGAGTGCAAAAGAGTTAAAACCTTTCAAGCTTCGTGCCATGAACTATCAAAAGGTTTTCGATAAGGAGACTGGATTAATGCACGGACGCAATGAAGATGGCAGTTTCCAATCACCTTTTAATCCTTTCAAGTGGGGCGACGCCTTCACAGAAGGCAACAGCTGGCATTACACATGGAGTGTCTTCCATGACCCTGCAGGACTAGCAAAACTGATGGGTGGATACGACAAGTTCAACGCTATGTTGGATAGTGTTTTCCAACTTCCTCCTATATTTGATGATAGCTATTACGGCTTCACCATTCACGAAATACGTGAGATGCAAATCATGAACATGGGTAATTACGCACATGGTAACCAACCTATCCAGCACATGATTTACCTTTATGACTACAGCGGACAGCCATGGAAGACACAATATTGGGTGCGTGAGGTGATGGACCGACTCTATACGGCGCAGCCTGACGGCTATTGTGGCGATGAAGACAATGGTCAAACATCAGCTTGGTATGTCTTCTCAGCACTCGGTTTCTATCCGGTTTGCCCCGGTAGTACACAGTATATGATAGGAACACCATACTTCCAGAAGGTTAGAGTACATTTAGAAAATGGAAAGATAATAACAATCAATGCTGAAAAGAATGATGCAGAAAATTGTTTTATTCAGCGTATAACAATCAATGGTAAACCTTATCCGCATCATTATTTTGAACATGAGCTTTTGCTTTCGGGCCCTAATATCGACTTTACGATGGACAATAAACCAATTAAATAAAAAGTAAATACACAATTTAAGCATCTAATTAATAGGAATTGTTTTATTTTGAACAAATCTGTTAATTAGATGCTCTTTTATTTTCAATATACACAAAATCACTTAAAAAGTACATACATTATTCTTTTACCCATAACAACTTTATTTATATTTGCAATATATTAATCCAAAAATGAATATTTTAACAATGAAAAAATCATGTTTCTCTAAGCATACTTTATACGCAGGCTTGGTATTAGGTGGACTGTTTACATTTTCCAGTCTAAATGCTGCAAAGAATGAAGTAAACGAAAAAAATAACGTAATAACGGCTGCACCAATCAAACATTCACAGATTGTAGGAACTTGGGAACTTACTAACAAAGGTAGCTATGCCATTGTCCGTAATCCAAGAACACACCAAGAATATAAAGTTGGTTTCATAATCGACAGATATGACGATTACAAATTCATTCCAGTTGATTTTAAAACGGGCGAAAGTGTAAACCTGCGAACACTTGTTGATCACAACGATAATGATCTCGATGATGAGTTGCACCGCTTTGACTTCTATCGTGATGGCACAATGAGTGTAATTGAAAAAGAAGGCAATGGTAGATGGGAACGCGATGACGACATGGGTGTCTATGGCTTCCGTAATGATGGTTTCTTCATGAAGATAGATGGTAAGATGCGCAAGCACTTGCAAATTAGATTTATAAACAACAACGAGTTTGAGTTAACTCAAACGAAGTTCAATGACAGCGATTTGCGAAGAGTGGTTGTTAAGAAAGTGATGAGATATGTACGTGTTACAAGAAAGTAAGACATAACAAATTCTGCATTATCATATTTACCCCAATTAACAGTAGCTTATCATTACATAAAGTTCTGTTAATTGGGCTTTCTTTTTTTGATTCCAAAACAAGGGAAATGATTGTGAAGAAATAGAGAATTACATACTTATCCTGTTCCGCTATTTCGTTCATTTCTCCCTTCATCCTGAATATTGAGTGAAGAGTAGTAAACAACACATTCTTACCTTGTCCTTGGAACAAAATCTTTAACCAATGTGCTTATGCTCCGCACATATTGTGCGGGCGCTTAGCACCATGCGTGCGGAGGGTGAACACCACGCGTGCGGATACTTAGCACCAGATATGAGGATGGTGAGCACTATGCATGACCTAACTAGACTGCAAATAGAAACGATACAAATTCTCATTATTTTGTACTCAGAACAGTATTATGTTACATAAAGAACGTTTCAGAAGTTTAGAGTAATGAACGATAAGAACATAGAAGATTATCCTTGGAACTAGGAAACTGGAGCATTAACGTTTTTACATTTATCGACTTGGCGATGTCTTTTCGTTTTGTCTCATTTTGAGATAGTACAAAAATTGTGTACCTTTGATCCGAGGTTAATTGTTTGTACTTCACAATGCAAATTTTATTAATCTTTGGGAGATGGGGTCTCCTTATTTGTTTTTATGCATTACTTGTTGAATTATCTCTTGCATGAGGGCTGCTCGCCCACACCCCCTCGGTGTTTTCAGCTATAGATTATTTGGCAACGCCTGCACCTAAAACTTTGGTTCTATATTGAACTTGCATAGTTACGTTTTAGAACCAAATTTATAAAAAATGTTAATATATAACACATAATTGACATAAATCATCTTTCTTTGTTTCGAAATGAAACAAATAATCTTATCTTTGCAAGCGAATAACTTTCAAACCATTCCGAAATGAAACTAACAATAGTTTGAGGTACGAATATGTAGGCCTTAAACAATACTTGGTAAAACCAAATAAAGCGAACGGCTCAAAGTAATATGGTCGATGTATCAAAAATACGTCGTCCGAGCAATGTAACTTCTGAGCATATGGCCAGCCAAGAAATAAGAACAAAATTATCAAACCAAATACTATAACAATCGATTATGTGGAAACTATTAACCCCACCGGCCTATAAAGCTGAACAGACCGGCCCAGAAGCTGACGCAAAGTATAAGAAACTGCGCTGGCAAGTCTTTTTAGGTATATTTATTGGATATGCCGGATTTTACATTGTTCGTAAGAACTTCTCTATGGCAATCCCTATGCTTGCCGACTTTGGATTTGAGAAAGGTGAGCTTGGAATCGTGCTTTCGATGAACGCTATCGCTTACGGCTTCTCTAAATTCATCATGGCGAGCATCTCTGACCGTAGTAATGCACGCACCTTCCTCCCATTGGGTTTGATTATGGCGGCCATTTCTATGCTCTTTATGATCGTGCCTATTCAGTGGATTGGAGCCGATCATAAGTCGCTTGCCATCCTGCTCATGGCAGTGTTGAACTTCCTTGTAGGTTGGTTTAATGGCATGGGCTGGCCTCCTTGCGGTCGCGTGATGACCCATTGGTTCTCTATCAAAGAGCGTGGAACCTGGATGTCGTTCTGGAATTGTGCCCATAATGTGGGCGGCGCATTGGTAGGTCCAATGGCCGTTTATGGTGCACTCTGGTTCGGTTCTTGGTTCTATGGTGCAGACGAGCAGCGTTATTTTCTCATCGGAACTTATGCTTTCCCAGCTGCTGTTGCCATCTTAATAGCACTGATGGCCTATAGCATGATTCGCGACACCCCTCAATCTTGCGGTTTACCTTCTATTGAGAAATGGAGCGGTTCGGCTTCAAAGAACTATTCGGAGAAGGCAGAGCAAGTGCTTTCTACCAAAGAGATTTTCAAGATTGTATTGAGCAATAAGTTCCTTTGGTACATAGCCTTTGCAAACGCATTCGTTTATATGGTGCGTTATGGCTGTTTGGATTGGGCACCAACAATCCTCACTGAGCGTGGCATTGACATCAAGAGTGCTGGTTGGGCATATTTTGCTTATGAGATGGCGGCTATTCCTGGAACCATCATTTGCGGTTGGCTTTCAGATAAAGTATTTCAAGGCCGTCGTGCATTGCCTACAATCTTGTTCATGATTCTCGTGGCTTTAGCCATCGTTATCTACTGGCAGAACATTGACAATGTGAACGTAGTTATCGGTTGCTTGATAGCTATTGGCTTCCTAATTTATGGTCCTGTGATGCTTATTGGCGTTCAGGCACTCGACCTTGCCCCAAAGAATGCGGCAGGAACTGCAGCCGGCTTGACAGGATTCATGGGCTATGTGCTTGGTACAGCGCTGTTGGCTAACATCGTCATCGGCTACGTGGCAGAAGCAGCCGGATGGAACTGGACCTTCATCCTTCTAATCTTTGCCTGTCTATTCTCTATCCTTTTCATGGGCTTGACCTATCGCGAGGAGCAGTATCTGGCCAAGAAATCTCAGGAAGAAGAGAAATAAGAAATATGTTAAAATAAATCATAAACAACTAAAACCAAAAGAAAGATGAAGACTCTTTACAGATTAGGACTCTTGGGGTTAGCAGCCGTATCAGTCCTGTCCTCTTGTTCTGATGAACAGGAGTTCACCAACGAGAACACAGATGCAAAGCGTATTGCAGTGCAGCAGATTTCTCCAGAGATGGCTAAAGTACGCGACTATGTGCCTTTGTATGCCTGTATGGCACACCGTGGTTCAACCTATTGGGCTCCGGAAGAGACGGAGGCAGCATGGCGTTGGGCACGTAACATGGGTGCAGACTATCTTGAAAGTGACCTTCAGGCCACTAAAGATGGCGTGGTACTTGCCAACCACGATGAGAATTTGAAACGTACGACAAACATTGAAGACGTGTTCTCTGATGAGGTTCCAACAATTCGTAAGGATTTCTATCGTAGCTTCCGTAATGCCGATGGCAGTCAGCATTTCACGGAACAGGACATTGAAGAACAGTATCAGCGCGACAAAAAGGACTTCCGTTCGAACTATACCTTATCTTATTATTATGCAGAATTGCTGATGCTCGATGCAGGAAAGTGGTTCAACGACGCTACACCTGAGCAAGAACGAGCTTCGTTTGCAGCAAGAAACAATGGTAAGGTAGTTTACAATGCCAGTGGCGCTCCAACCATCCAGTATTCAGATGGCTTGTATGTTTCAGCGTTGCAGGATCAGATTAACTATGCCATGGGTAAGAAACTCAACCGTGATGCCAATGGTCGTCGTGTGCTTACATACAAGATTAAACCAGAATTCCAGAACATGACCTTAGCCGAAATATACAAGGCTGCCAAGGCTGCTGTGAAGCGTGATGAGCCAAGTGTCGTGGGTAGCAAGGCTGCAAAATACATGGACTTCGTAGAATATAGCTTCGGTGATAAGAATGGTTCTACAGCTTATGTCAACGACCCTGCCGACAATGGTAACCGTCCTGGCATCTATCCTGAGTTCAAAGAGTCATGGTTGAACCCTAAAGACATCGAAATTCGCGTTTATAACATCCTTGACGAATGGGGCTGGAACATCATCACAAAGCCTGAGAACGCCAATAATCCGTTCTATGTAGGTGGTAAGGTGAATGTAGGTAACACCAATGGAAAGGTGATTCTTCAGACCTTCTCTTTCGATGCTTTACACCGTGCTTATGGTGTGTTTAAGGGTAAAGTACCTATGTGCTACCTGCTTTGGATCAGCAAGCCAGCTTATGCAACAGACCTTGCTTATGACACACCTGCAGGTTATGCTGACTTCATTAAGTATGCACAAGACAATGGTGCGCACATCATTGGCCCATCTATTGCTGGTGCACCAAACAACTATCCTGAGATGAACAAGCCTTGGCAGGCTTATATGATTCGCAAGGCAGGCATGCTTAACCATCCATACTCATTTGATTCTGATGCTCAGATGAAGAGAAACATGGGTTACTATGTGAACTTCTGGGGTAAGAATCCTACTGAGTTTGATGATTTGCTCAATGTAACTGTACAGCCAACTGCCTACACAACGTTCACCGAACCAGATACACATCCTGTTTACATGGATGGCTATTTCACCAATCGCTCGGAGATTTCACTCCACTATATGATTGAAAACGGTTTCCGTTGCAATGCGAAACTCGCTAATCCTTTCCATCCTGGACAGCTCTACGACAACTCTCAGGCACCTTCAAAAGTACCTAATGCCGATGCAGTTCTCGATGCTTTAGGCTATTAATTAGGAACAAAATTCCATCAAACAATCAAAGTAAGAAACGAATATGAAGAAATATATGTTGATGCCTCTGCTGGCTCTCACTGCATTGTCAGCAAACGCACAGGACTTCGACTCTAAACCAACTATCACTATTGATAATAAGGCCGAAGACCTTCATTTCACTGTAGGAGCCCGTTTCATGGCTGACGCTGCCTACTATCATACAGACTTCACTCCTATGCAGAGTGGAGCAGCCATCACCGATGCACGTATCCGTACCTCGCTGACTTACCAGGACTGGTACTTCTATGCTGACTTTGGCTTCGGGGGCGGCAAGTTCAGCCAAAAGAACATCTTCCTGCAGTATGCCAAAGAAGACAGCAAGGGTGGTCGTCACGCCATCAAGGGTGGTTATTATAACGACCCTGCAGGTTCTATGGCACGCAACACCTCGCTAGGCAGCTATCATTTCATCTCGCGTGCAGGCGCTACCAATGCACTGGGTGAAGGACGTGAACTGGGTCTTACCTATAAATATACCAATGATAAGTTCATGGCTTATCAGGGTATCTTCACTGAGGACCAGTACAACAAGATTGAAGCCGGCTTCAATGGCATTGTGCTGTCTGGCCGATACCTCTATCGTCCAATCATCGATGAACATCAGACTTTAGCCGTCGGTGGTAGCGTTCGTTATCAGCATGTAGGTGGCGGTGTTGCTGAAAACAATGTCCTGAAGAAGACATTGAAGCTCGGGCAGACTATGGAAACCTTTGTTGACGAAGACAAACAATTTGTTTCGTGCGAACTTCCTTGGGCTGAAAACGTTGTTGATGCCGGCGTAGAAGCACTCTATCATAACCAGAAGATGTTTGTTCGTGGTGAATATCTCTACAAGCATGTCACCAAGAAACGCGACTCAAAGACCCTCTTTGATGCAAGCAACAACAACATTGATACTTGGGGAACTCTCGATGCTTGGATTACAGCCAACCCTCTTCGCTCCAACAATTTCCATGGAGGATATATCGAAGCTGGCTACATGATTTTTGGTAAACCTTACAGCTACGACAAGAACGAAGGTGTACTTCGTGGTTTGAGTGGCCGTTCTCTCGAGGTTGTTGGCCGTTTCAACTACACCGGATTGAACGACATTGTAAAGGGTGAATACTACTCTGTAGGTCGCAACCAGTACTATCCTGATGGTTACATGGCCGATTGGCCTTACAACTCTAGCAGCGTTGGTGGTGGTGCCGTACGTTCTTACACACTTGGCTTGAACTATAGTTTCAACAAGTTTGCACAAGTGATGGTTGATTATACCTACCATCACCTCACCAAGGACTTCCTGCCTTACGACAAAAACTTCCACCAGGTTCAAGCTCGTCTGCAGTTCGTATTCTAAAGTTCTATCTCTATAGGTCGCTCTCTCCCAGGTTTTCGTCTTAGTGACGGAATTTGATGAGAGGCACGACCAATTAGCTTAAAAATATAGTGCCAGGCAAGATGATTGTCTGGCACTTTTTTTATTACAAGCAACTTGTAAACTTGTTCACTCGTCAACTAACTCAACCAAGATATTCATCGTCACGAACAAGTATCTTTTCTATTTTACCAACATACATCGTATGTAAGTCGCGCATAGGATAAGCCTGTTCTAAAACCTCCTTATCAATAAAACCACTTTCTTTTAAGTCAGCAGCATACTCTTTCTTGCAAATCAGAACCAACTTAGCCTCCTCAAAATAAACACTATTATCAGCAAAAACCTTTGTCAATCCAGCTTTCTCAATCTTATTCTCATCACGTCCTGATACAGAACCAAGATAAGCCATTTGCTTCTTAAAAGAGGCATCCATCACACAAAGCGTAAAATAATCTTCCTTATCTACAAAGGTCTTTGTATAACGACTAGGGCGTATATAAACTACAGCCGTAGGGTCGTTATTTCCCCATATACAACCAAGATGTCCCCAACTGATTGTCATCGTGTTACAACCATCTTGTTCATTACCAGCTGACAATAGCATCCATTCTTTTCCTAAAAGTTTGAACGGATTAAACTTCAATTTCTTAAAATCTACCTCAGTCATGATTCCTTTCCTTTTTATACCTTAAATTAATATTAAACAATACGTTCGCGAAAAAGTTTATTCTTTAATAAACCCTACTTGATTAATGATGCAAAAGCATCATACTAAGACAAAGATACAAATAAAAATCAAAAACGTAAAAACTAAAGGTAAAAAGGTAAGAGTAAAAAGATAAAAGGAAGAAATAAAACTCAAAGGTCAAAACTGAAAAGTCAGCTTAAGGCTCAAAGTTCAGAGATCAAAGTTCAAAGGTCATTTCCTATCAATCCACACATCAATTGTATAGATTTAACTCGTTATTATTCAATGATATAAATTAATCATTAAAAGTGACCGCAAATAGACATTAAACTTATCTTATAGATAGACACACATGGTGTCATAGAAAACACCATGTGTGCTAAGGTTGAATAATGTGTAAGACAACACGGAGATAGGATATGCTTACATTCAGATAAGATCTGACAAACAACTTATTAAGCTCACTAGGAAGATATTAAGTTATTAATTTCAAAACCTATAATTGCTTATTCGTTGCAATTGCGTAAGCATAAGATTTACCCAAGATTTTCTTAGTAACTTCCGAATTCCTATTTCACGATTTCCTTTACAATGCGTCCATCACTATATTTAACGATATTCAAACCCTTTACAGGCTTGTCGAGAAGTGCTCCAGAGATATTATATCGTGCTACTTCTACAACCTCATCAGTTGTTGGAGCAGACTCTATACCCGATGGAGTATGATCTGAGATTTCACATTGGTCTGCATTGACGATTTTCCCTGTTGACGTGTTGAGTACCAATACGACAACATGCAGTTTAGATTTATCTTGGATAACTCTATACTGTGAGATGTTATCGAATGAAGCAGTGTGAGTCTGAGGCTTGTCAACAACAATCTGACTAATACTACCATTTATACCACTTGTAATACCAAGAGCAGAGATTGCTGTATGGTCAAATTTGAAATTGCTTATTGTACTAGGAGCGTTAACAAAGTAGTTCAACTCATTTGTATAACCGCTATACTGTCTATTGCCAGAAAAATAGTTCTTTTGATAATAAGATCTACTCTGTAAACCATCAGCTGTCAACACATAAGCAAGTGCATACGTGTTTCTGTAAGGTCTTGTACGGAAAGTCGTTTTGGTTGTTATAGAAATATTGCGCTTCTGTCTATCCCAAACTGCTGATACACTCACATCCATGTCTGCACCCTGTCTTCTTTCCGAGTTGAATGTATTTTCACCGGAGTAGTCTTTAGAATCTACGGACCGATCGAAGGTTATAGTAGGATATCCACTTATCCTGCTAGTCATATCAGAATAATCACGACACATCAATGGATCACTTGAGCCATGAATAGCAATACCGATAAAATCATTTGGGTGTTGACGCGTAAGGTAAGAAAGCATTGCCAAACCTCTTGGGCACCATCCACACCACATAGCAGTATAGTCTTCTACAACAACCTTGCGAGTAGCATACTGTGAAAGCGTCTTACGTATGATAGTTGTATAAGGCTCCTTCATATTGGTTGGCTGACCATTTACTTTTATTATGTTTAATGAAAGCTCGTCAACCGTAGTATCATTATATGGTGGAATGAGCACATTAACAGCAGACTGACCAGAACTCGTCATGCTCTGGGCAGGGATGTTTATTGTTTTAGTTGCGATTACTTTACCTCCTTGGGTAAGTGTGTACTCTATGCTTCTCACTCCTTTGCCCATCTTAGAAAGTGAGATTGGCAGGTTAACACCATTTGAGTTAATATCTACATAAGCCTCCTGTGCAGGCAAGGTAGATACTTGTGCGTATGCATTTGCTTGGAACAAAGCTAATGACAATGCGAGAAAAAGTCTTAAGGTAGATTTTTTTTGCATGGTTTTATTTTTAAAAGGTTAATACTAATAATAAAAATATAGACTTCGATTAGCGAACAACGAACTTCTTGGTGGTTACGCCCCCCTTATTATCAACTGTCTTCACTACATAAGTACCTTTGGAGAGATCCTGCAATGATGTGAGATTTTTACCAATGAGTACGCCCTGTAAGTTGTAAACATCGTAGCTAACGGCTTTGCCATAGCTGACATCGTTGATACCTAAAGCTAAAGCTTCATCAAAGTTGACTGTTATATAAGGTCCCATCTTGTCTTTCACCAATTTGTCACCTTTCTTCTTAACAGTAAACAACTGTAACTTGATAGTACAAACGCCTTTACCTTGTGTTTCCGCACCAAGATTAAACTTCATCTCCAATGACTTGGTAACCTTCTTGTCGGCGCTTAATTCGCCCTCCTCAGACGTGAATGTTGCGACCTTGTCCCACATTTTACAACTAGTTGGGAAGCAAATTTCTATTGCTTCTCCCTTCAATTTCTTAATAGTACCGACGATGACAACGTTTTGTTTCTCTCCTGAGATATTACGGACGGAGATGTCAGCAGGCATTGTCATTCCAGCTTCAGGGACACCAGGAACAAACTCTTCAATCTTAGCGACTGATACAGTTTTGCCATTGTCAATGGTCTTTCCTGCACCATCGACAAACTCAAAAATACGATTTCCTTGTGCCATCAAAGGCACAGCGCCAAGTAACATGGCATAAAAAAGGGTAAATAATCTTTTCATACATTCTTTATATTATGGTTAATAACTAAGGTTTCGTGATAGATTGACGGGTCACTTGAAGTACCCCTTCATCGTTGTAAACAAAAGCAACAACTGACATATGCTCTGCCATCTGCCCATTATCAATCTGAACATCAGCTTCCTTTTCCATCGTTGCTGTCTTGTCAAGCGTTACATCCTCACCCCAATCTCCATTGATGGCCTTTCTGAGAACGTGGTTATGTATGTACTCTCTATTGTACTTTCCGTCGGGCATACGCTGGATAGCTTTGATACCATCTTCTACTAACCAGAGTTGTAACTTACCAGAAACGGCTGCCCCCAAAGAGGTCATAGCAGTCTTAACATGCGCACGTTTTGTTGTAGCATCATAGCTGACAGTCAGCTTGATGTTAACTGTAGCCTGCTGTTGGAGCTCATTATGAACAAGGGATGCCCACTGACTATCATTCGTAGGAGCACCTTTACGATTGATAAGTCCCGATGGCTGACTTTCAACCTTCCAATGTGAATAGTAAAGGTCACCGAGATCAGTACGCAGCCCTACTACTGAAGCTGAAGGCTTCAATGCAAGGGGACCGGAATGAATAGCGACAGCAATCACTGTATCAGCACCATATTGTTTCTGAAGTTCTTCGATGCCTAATGCAGCACGAGGACAATTGAGACATGTTTGTCCTGTAAAATCTTCGATCAATACACACCTTCCCACAGCTGTAGGAGCCACATAAATCAAACGATCATCTTCATCAATACTATTACACGAAGATAGCATCAAGAGAATACATGCTATAAAAGGAAAAATCTTATTCATTATTTATTAGAAGTTATAATTGTAAGAAAGTGTAAATCCTTTACTTGCAGGAATATATCTGCAGACTCCACCTGAGCAGTTGTAACCACTACGTGTTCTTCCGTATCCCACTTGTATGCGATGTGCACCCTTCAAGAAAGTTACAAGACCTTGGTAGTAATGTAAATTAGTCTTACCACTATTATACATGTCTGAAATGGTGAACATCCAAGATGGTGCAAGTGAAAATTCCGCGAGACCAAAGAGCCAATCCCCATCATCATCTTTTGTAGAAAGATACTGTACTTCTGTACGTAAAGTAGCCTTTGACGCCAATTTGAACTTTGCATCAGCAATGAAAATATCAGAATGAATCACGCCTCCCTCACCCTCAATGACAGTTTTATTGTAGAGTTGATTCATATACATAAGGTTCAACTTAACAGACTTAGATAGTTTCTTCTCCATCTGTAAGTTAATATCCTGATAATAAGTAGATGGTCCCCATGCCCAGAAAGCAGAGCCGTATCCATCACTACCCTTTCCACCTTTTTCATTTCTACGTATGCCATGTACATGAGAGACATTCAACTTCATACTCGTTCCATATTTTCCTCCAAGGAAAGTATGTTTAGGGAAGGTATATCCAAACACTCCTTGATATGCCCATTCACCACCAGGCTGTGTCGCATAAGGATATAATGCTGCAAGCGCATAGCTATGTTCCATCGTAAAAGGTGGCAAATGATTGATAAACGAAGAAGTTCCCGTCATACTGCGAGCACTTCTGAAGGCCATATTTACGCTTCGTTTTGCTTGAAGAAGTACACTCATTCCACGTTTTGAATAAGAGCCAGAGAGCATCGCAACATATCCATTACGATAGATATAGCCATTGTCGAACGAAGGATCCTGCCCTTTCATGGCATACTCAGCAAGAACAGAGAAAGCACCATGTTGTAAACTAGCGCGAACATCAAATGCGTTTACATTATGTGGAAGATTTAATCTGTGCGTAGCATCTGTCATAATGTCTTCGTCACCTTCATGTTTATTGACAAATGAAGCACCTACAGTGATATATGTCTTATCTTTCAATGCTTTGAACCATTCATCAAGATTGAGTTCTACATCTCCTCCTGAAACAAGTGCATGATTATATTTCCAATAGCGACGTTGCTTTCCAGAAAGAACCTTAAGGGTTACACCTTTCACTGGTTTAACCAATAGGCGTGCTCCAAGTAGAGAGTTATCAATGCCTAAACTGCGCTCTTCATACGTGCGCAGAATGAAGCCTAAGCCAAACTGTTCATAAAAGGTACCAAGTGTAAGCTCGGCTGTTTTATACCGACCTTTAACATAAAAGTTCGGTACACCCCATCCTTTGAAATCATTTTCAAAACCAGGAAGCGGATGCTTAAGATACTCCAAACGTAGTCCAGCATCTACATACTTACTTGTTGCGTTGAGGTCAATATAAGTATTCGTTAGGAAATCACCTGAAGATTTTGTTGCACCCGTTTTCTCATCCTCCTGTGGGATAAGCACATCGCTCTGTACACTTCCCGTAAGGTTTAGTTTTTCATTGTTGTTTTCCTGCGCCCACATTTCCATGTGAGGAACACAGAGCAGCAAACCTGCTATGATATAAGTTTTCATGACTATTTACCGCATAATGATTTTACCTTTTCATAAAGCTCAAATTCAGCTCCATCAGTATAACCATTGTGCTTGTACACAATATTACCCTTACCATCCAGCAATAAGACATAAGGGATTAATTGTACTCCGAGCGCACGTTTAAGATCGCTGTTAGGATCAAGCAATACCTCATAAGTCCATCCGTTGGTACTGACAAGAGGCTTTACCTTATTTATATTCTGCGCCTGATCAATAGACACTGCAATTAGTTTCACGCCAGTTTCCTCTTGCCAATCTGAATAAACTTCATGAATGGCCTTCAATTCACGATTACAAGGTTTACACCAAGTTGCAAAAAAAGAGATAATGATAGGCTTTCCATCATTTGTAATCGATGATACGTCAACACTTTTACCCTCAATATTCTTAAGAGTTACTTTGGGTAATCCATTTTGTGCATGAAGTACAACACTCAACGAAATAGACAACAGTAGTAAAAAGATTTTTCTCATATTAGTTATTATTATGTGTTTTATTGCGCAAAAGTAGAAATAAGTACAGAAAGTAAAGTTATCTTGTGGTTAAAAAGTAGTAAATTCAGAAGAGGATATGGTTAAATTTCCAAAAGATAAAAAGTTAGAAATTGAGTGTATTTATACATCTCAATATGTTATTATCCTTGCTATATTACCGATATAACACCTGAGTATATAAATATAGCTAAAATTCAGGCGCCGAATAGCGATGAAGTGTTAACAGAATCCATGCGTTTATTTAGAGATAAAATCATCGAGAGTTCTCACCCCTCTTAAAATATCCATAATAATAAAGAAAAATGTCAATAACACAAAGGAATTGAACAGCTAAAAGAATATAACCAAAAAAACTAATTATTTATCCCAAGATACTACGAAAGAAACAAATAAAAGCCTAAATAAAAAAATCTAAGAACAAACACAAATCAACAAACACAATACTAACCTATTATGACTACTAAATAATGACGAACAACTTCCAAAAAACATGGAACGTAAAATAAAGTGAAAATCTAAATCTATTTGTAGTTTTTACAACAAAATATTTGTAAGTTTTACACAAAATTCATATCTTTGCAAACGTTTTAGTTCAATCATCCTTATTATTTCAGATGATTTGTTATAATTAGGTTGTTTAAAAAATAGGTATAAATTTAGAAAACGGTATTACAATGGATCCTGTATATGACAAACTAACAACTTTGGGTATTCGCCCATCAATCCAACGCGTTGCAATCATGAAATATTTGGCAACTCATCGGACGCATCCAACAGTGGAAGAGGTTTTTCTTGCATTAAAGAAACATCTTCCTACAGTGAGCCGTACAACTGTTTATAACACACTGAGAATGTTATCAGAACATGGTGCTGCATCAATGATTACCATTGATGACCATCGCGTATGCTATGATGGTATAACCGAGCCACATGCACACTTCTTCTGCAAGCGTTGCGAGAAGGTTTTCGACTTTGAAGCAATGGAGATGCCTCGTTACACAGGTGAAATTGGTAAAGGCTTCAGAATTGACGATACTCAGCTTTATTATAAAGGTATTTGTCCTCAGTGCCTTGAAGCAATGAAAGAGAGTGAGGAACTGAACTAAACATGCCTTAGCTTAAGTTGCAAAAACAATACGACGTTCAGCAAAAGTCAAGAGGTCAGGCTTGGTCAAAGGAGTTCAAATATCGATTCGAACAATCTTTTGATTCAAGCAAGTTGGCAGATTCTTTTCTGTATTACATTGACTGAATTCTTTAACAGCATCGTCATATAATAAATATAAAACGCTGACAGGTCTATCCTGTAGCTGTAAATCTCTACGGACGCACAATTAGTGCGTCCGTTTTTTTATCCAACTAACCTTCTTCAGGCTTAGTATGAAAACGGTATGGAAATAGGTTCACAACAAGCTAATGATAAAAAGTGGCTCTATAATAGATCATGTGGGTAATTCGTTATAGAGCCTAAAATATAGTCAAGACGTATAGCCTCGAACTAAAGACAACGCCAAATTGACCTTAGCTTTAATATGCTTAACTCACATTAAATCCCTACCCTTCTATATACTGCAATGGAGTTAACCCTTCGCACATGTGGTGCATACCATCCGCACCATTAGTGTTAAGCACCCGCACCACATGTGCTAAGCACCCGCACCACTCGTGTGAGATATCAACACACAACCCACACGATTCATTATAGAGTCTAAAATGTGCTTTCAAGTTTTGGAATAACAATGATTCCCAAACAAAAAATCATGTTATGATTTTTCTTTACAAAAGAAAGCTTACATAATTCTAAGAAGTATGAAACCTCCCTATCCCACTTGACTCATTTGAACAAAATAGTGCAGATTTATAGACTGCCAAGAAAAGATAGATTATTCTCCATAAAAAGACTTATTATTAGATGCATTTTCTATGAACTTTGAAGAACAGAAGAGTCATGAATATTACAATAAGAAAGAGTATAAATGTTAACTTCAGATGACACATTGTAAAAAAGGAAGTCCAGCACCTTTCATACAAACAAAAAGTTTGGTAGTTTCAGTTGTTATTTGTATCTTTGCAGGTATTTAGAAAACAAGTAAAACAAATAGATAATATGGCAAAGAAATTCGCCGAGCACAAGGGACTTGACCTTGTTAGCACAAATCAGGAAATATTGAAAGCGTGGGAGAAGAAGGATATCTTCCACAAAAGTATCGATGAGCGTGAGGGTGAGCCACAATTCATCTTCTTCGAGGGACCTCCATCAGCAAATGGACATCCTGGCATTCACCACGTATTGGCACGTTCTATTAAAGATACTTTCAATCGCTACAAGACAATGCAAGGTTTCCAAGTGCACCGTAAGGCGGGTTGGGACACACACGGATTGCCAGTAGAGTTAGGTGTAGAAAAAGAGTTAGGTATCACGAAGAAAGATATCGACAACCACGCATCTGATAAATATATTTCAACAGAGGAATACAACCATAAGTGTCGTGAGAATGTAATGAAGTTTACTGCTGAATGGCAGCAGTTGACAGAGCAGATGGGTTATTTCGTTGATATGGAACACCCATACATTACTTACGATAACAAATATATCGAGACATTGTGGTGGCTTCTTAAGCAACTCTATAACAAGGGCTTGCTGTATAAGGGCTACACTATTCAGCCATATTCACCAGGCGCAGGTACTGGTTTATCAAGCCATGAGCTGAATCAGCCTGGTTGCTATCGTGATGTAAAGGATACTACCGTTACTGCACAGTTTGCTATCCCTACAGAGGATTGGAAAGCATTGGTTGAAAAGGCAAACTTACCAAAGGAGACATGGGGTAAACCTTGCTTTGTTGCATGGACAACCACACCTTGGACCTTGCCTTCAAACGTTGCACTTTGTGTTGGTCCAAAGATTGAATACGCTATTGTTGAGACCTATAACCCATACGATGCAGAGAAACTAACACTCGTAATGGCTGCAAGTCGTGTAGCTGCCTACCTGAAGTCAGAAGGTGAGATTACCGATGGTGGTGAATTACCTGAGTACGATCGTGGAGACAAGTATGTTCCTTATCGTATCGTTGGTCGTGTGATGGGTACAGAGCTTGAAGGCTTACACTATCAGCAGTTGATGCCTTGGGTAAAGCCTGTTGAGCAGACAGGCGACTTTGCACCAAAGTTTGTGAACGACTATGCTGCAGCTCACCCAGAGAAGGTGTTTGCAAGTGAAGATGGTCGTGACAAGTTTGTAGAGATGGAGAGCGAGGCTTTCCGTATCATCCTTGGCGATTACGTCACAACAGATGATGGTACTGGTATTGTACACATTGCTCCTACCTTCGGTGCGGACGATGCTAAGGTGGCTAAGGATGCAAATATCCCAGCACTTTATCTGATTTCAAAGAAGGGACAGACTCGTCCTATGGTTGACCTCCAAGGTAAGTACTTTACTATCGAAGAGTTAGATCAGAACTTCGTTAAGGCTTGTGTAAATGAAAAGGCATACGGCCATCATGCTGGCGACTATGTGAAGAATGCATACGACCCTCGCTTCAACCCAGATGGTGTATGGGACAAGAAAGCTTCTGAAAAGGAAGAGGACTTGAACATCATCCTCTGTATGGAGATGAAGCAGGAAGGTACAGCTTTCAACATTCAGAAGCACGTACACAACTATCCTCACTGCTGGCGTACTGATAAGCCAATCCTCTACTACCCTCTTGATAGCTGGTTCATCAAGGACACTGCTAAGAAGGAACGTATGGTAGAGTTGAACAAGACTATCCGTTGGCAACCAGAGTCAACTGGTACTGGTCGCTTCGGTAACTGGCTTGAGAACTTGAATGACTGGAACCTCAGCCGTTCACGTTTCTGGGGAACACCACTTCCTATCTGGCGTGATGAGAATCGTGGTGAGAAGTGTATTGGTTCTGTAGAGGAACTTTACAACGAAATTGAAAAGTCTGTTGCTGCGGGTATCATGGAGAAGAATCCACTGAAAGAGGCGGGCTTCGTTGTTGGTGATTTCAGCCAAGAGAACTATGATAAGATTGATCTTCACCGTCCATACGTTGACGATATCGTCCTCGTAAATGATGAAGAAAAGCCAATGCATCGCGAATCAGACCTCATTGACGTTTGGTTCGATAGTGGTTCTATGCCATATGCGCAGCTCCATTATCCATTTGAGGGTGAGATTAATGCTGAAGGCTTGAAGGCTACGGGTAAGACTGAGGCTGAGTATCGTGACCAGTTGGTACACTCATGCTATGAGGGTATAGCTGTTCCACCAGCATTCTTCCCTGCAGACTTCATTAACGAGGGTGTTGACCAGACTCGTGGTTGGTTCTTCACACTCCATGCTATAGCAACAATGGTGTTTGACTCTGTTGCCTTTAAGAACGTGATTTCAACAGGTCTTGTGCTCGATGCAAAGGGTAACAAGATGAGTAAGCACGTGGGTAATGTGACCAACCCATTCGAGATGATGAATAAGTATGGTGCTGACCCTGTACGTTACTATATGATGACGAACAGCGAACCATGGGACAACTTGAAGTTCGACCCAGAAGGCGTTGACGAGTGTCGTCGTAAGTTCTTCGGCACCTTATATAATACATATAGCTTCTTTGCTCTTTATGCTAATGTTGATGGCTATGATGCCACAACATGTGAGGCAGTGAAGGCTGATGCACCAGAGATTGACCGTTGGATTATCTCTAAACTCAACTCACTCATTAAAGGTGTGACAGCAGAGTTAGAGAACTATGACCCAACACGTGGCGGTCGTCTCATCGATTCATTCGTTAACAATGACCTCAGTAACTGGTATGTTCGTTTGAATCGTAAACGTTTCTGGGGTAAGGAAATGAGTGCTGACAAGAAGAGTGCATACGACACATTGTACACTTGCTTGATGACTGTTGCACGTTTGTTGGCTCCATTCGCTCCATTCTATGCTGACCAGCTGTATTCAGACCTAGGTGGCGAATTAGAAAGCATCCACTTGGATCACTGGCCAGTAGCCAACGAGGCTGTCATTGATACTGACCTCGAGGCACGTATGGATATGGCTCAACGTATCACTTCAATGGTTTTGGCGCTTCGTCGTAAGGTGAACATCAAGGTTCGCCAGCCATTAGCACAGATAATGATTCCTGCTGTTGATACAACCCAGAAGAAGCATATTGAGGCAGTAGCCGACCTTATCAAACACGAGGTGAACGTAAAGGAGCTTACTTTCGTTGAGGGTCAAGGCATCCTTGTAAAGAAAGTGAAGTGTAACTTCCGCGTTATGGGTAAGAAGTTCGGAAAACTGATGAAGCAAGTTGCAGCCCGTATGGATGCACTTTCACAGGAAGAGATTGCTGCATTGGAAACTGCAGGCGAATTCAACTTCGACTTAGATGGTCAGCCTATTAAGGTAGAGGCTGCAGATGTTGAAATCATCTCAGAGGATATTCCAGGCTGGTTGGTAAGCAACGAGGGTAACCTGACAGTTGCTCTTGAAGTTGAGCTGACAGAAGAGCTCCGTCGTGAGGGTATGGCACGTGAGTTGATCAACCGCATACAGAACCTCCGTAAGGAAACGGGTCTTGAGATTACCGACCGCATCTCTGTTGTTATTGAACCACACACAGAGGCCATAGCAGCTGTTGAGTCATTTGGCGACCTGATTAAAACACAGGTTCTTGCAAATGACATAACGCTGGCGGAGAACAATGGAACAGATGTTGAGTTTGATGACTTCAAACTCCGTATTGAGATCAAAAAGAACTAAATGAAATAGTTGGGATGTACGCCATGTACATCTATAAGCCAAACACGATAGTGGACGTGTCTAGTACACGTCCCTATTACCAAGCTTTCAACGACCTCAAATACATTATCGATTACTTTCATAACCTAATTCAATTTTTTACTTTATGGAAACAAAGAAGCGTTATACCGATGAGGAACTCGAGGAGTTCCGCACGATAGTAAATGAAAGATTGGCTATTGCTAAGTCCGATTACGATGAGACGATGAAAATCCTGATGAACAAGAATACGAACGATGTTAATGACACATCACCTACGTATAAGGCATTGGAAGAAGGGAGTTCCAACCAAACGAAGGAGGAACTCGTCCAGATGGCGCAACGTCAGCAGAAATTTATCCAAGCGCTTCAGGCTGCGCTTGTCAGAATCAATAACAAGACTTACGGCATCGATCGTATTACTGGCGAATTGATACCGAAGGAGCGTTTACGCATTGTTCCACATGCAACATTGAGCGTAGCATCCAAGATGGCAAATAAAAATCACTAATGAGCAAACAGAAAAAACAAAGTTTGATAGCAGCCTTGCTAATCATTCTATTAATAGTAATAGACCAGATTATTAAGGTTGTTGTCAAACTTAACATGAATTTAGGCGAATCAATCCATATCTTTGATTGGTTTCAGATTCAATTCATCGAGAACAATGGTATGGCTTGGGGTATGGAATTGGGAAGTAAACTCTTCCTGAGCTTATTCCGTATCGTTGCTATAGGCTTCCTATTATGGTATATCTATACTCGTATTAAAAAGGGAGCCAGAATGGGTTATATCATTGTGTTATCCATGATTACAGCCGGTGCTGCAGGTAACATCTTCGACTCCCTCCTCTATGGGCAGATTTTTACAGCTTCTACACCCTATTTTTTAGAAGGAGCCACACCAGCAACACTCGTATCATGGGGAGAAGGCTATGCGCCAGTACTGATGGGTAAGGTAGTAGATATGTTCTATTTCCCTCTTTTCCATGGTACATTCCCCGATTGGTTCCCCTTTTGGGGTGGTGAGTCATTTGTCTTCTTCTCACCAATATTCAACTTTGCTGACTCCTGCATCTCTGTAGGTGTCATTACAATCATCCTCTTCTTCCGTAAGGACTTCAATGGTTGGGTACCAACTATAGATAAGAAACTTAATGACAAAGAAGACATTGCTGATAATCAGTAGATAGACAATGAGAAGTAAATATCTGGTACGTTCCTTTGCCACTCTTTGTGGGTTACTACTTACAATCTTTGTTGTAAGTTGTAAACCTTCTATCCCTTCTGAGTATATCCAACCTTCCGAGATGGAGGATATGCTCTACGATTATCATCTTTCTATGGCAATAGCAAATCGCGATGGCTATACTGATATCAAACAGAAAGCTTTTAAGCTGGCTGTTATGAGGAAGTATGACGTATCGGAAGAGAAATTTGATAAATCACTTCAATACTACATACGACATACTGAGAAGCTACACGATATCTATATTGAACTTACCAAGCGATTGGAGAATGAGGCACGTACACAAGGTGCTTCAGAGAGTGAGTTAGCACAATATGGTGACATCAAGTCAAAGGGAGATACCACAGATATCTGGCGTGGCAACCGCACATTAATACTTTCTCCATACGCTCCAGTAGATCGGGAGTCCTTTGAGATTAAAGCTGATACAGCATTCCATAAAGGCGACCGCCTCCTCTTGAGCTTCAACTCACAATTTATCATACAAGATGGTATGCGTGATGCTATTATCATGATGGCTGTTACCTATACGAATGATAGTACCGTAACACAATATCAGCATATTTCGTCTGATTCTCGTAACACCATGACAATTGACGCTGGTGACTCCTTGCGTATCAAAAACATACGGGGCTACTTCCTCATGTTGAAGGGACAGCAGCCTACAACTACTTTTAAGTTGCTTATCCTCAGCGATATTCACCTTGTTCGTATGCATGTAAGAAAACAAGAAGCAACACAACCTGCTGATTCAGTGAAGGAGTCTGACCCAATCAGAACGATTGGTGGTGAACCTGTCAGTTCACAATCGCCTCCAAGTCAACCCACACCTCCTACAAGGACTCCCGCTGACGCAATGAAGGAACGAGGCATACCAAACAGGTCCCGATAAGTTATGAACGACAAGAAGAAGTCGATAAGACGGATTGGAGCCAACATCATTGAAACTTCTGAAGGAACAATAGAACAAGGGATCGTGGTTATTGAGGATGGGATTGTCCTCAAGGCCTATCCTTTCACAGAGGAAGAGCCCATGACAGAATGGACCGTGGGGACTATCACCCTACGTCCTGATAATGATGGCAAGCTCAGAGCCTACAAAGACAACCAACCACTGAGGTAATTCTGTTGTTCCTCCAGAAAGTAGAATACTCACACTTTGATAAGTAGAAAAGATCTGATAGCCTATGAATTTATTATTGAATCTTTTATTATCCATACTACCTTTCGGTTCTCCAGTTCACGTTCCATTGCAACTGGCAGGCAACTTTGGCGAGCCTCGTCCTAACCACTTTCATGGGGGTATCGACATCAAAACTGAACGGGAAGTAAATCTTGGCGTCTATTCTATTGCTGATGGCTATATATCAAGTGCTATCGTGGAGAAATATGGCTATGGGCGAGCCATCATGGTCACTCATCCCAATGGATATACCAGTTGTTATGTCCACCTCAACCGATTTGCTCCACAGATTGAGGCTGCCGTACGCAAATGGCAGTATCAGCATCAACAGTTTGCCTGTGATGTCAAATTCCGACCGGGAGAGTTCCCTGTGAAGAAGGGGCAATTCATTGCTTTGAGTGGTAATACTGGTGCGTCACAAGGTCCACACATCCATTTGGAGATACACAAGACTACAAACAGCAACCTTTATGACCCGCTCAATTTCTTAAAGGGTATCGTTAAAGACAAAACTGCTCCTGCTGTTTATTCCTTCAAAGCTTATCCACAGCCAGGAGAAGGTGTGTTCCAACATTCTCCCAACTCACGTATTTTCACCTTTGACAAGGGACATTTCCAAGCATGGGGAAAGGTTGGATTTGGTGTAAGAGCCAGTGACCACATGGACTCTGTATATAATAATTTTGGAGTAAGATACACACAGTTGTTTTGTGATGGTAAATTGGTATTCTCTTCAGATGTGAACAATATTCCTACAAGTTGCCACAGAATGGTTAATTCGTGGGGTGATTACGACCACTTCCTTTCTACAAAGATTTGGTTTATGAAGTCTTACATTGAGCCTGGTAATACGCTTCCTATCCTGCGAGCAGGAGCCAATAGGGGCATCATAAACTTCAACCAGCAACGAGACTACCACCTTCGTTACGTCATAAAAGATGTCTTTGGCAATCAAACAGTAAAAGAATTCACAGTAAGAGGTGAGCCAGAAGCTATTCCAAAGGCCTCCCATCCAGAAGGAGCAAGCCCACTCTATTATGCAAAAGACAATCGCTTTGAGGCGGGAAGTATTCGTCTGAACATCAAAAAAGGCTTACTTGCAAAAAATAGTTGGTTACAGCTACAGCATGGTGGAACGAGTAACGGACTATCTGCGGCTTACAGCTTCTCGAAGGCTGCATTCCCACTTTTCAACTATGCACAGATAAGTATCAAGCCTACTGCCGGCGTACGCAATCCTGAAAAGTTGTATGTAGCCATGCGGAACAGTCTTAATGCTAGCGGTCCTGCCTCCTATTGTGGTGGAACATACGCCAATGGATGGGTAATAGGACGTATGCGTGAGATGGCATCTGTTTACTTCTTAGCCTCTGATGAGACTGCGCCAACAATAACGGAACAGAATCGGAACCCTCGTAATCTCACCTTTAAGGTGACTGATACAGGTAGTGGTCTGCAAGATTGTAAGGCTTACTTGGATGGGAAGTTTATCTTGTTACAGTTTGGTAAAAACAAAGAAATATTCTTCTGTGACCTTACAAAAACTCCCGTTCAACCAACAGACATGGAACGGACATTGAAGATTATCGCAACAGACAATCGCAACAACAAAAAAGAATATCTGACTAAAATAAAGTATTAACAATTAAATTGTAGAGTATGAAGAAATCTTTTGTAACACTGTTCTTCCTTACAATGATTACGTATGCTAATGCGTGTACAAACCTCATTGCTACAAAGGGAGCAACAACAGATGGTTCTGTTTTCGTGACTTACAGCGCCGACGATTACGGCTTGTTTACTAACCTATGCCATTATCCAGCAGGCACACACGCTAAAGGTGACCGCCGCGAGATCATTGACTATGACACACACGAGAGTCACGGATTTATTCCTGAAGCTCCCGTAACTTACAATGTTATTGGAAATATCAATGAGTATCAGGTAAGTATTGGTGAAACAACTTATGGTGGTCGTGAAGAAATGGTTGATAAGTCTGGTATCATCGATTATGGTTCACTAATGTATCTAGGTTTGCAACGTAGCAAGACAGCTCGCGAGGCTATCAAGGTCATGACTTCACTTGTTGAAACCTATGGTTACAACTCTGGCGGTGAAACTTTCACTATCGCTGATCCTAACGAAGTATGGTTGCTTGAGATGCAAGGCTGTGGCGGCGACAAGAAACAGAAGGTTGTTTGGGTTGCTGTTCGCATTCCTGACGGCATGATTTCTGCCCACGCAAACCAAAGCCGTATAGGACAGTTCTCAACTTATAACACAGAGGTAATTACCTCTAAGAACTGCATCAGCTTTGCACGTTCAAAGGGTTGGTTCAATGGTAAAGACAAGGACTTCAACTGGAAGATGACCTACGCAGCACCTGACTTCGGTGGTCGTCGTTGGTGTGATGCTCGTGTTTGGAGTTACTTCAACCATTTCAAAGATATGTCACGCTGGTTGCCATGGGCATTGGGCAAAGACCCTAACGCAGAGGATATGCCACTCTGGATTGCACCAGACAAGAAAGTTGACTTGCCTATGATGGAAGCCTGCATGCGCGATCACTATGAGGGCACTGCATTATCACTCGATAAGGACATTGCACAGGGTATATGGGATTCACCTTACCGTCCTACCCCATTGAAATTTGAGGTAGATGGCAAGAAGTACTTCAACGAACGTCCTATCTCAACACAGCAGTCAGGTTTCACTTACGTTGCTCAACTCCGTTCATGGTTACCACGTGAGATTGGTGGTATCCTCTGGTTCGGTAATGATGATGGTAACATGGTTGCCTATGTACCAATCTATTGCAGTAATACTAAGCGTGCAGAGTGTTTCAACACCCCAGGTGCTGATGCTGTAACCTTCTCTGATAAGAACGCTTATTGGGTATGCAACTGGGTTAGCAACATGGTTTACCCTCGTTACTCTCAGCTCTTCCCAGCTTTGAAAGAGGTACGCGACTCACTCGACAACTCTTATCTTGCAGCACAGAAGGGAGTTGAAGATAAGGCATTGACACTCTATAACACTGACAAGGCTGCTGCAGTGAAATATCTCAACGACTACTCTGTTGAGAAAAGCGATGAGATGATTGCATGCTGGCGTAAGTTAGCAACTTATCTAATTGTCAAGTTCAATGATATGGTTGTAAAACCAGAGAAGGATGGTAAGTTCCTTCGTACTCCAACTGGTCTTGGCGAACATGTAAAACGCACTGGTTACAGCGACTATTTCAAGCGTGAGTTGGTTAAGCAGACCGGCGACAAGTATGCTATACCTAACAAGTAAACATCTAAAAGAAGCAAGTTTAGCTGGTAAATAAAGTTTATCAGCTAAACTTCATCAATAATAACCACTAAACTGTATTAACAAATGACTAACACACTGAACTATCAATAAATACAACTAAAAAATGACTCTATAAATAGAATTATGAAAACGTTTTCGATAATAACCTTAACATTGCTATTTATTTGTTTTTCATTAACATTGCATGCACAAGAAAAGCAAGGGCGTGTAATGCGCCCTAACAGTAGAGGTATAGGAAAATGTTCAGTGATTGGGCAAGCCCCAATTAAAGTTATATATGCTCTAAATGCTAATGATATTAACGATGAACATACTTATTTAGATTCTCAAGTGCTTCTAATAGGAAAAGGTTTGAGTAAGCTTTATAGTCGTTTCTTAGAACTAAACGATTCCTTACATGATGATTTTATTAAGCAAAATCCAAATGCGAATAGTATGCCGAGAATATGCTTTTCTGGTGGAAGGAACAGTCAGTATTGGAGCGAGTATCAATTTACTGACATTTACTCTGCTAATGGTATATACACTTGCTATGCTACGATGCCATGGGCTATGGAACGCTATAATGCTTTCTATACTGAGCCGATGTATCAACAACATTGGACACTTTCTGATGAGCAGCTATCAATACTGGGGTATGATTGCCAAAAAGCAACTTGCCTATGGAGAGGTAGAACTTTTGAAGCATGGTTTACTACCAAAATTCCTACACGCCTCGGACCATGGATATTCGGTGGGCTACCTGGACTAATATTAAAGATATATGATAAAGATCATCTCTATACATGGGAAGCTGTTGAGATAAAATCTGGTAACTTCCCAATTATCAAAAGCGAATATAAAGGATTTGTTAAGGATACACGTGAACATGTTTATAAATTACAAGTAGCCGCTAATCGAGATCACCTTAGGACTGCAGGAGCTCGCGACTATCAGTCAGGTCAATTAAAATCAAAGCCATACCCTTACGAGCCATTAGAAAAAGAATAGATGAAAACTACAACCATATTCAGTCTACTGATTATCTTTTGCTTAAAAATACAAGCTCAAACAGTCTTTGAAGGCAGTGTGATAGATGCACAGGGAAAGGCAGGAGATGCCATTGTAACTGTAACGGCAAAAGGGTATAATAGCGTACTGGCATTTGCTGAGACAGATAATAAGGGTGAATATCGTTTGGAAGTAAATTCACAATCCGATAGTTTAACAATTACCGCAGCTGGTATGTCTATAGGGCAGCAAGTTAAAATTGTTGCTAACCGTTCACAACGGTTAAACTTTCGAGTCAAAGAAAAGGTACTACAACTTAAGGAAGTTGAAGTTCATGCCAAGAAAATACGACAAAACGGTGATACTCTTAACTATTCTGTTGGTGCATATCAACAGCAAGGCGATCGCACTATAGGCGATGTTTTAAAGCGTATGCCTGGTATAGAAGTGTCAGATAATGGTAGTATAAAATTCAATGGGAAAAGTATCTCTAAGTTTTATGTTGAAGACATGGATTTGTTGCAAGGTCGCTATGGACTTGCAACAGGAAATATCAATGCACAAGATGTTGGTTCGGTTCAAGTGCTTGAGAACCACCAACCAGTGAAAGCCCTACAGGGACGAACACCGACCGATGATGTTGCTATAAATCTGAAATTAAAAAATGCCGCTAAAGGTACAGTAGCAGTAAACACTATGCTCGGTGGTGGTGGTCAACAATCTGGTGAATGGGGATTCGGAATGCGTTCCCTTTCTGATGCACAAAACCCTATTGGCAGAAATCCATTATGGACGGCAGAGGTTGTAGGTATGTACTTTGCAAAACGTAGGCAGAATATAACACTCTATAAAGGAAACAATATAGGTGATGATCTTTCCCAAGAATTAACTTCACATTATTCTGGTATCAATGATGTGGAGCTTGTTACTTTTGCCCCACTGGGAGTTGTTACGCCATCTGGCAGTGGATTACCACAGAAACGAACTTTTGACAATCAGTCACACATTGTATCAATGAACCACTTAGAAAAAATAGGCAAACAATCTGAACTAACGTTGAATATGTCGTATCTCCATGCATCTATACGACAAGAAGGTATCTCAGAAGCCGACCGATTTTATAGTTCTAATCAACGACTATTGAGCAGCGAGTCGCTTATATTTGTAACGCACATGAATAATCTTAGTACAAATTTAAGATACAATCGCAATGGTGAAAATGGTTTTATAGCCAATGTACTGAAGTTAGATGGAGAATGGAATAATGATAACGTACAGAGTCAACTTACCTCTGACCTAACAGGAGCTGTCCCCATCAACTATGGAGACAATCGGGTTTATCAATATTTTCATCGTCCTTCGCTAACAGTCAGTAACACAATGAATCTCATTCAGAATTATGGTAAACGTACACTTGACTTGCATTTCTCTGTTGGTTATGCCCAGCGCCCTAACACATTGATAGTTAATGTAGATTCTCTTTTATCACAAACATCAGTCCATTATAATCAAGAATTGAAGTCACGCAACATAGCTGGTGACTTCCACACTAACTTTACCTTTCACTTAGGATTGTTCTCTATAGACTATGGGGTTTTAGCTAATGCCAATTTGCATGGCATAAAGACAGATTTAAGTGGTTTTACTAATTTGACGGCAAATGGTAGTCAAAATCACACATCACAGTCGGTATTGAATGATTTATGGTACAACATTTATGAATTATCGCTAAATCAACAATACAAATTCGAGCAGGCAGGTTGGCGTCTCTCCCTTACCTGCCCTCTAAACTTATACACACAAACTCTTGATGACCGCATCACTAAAAACAAGAATAAATATACCCGCTTGCTTGTAACACCATCGTTTACTGTAAACTATGAGTGGCGTGATTGGAGTGGTAACATTAATGCAACATACTATAAGAATGTCGGAGATCCTGGAAGTATCTATAGTGGCTATATAATGAACAACTACCGAACATTTCAACGGTCGTATGTTGAACATTTGTCAGAAACAAGTTGCTTCACAACGAGTGTATCAGTTGGGTATCGCAGTGCTCTTACAGCAACCTTTTTCCGTATAAATGGTAACTATGGACACACTTGTGACAACCAAATTTATGGTTATGAATATCGAGGTGCAACCAGTGTTGTACATGCTATTGATAAAAAAACATATACAGATAATTATGCTTTCGGCTTTGATGGCAGCAAAGGTTTTGATTGGTTACAATCAACCATTCGTGCTTTTGGTGGCTATAGTTATAGTAAGAGTGAGCGCCTCATTGCTCAGAATCTTTATCCTTTCCATTCTCGAACAATCAGTATTGGAGGCGGTGGCACTATCACTCCTCTTACATGGCTTAATATTGTCATTACCAGCGGATATGCATGGAATGTGTCATCCATAGACGCTATAAATAATAATTCTTCACAGACTGTTCGAACAGCAACTCAGCGTATCAAGTTAAATGTCTTTGTCACTAAGCAATTTACGTTGACAACTACAATAGAAGGTAATTACAATAATTTGACCGAAAAGAACAGGCACACATGGTTTGGAGATATGTTATTTAAATACAAATTGAAACATATTGAATTAGACTTGCAAGCAAATAATCTTTTCAATCAGCGTCAGTACACAAGGGTTAACTATAGTGGTCTTGATATATATTCATCTACTTCGCAATTGAGACCTCTTAACATAGTTGGAACCATACGATTTAAAATATTATAGGAGAGGTATGAATAACTCGAATTATTCCTAATATATATTTATATTTGCAATAAAATAAACATCAGATTAATGGAACTAACACAAGACTTATCTTTTATAATAACACTCATCCTCATGCCGTTTTTATGCAGGAAACAGCCGTTTCCTATTAAAATAATCTATATCACCTGCATGACCTTGCTAACTCCGATATCCAGTCTATCGGTACATTATGACTCACTAAGAGAAAATTCTTTCTTATATAGCAGTATGTCTCTATATAAGGGAAAGTACTGCTATCTGGTAAAACTTAGTAACACATTTGTATCGTATTTAGTATGCGCACATGTGGTGCTTAGCCTTAGTACGATATGTGCGGGGCATCAACACGACATGTGCTAAGGCTCAACACGACGGCTAAGAATAGGCTGAGAAGGTCGACTTTGTTATAAATAAGGACTAATAAGCAGACATATTCATTATTCAGTGCCGACATGTAAACAAACAGAAAAGAGGTTGATTCTAACAGCATTAGCAATGCCATCGAATCAGCCTCTTCAACTATATTAGTTTAATTTTGGAGAACTATTCTTCCTCTTCCTTCACTTCTTCCTCATGTTCAGCAATCAACTTCTGCTGAATGTCATTAGGAACAAGCTCGTAACTTGCGAACTTAGTTGTGAAACTTGCACGACCACCAGTGAGAGAGCTCAAGGAGATACTATAATTAGCAAGCTCCTTCAAAGGAATCTTTGCCTGTAACTTCTGATAACCTGCCTCAGAATCCATACCCATAATCATGGCACGACGTCCCTGCAAGTCGCTCATCACGTCACCCATATAGTCACCTGGAACATACACCTCTAAGTCATAGATTGGCTCGAGAATCTTTGGACCAGCAGCCTTGAAAGCATCTGAGAATGCATGACGAGCAGCCAAAGTGAATGAAAGTTCATTAGAGTCAACTGGGTGCATCTTACCATCATAGACAATCACACGTACATCACGTGCATAGCTACCCGTCAGTGGGCCACGCTCCATACAATCCATCACACCCTTTAAGATAGCTGGCATGAAACGAGCATCAATAGCACCACCGACAACAGAGTTGATGAAGACGAGCTTGCCACCCCATGGAAGGTCACGCTCCTCGCGTCCCTTAATGTTCATCTTGAATTCCTGACCATTGAACTTATAGCTTGTTGGATCAGGCATGCCCTCTGCGTATGGCTCAACTATCAAATGAACCTCACCAAACTGACCTGCACCACCACTCTGTTTCTTATGACGATACTCAGCCTTTGCTTGCTTGGTAATTGTCTCGCGATATGGAATCTTTGGTTCTTTGAAAATAACCTGCAGTTTCTCATTATTCTCCAAACGCCACTTCAATGTACGGAGGTGGAACTCACCCTGGCCATGAACGATGGTCTGCTTCAACTCCTTGCTCTGCTCAACAACCCATGTTGGATCTTCCTGACGCATCTTTAACAAGGCAGCCATCAACTTCTCTGTATCCTGTGAGTTCTTTGCTTCAACAGCACGAGAATACTTAGAGTTAGGATATTTAATGAAATCGAAACGTTGGTCAATTCCCTTACCGTTCAGGGTATTACCAGTCTTCACGTCTTTCATCTTCACGGCACAACCTAAGTCACCCGCATTCAACTGGTCAACGGCAATACGGTTAGCACCGGCACAAGCATAGAGCTGTCCCATACGTTCTTTTGACCCACGATCAGAGTTGGTCAAGTCATCACCGGACTTCACGCATCCACTCATCACCTTGAAATAACTTACCTCACCGATATGAGGCTCCATACCCGTCTTGAAGAAGTAGAGTGACTCCGGACCATTGCCGTCAGGTGCAACCTCCTCACCACGTGTATTATGAATCTTAGGCATCTCGTCAACGAAAGGAACAACATTACCCAAGAACTCCATCAGACGGCGAACACCCATGCTCTTACCTGCACATACACAGAAAACAGGGAAGATTGAACGGGTAACAAGACCCTTACGAATACCTGTACGCAACTCATCCTCTGTCAGTGTTTCCTCTTCAAAGAATTTCTCCATCAAGCCTTCATCATTCTCGGCAGCAGCCTCAACGAGGGCTTTATGAAGTTCCATAGCCTTAGGCATTTGGTCAGTTGGGATATCCTCGATGATTGGTTCACCACCTTCAGGCTTCCAACTATATTTTTTCATCAACAGAACGTCAATCAAACTATTGAAGCCAGGACCAGTCTCGATAGGATACTGTACAAGAACACACTTTGAACCATAAATCTCCTGCATAGTTGAAAAGAGATTATCAAAGTCGCACTTGTCAGAGTCCAACTGATTAATAAGGAAGATAACAGGCTTCTTGAGTTTTTCGGTATAACGGAAAATGTTCTGCGTACCAACCTCTGGACCATACTGGCCATTGATAAGAATAACAGCCTCATCGGTAACATTGAGGGCAGTAATAGCGCCACCTATGAAGTCATCACTACCTGGGCAGTCAATAATGTTCAGCTTCTTGCTATTCCATTCAACGTGGAATACTGTTGGGAACACTGAGTAGCCATACTCCTGCTCTACTGGGAAGTAATCACTAACTGTGTTCTTAGCTTCTACTGAACCGCGGCGCTTAATGACACCAGCTTCGAACAACATACTTTCGGCAAGGGTAGTCTTGCCGCTACCGGCACTGCCAACCAAGGCAATGTTCTTAATCTCGTTTGTCTGATATACTCTCATATCTGATAGATTTAAGCTGTTAGTAATAATTTATTTCGTCTCAAGGGACAAGCCGAAGCTCATCATTTCAGCGGTCTAAGTTAGACATTTTAAGTGAAAGTGCCAAAGTTTCTAATAAAAAAAACAAATTCTTTTAAAACTTATTAGTACATTTGCACTACTTCTTGTAAGGCTTACATTAATTTATACGCATATATACACTTATCATGTCAGGATTATACATTCACATCCCTTTTTGTGCTAGTCGCTGCATTTACTGTGGGTTTTATTCCACAGTACCTGCAAAGAAGAAGGACGAAAGGCTTTCTGTAGAAGAGCAATATGTGAATGCACTCTGTCATGAGATGGAATTACGGGAGAGGGATGACTATGACATGACGGGAGAGAGAACAACCTTGTCAACCATCTATTTTGGTGGCGGGACTCCTTCGCAACTTTCCTTTCAGAGTCTGAGAAAGATATTCCAGACAATTGATAAGGTCTTTCATATTGGTTTAGAAAGGGATGAGGATAGCAACACTTGTAAGACTGCGACTCCCATGGAAATCACCATGGAATGTAATCCAGACGATGTAACAGAAGAGTTTGCACAGAACTTACGTTCACTTCCCATCAATCGTGTATCAATGGGGGCACAGACCTTCTCTGACGACCGCCTAAAGTTCCTACATCGACGACATACTGCTGACGAGGTGGAGACAGCCGTCGAACGTCTAAGAGACGTGGATATAAAGAATATCTCCGTGGATTTAATGTTTGGTTTCCCCAATGAGACACTTGCAGAATGGGAAGACGACATTGAGCGACTGATAGCTTTAGACATTGAACATATCTCTGCATATAGTCTGATGTACGAAGAAGGTACCCCACTCTATCGTCTTCTCCAAGCAGGAAAGGTTAAGGAGATGGACGACGAACTTTACAGACAGATGTATGATACCCTCATCGACCGCTTAACCGAAGCAGGATATGAGCAATATGAGATAAGCAACTTTGCCAAGCTTAAAGCTCAAAGTTCAAACCTCAAACTTCAAACTTCAATGTTCAATGTTCAAAGTCCAAACTTCAAAGTCCAAAGTCCCTTTCGTTCCCAACACAATAGCTCCTATTGGCACAACGTTCCTTATATCGGTATCGGAGCCTCTGCCCATTCGTACGGCAATGGTAGGAGAAGTTGGAACGTATCAGACACTAAGGCTTATATCGCTGCTATTCAAGAAAACATATTGCCAAGCGAAGAGGAGATAATCGATGCAGATACACACTATAACGACATGATTATGACAGCTCTCCGTACGTGTGAAGGAATAGACCTTACGAACCTGTCAGCTGAACACAGAACGTATCTCATGCACCTTGCACAACCTCTACAAGAACAAGGTTTGCTCATCGAAAACAATGGCTGGCTCCGGCTCACTCGCAATGGTATCTATGTTAGCGACTCTGTTATGAGCGATTTAATGAAAGTATAAGTCTATCATCACAATTCATCACCACCCATCACTCAACCACCCCACACCCCCTCCACAATTCATCACCACCCAACAACTAACACCCAACACCCACACCCCCCATGACGAACGAAGAATTTGAAAAGAAATGGACAGAGAATCGTAAAGAGATTCTTGCCAACAATGAAGAATATCAACGTATTGCCCGTAGCTATAATGGTTCGGGATGGATTGATTATGTCATCTTCATTGCAGGTTTTGTCATCTGCGAGAACTATACCAAGACATTGGTAAAAAGTATCGTAATTCAATATCTCCTTGCTCTTGTAGGTATGGTTTTAATATGGTTAGGCTTCCGGCTAATCAAAAGTTTCTTCAGCAGCAAACAGACCTTAGGAGAACTCGAAGAAAAGATAAAGCAACAATACAAAGATTCTATTGGTGGTTAACCCTTTTATATAAAGATATTGGGCAAATAGGATTTGTTATTCCTATCTGCCCAATATTTATATTTACAACTGAAGAACTTTACAAGTTAACAAGTTGCTCATATCGATAAACACCGCAAATAACAGCTTTCATAATCATTAATGATCAATAAACACCGCAAAAAACGATAATCATAATTATGAATTGTGAATTATGAATTACCTTCGCTCTTTTTCTCCTTTGCAGGTGGCAATATCAGGTTCAAGATAACGCCAACCACAGCTGACAATCCAATACCGCTGATAGAGAAACGACCATACTGCAACACAGCACCACCAATACCCATAGTCAACGTAACAGAGATGATAATGATATTACGTGTACGATTGAGATCAACCTTATGCTGAACGAGGTTCTGAATACCTACGGATGCGATTGTACCAAAAAGTAATAACATGATACCACCCAACACAGCAGGAGGAATACTCTGCAAGAGAGCACTCAACTTACCAATCACTGAGAAGACAATGGCTGTAGCAGCTGCAATTCGAATAACCTGCGGATTGGTTACCTTCGTAATACTCATGGCACCCGTAACCTCACTATAAGTTGTCACTGGAGGACCAGCAAAGAGGCATGCTGCCAAACAAGCCAAACCATCACCCAACATCGTACGATGCAAACCAGGCGACTTCGTGAAGTCCTTATCAGCAACAGCACTTACCACATAGACATCGCCCACATGTTCAATGACAGGAGCTATCGCCACAGGAATCATATAAAAGAAAGGTTCCCAAGAAAATTGTGGTATCTGGAAGTGAGCCAAGGCAGGAGGTAAGGCAAACCATGGTGCTGCTTCAACACCTGAGAAATCAACAATCCCCATACATGCTGCTACAAGATAGCCTACTGCGATACCACAGATTACAGGTACTAACTTCATTAAACCACGCCCCATTGAGAGAACCGTAACAGCTGTACCCAGTGAGATGAAAGCAATGAGCCAGTTGGTTTTCGCCATATCTACCGCAGCCTTTGACAGAGAAAGACCAATCAGAATGATGACAGGACCAATCACGACGGGTGGAAAGAGTTTATCCAATAGTTTCTTTCCTTGCCATTTAATCAGTGCAGACATCACAAAATAAACCAGTGCTACACCTGATATTCCGGCTAATGTTCCAGGCATACCCCACTGCTTCGAAGCTTCAATAATAGGAGCAATGAAAGCAAAGGAAGAGCCTAAAAAAATAGGAACCTTACCTTTCGTAACCAAATGAAAGATAAATGTTCCTAAACCTGCTGTGAATAATGCTGTTGCTGGATCAAGTCCAACGAGCAAAGGGACGAGAACAGTAGCACCGAAAGCTACAAAGAGGAATTGCACTCCCACAATGACCTTTCGCGTCGGCGATAGTTGTAAATTACTCATGTATAGAATGATTTTTATTAGTATTTGTCAGAGATATATTGATTTGCATTCCGTTTGCAAAAGTATAAAAAATGTATGGTATAGTGATTGAAATAAGAGAAAAAATGACTTTTAAGTAGAAAAAGAGCCCCTTTATACATAACAGAGCAATTCTTTTTGTATCTTTGAGTCATCTTTTCTAATTCTAAACAGACAATACGCTATGACGAAAAAACTTCTATACGTCCCTACCCTACTTTTATTAGTTTGTTGCACACAATCTAAAAAGACTCTACATATACTTGAAAAAATAGCTCAGAAGACTACAACAAGTTCACAGCTGACACTTGAAGATGCTGCCAAAAAAGCCAAACCAGATTACGTTCTGTCAGAAGAAGAGACAAAGTATGTCACAAGTTCAAATACGTTCAGTCTGAAGTTGTTCCAACTATTAGCCAACAAAAACAGTAAGGAGAGTATTGTTTTATCGCCCATGGCTGTCGTTTATTCATTAGACATGATTAACAACGGCGCAAACGGAAAGACACAAGAGGTCATTTCGAAGGCACTTGGCTATATGACTGATAACCTTGATGCTATTAATTCACTTAACAGAACAATGCTGATTGGTCAGAGAAAGGAGGAGACGAATGTAGATAATGAGTCGATGGGATATATGATTACTGCCAACTTCCTAATGCTGCATGAGCAAACAAAACTATTACCCGATTTTCAAGAAGCATTAGAACACTATTATTTTACCAATATTATCGACTCTGTCAACACTCCGAAGGGCAAAGAAAGTGCTAATAAACTTTGTAAAACAATCACAAAAGGTGAGATTCAATCCTTGCCCATCAACCTTACAGGACCTCGTGCCGCACAGCTTATCAATGCCGTTACACTTAAGACGGCTTGGTCCTTACCGTTCGACAAGGATATTACAAAGCCTATGCCTTTCTTCACTGAGGATGGCAAAAGCAAGCAGGTCTATATGATGAGAAATTATGACACGATGCAAAAGTATCAAGGTTATACCACTAAGGATTATCAAGTACTGCGTATGCCTTTAGAAAACGGCTTTAGTCTATATGCTGTCCTACCTCAAAAGAAGAATAACTTGCAGAATCTCATTCGTAAGTTAACAATCAAAGAAATGCATAAAATCTCTCAAAACACTAAAGTGTATGACTATGTAAACGTATTTTTTCCACGTTTTACCATCTCTGCGAATATTCCTATGAAACAGCTTTATGGTGAAATGGGCTTAGGTAATCTATTCTCTCGTGAAGCCGATTTTGGTAAGATGAGTGTTCAACCGCTTACTGTTGACGATGTTTTCCAGCAGATAAACATGAATATTAACGAGGAAGGAATCAGTGCAAAAGCCATTCAAGTTATGCTATTCGCCAAATTATCAGCTATGGATAGTTCATCTACATTCACTTTTAAGGCTGACCATCCTTTCCTTTATTACATCCTTGATAAGTATAACAACATCTGTTTTATGGGGAAGTATATGGGAGATTAAAGTAATTCGGGAGAGGTGTTGGGTGTTGGGTGATAATATACAACTATGTACTGGTTAAACACATGCATATTGTTAAAGGCTCCATAAAGAATCGTATGGGTTGTGTGTTAATATTCCACACGTGTGGTGCGGGTGCTTAGCACATATGGTGTTGGTGCTTCGCACTAATGGTGCGGATGGTATGCACCACATGTGCGAAGGGTTAACACCATTGCTGTATATGGAATGGTAGGGATTTAATGTGCGTTAAGCGTATTAAAACGAAGGTCTATTTGTAATTGTGTTTAGTTAGAGGCTATTCTTTTTGACAATATTTTTAGGGTCTATGACGAACCACCATATAAGAACAAGATTACGATTCTTTATTGCAATAGGGTTTCAGGTTCTCAGCTGATATCATTACTTCTTGTCCCTTCATAATGCTTGTAAAGATACGAAATCATTGCCATTTTATTCAGGTTACGACATATTAATAGTTCATTAAAATTTGAATATATGGCTACGCAGCCTTAGGCTGCCAGCCAATGAGTTCTTTGACAATCTTACTAATTAAAGTTCGGTTCGGTCGGCATCGGGACATATCGAAAATTAATTTCGTATAGTTCGCATTGAACATCAACGACATAACTTTTGCCATGGAATTGTCCATACCATTGTCTTTCATGAAGACCTTGGCGGCATTCAGTGAGGCGAACGATGCGTTGAAATAGAAGACTGCTCTGAAAATGGTTTTCATTTGCGCTGCTGTTGTTTAATTGTAGCCGTGGCAAGGAAAGTTGTAGCCAAAATTCAATAATTGTAGCCAGCTTCTGATAGAAATGTAGCCAAAAGATTGAAATATTAGCAGGGTAAACTTCTGTAACTACGCTGCAAAGTTCGACATATTTATTTGAATAACAGCAATTTGCGTGTACTCTATGCGTACTCAGTACGAACTCTTGGCTACAATTTTTATTTTGCCTCAAAAAGTGTAGCCAGATTGTAGCCATTGTAGAGTATTTAGGGAGTATTTACCCCCTCTGTACGTACTCTGAGAAGAAGAATGTATATAAAAGAAAAGTATCATAACTACTTGTAGCTATGATACTTACGTTTTTGTTAGGATTTCTCTGTTGGTCTGTTCAGAGTACCTAAAGCGGAGAGAGAGGGATTCGAACCCCCGGTACCTCTCGGTACGACGGTTTTCAAGACCGTTGTAATCGACCACTCTACCATCTCTCCAGAAGGCAACTTTGTAGTCTACCTGCTTCCTTGTTGAAAGCGAGTGCAAAGGTATAGATAATTTCTGAAACTGCAAAATCTAAGACAGAAGAATTTAAAAATAAAACACTTTTTAACTAAAATGAGTGTAATAACAGTGTGTTAGATGTAATATTGTATTGATGGGATGATAAAATTAGGGTCTTCAGGATTTTGGAGTGATAAAGTTTGCCACTTATGTTTAGAGTTTGCAGCAATGTCACACGGAGGCACGGAGAGGACGGAGGATTATTAAAACAAAGCAATGGAAGTAACGGAGGCACCGTCGGTGCATAGAGCGACGGAGCTTGTTTGCCAATTCTATTAGCAATTTATATACAAAGCGTTTACCTCAAAATAGTTATCAAGAATCTGTACGCTATACCTCCGTCGCTCTTTGTGCCGTCGGCACCTCCGTGACATAGCATTACCTCCGTCTCTTCGTTACTCCGTGTGCCTATTATATAAGACTTTTAGTTATCACTCCATATTTCGGAAGAACCTAAAATTAAACAGCGCACAGGGAGGGTATCTTTGTAATATTCTATTTGATACTATATGATTGGTACATATTGGTGCTGTTTGATAAATCTTTTTCTTGTATGTTTGAGTTTAATTTTATTATTAATAGTGATAAGTTAAGACCTCACTTTACACTTTCTACTGAAGTTGTCTTGCTTAATATGTGTGGTGTTGAGGGTAAACACATGTGGTGTTGATGGTTAGCACCATTGGTGCTGGGTGTTTCGTAGCTTGTAATATGTTTTTGGGGTAGAGGAAACCTATAGTCAAAAAGGTGTTATACTACCAAAAGCAAATAATGTACTTGCTTATCTAAAAATAATGTGGAATTACCTTTTAAGTAGGTAATCCCGCAATAAATATGGTGTTATTGAATCTTAATGGGCTAATAATAGTCTTATACTAAGATTGGTTTTATTTGCTCGACGGTCTATAAGCTACACACTCCCTGCCGCACATTGTCCAGCTACGACGCCTGTTGTCCATGCAGCCTGAAGATTAAAGCCGCCGGTGATGGCATCAATGTCTAATACTTCGCCTGCAAAGAAAAGATTAGGACAAACTTTGCTTTCAAGTGTTTTGGAATTAATAGAGCTAAGGCTTACGCCACCACAAGTCACAAATTCCTCGCGGAAGGTACCTTTACCAGCAATAGTGTATTGATCATTGACCAATGTTTCTATCATGCGATTTAATGTTTTGCGCCCAACTTCTGCCCATGGTTTCGCAGGCTCTAAGCCAAGTTTGCTAAGTATATAGAGCCACAGACGACTTGGTAGTCCAAATGGGTGTAGGGTAGCGAGCTGTTTTCGTGGGTTAGCAGCCTGCAACTTCAGAAGGTTTTCCTCTACTTCTTGTCGTGCTCGTTCCCCTGTCCAACTGATAGCAAGCGGAGCTTTATAATCGTTTTCAGCAAGTAAACGAGCTGCGTATGAAGAAAGCTTCAAGGCAGCAGGACCACTTACACCCCAATGTGTTACCAACAATGGCCCTTGTGCGCGCAATTTTGTTCCAGGAATAGTTGTTACAACTGGGTCAACAACCGTTCCCATGAGATCGCAGAAGGCACGGTCCTTTATATTAAAGGTGAAAAGTGATGGTACAGGAGTCTCTATTTCATGTCCAAGTCGAGCGAGGTATTGTAATCCACGCCCATTGGGTGAGCCGCCCGTTGTTATAATTGCACGATGGAATACGCGATGTGTACCATTCTCAAATTCCAGTTTTAGCCTTCCGTCTTCTAACTTATGGATATCCATCAATCGGTAGCGACAACATATAGTCACACCGAGTACCTTGGCTTGACGCACCAAACAATCTATAATCACGTGTGAGTCCTGTGCCTTTGGAAAGACGCATTCATCTTCCTGTGTCATCAACGGAACACCATGTGCTTCAAACCACCTATAAGTATCCTCGTGACTGAACGTCTTCATCAACCGCTTCATGACTTTGTGGCCACGTGGATAAGCCTGCCGCATATCAGTTATTGCCGCAAAGCTATTAGTGACGTTACAACGTCCACCACCCGTAACTTCAACCTTAGCCAAAACCTTCTGTGCACGTTCAAAAATAGTCACTTTGCAAGAAGGATTTGTTCGCTTAGCTGTGATGGCTGCCATAAAACCAGCCGCTCCCCCACCGATTATTGCTATCTCCATTATAATGTATAAAGTTCACGATTCTTGCTTCAACAGGCTAATAACTGATGATTACTGAGATTATTGCAATTAGGAAGCTGATAGTGCAAAGAACTTGTTTACACATGCGCGTCCACTAACTATCGAAGTACCTTCTTACGTTTCCCGCTGAACTCAGTGAAATCAACACGAATTATCTCAACGCGATGAAAACTCATGTGAGCATATTTATCACCAAGTTCTTTAAAGTCAGCCGACAACTTATCGATTAATAAATGCAGTGCATGCATTTTCTCATCATCAGAGAGATTAATACGCGCCTCACCAAAGAAGATAGCACTTTCATATTCTGTAGTGAAATTACGTGGTAATAAGTTTACTTTACCAATTATACAAAGTGACACTTTAGGATTCTTTTTAATGGCTTCAAGCTTACGTCCTTCAGGTGCACAGTGAATATAAACGCTATGGTCACCATCCCAAACGAAGTTAACTGGTATTCCATAGCCCATATCTTCAGAAACCATACTCAAAACTCCATATTCACCATCTCGCAAGAGTTCGACAGCACGTTCTTCGTCCATTAGACGATCTTGTCTTCTTATACGATCATTAACATACTTCATATCAAATCATATTAAATAAATACTTATCTTAGATACATGATGTTTTTTCTTGCCTAAATCAAGGAGTAATCTGCATCATTAATCTCAACAAACACAAAAAGACCTTGACTGATTCACATCACCCAAGGTTTAAATACTAAAACTAAATTAACCACTAAAAAAACTTGTTGCAAAGATACACGTTTTTCTTTTTGCTACAAAAGCTTTTTCAAATTATTTTCATGTCCATTATTGTTTTTAACCTTTATTATGATTCATCTAGTAGTATAATTGCCTTTTTATCAAGGCATAGAATTTGAAAAAAGAATATCACTACTTGGAAGAAGAGCTTTCTTAAATCCTTACCTCAAAAATATATAAGTTGCAAAATAAATAAATATGAATTTATTTTACACAAAAACCTATTTCATCCAAAATAATAACAACTGATCAAATCACGCTTAACAAACGTGTATATAATGATAATACAACAAAAGCGATTATCTATTTTATTGGAATAGTATAAGAAACGAATGAGTATTTTATAGATAGAAAGATTAGATGATTCGAAATATATTTACAAAATGATAAACACTACTACTTTATAAAGACTAAAAAAGAGATAGCATAGACAAGTTTTAATCAATTAAGATTCTTTTGAAAACGTGATGTGAAAAAAATCATCATATGCGTCATTATATGATTTTTATATTAGAAGACATTAGGTTAAAAAACATTATTGCATCAAACAAAATAAAATCAGATTTTGTGGAGAAGTGATAACACAAATGGAACCGAGTTTTCAATAAATAAAGCTTTTGATTAAAAAACAGATGGAATTATATTCAATGAATCAAACCATCTGCCTTCTGATATATTTTACTTACTAAATCATCATTCCGTTAATATCTCCTTCGCATGATTGATGCTTTCCTTTGAAGGTGGCTTTACATCTGTGAGTGCATACGGGATTCCCAGTTGCTCCCATTTATATACTCCAAGGTCATGATAAGGCAGTACATCAACCTGTTCAACATTACTTAATGTATCAATGAAAGTACGAAGTTTGCGTAATGACTCGTCGTCGTCATTAATACCAGGAACAAGAACGTGTCTTATCCAAACAGGTTTCTTAATATCAGAGAGATAGTGTGCGCAATCGAGGATATTATCGTTTCTCCAACCAGTTAAATTCTTATGGGCATCACTATCAATGTGTTTTATATCCAAGAGAACCAAGTCAGTATATTTCATCAGTTCCTCAAAAGCTGCAAAATTACTGCTTTCGCGACTAAATGGCTGAGCAGAAGTATCAAGACAGGTATTGATACCTAAGGCCTTCGCCTTTCGAAACAATTCTGTTAGGGGTTTTATCTGCAACAAAGCCTCTCCCCCACTCACGGTAATACCACCTTTTTCTCCCCAATAGCTTTGGTATCGTTGTGCTTGTGCTAAGACATCATCAACAGAGCGGAGTTGTCCCCCCGCTCTGTTCCATGTGTCTGGGTTATGACAATACTGGCATCGCATTGCACATCCTTTAAGAAAGATAACAAAGCGAATTCCAGGTCCATCCACCGAACCAAAAGATTCGATGGAATGAACCTGAAGCATATTGTCTTGTAATTTAGAAAAATCCGTTTGTGTATTATCCACTTTACATTGAACCATGTGCACGACGTGCGATAACGTCCATCTGCTGTTCACGTGTAAGATCAATGAACTTCACAGCGTAACCACTCACACGGATTGTGAAGTTAGCATACTCTTCCTTCTCAGGATGTTCCATACAATCAATCAGTTTGTCAACGCCAAAGACATTAACATTCAGGTGGTGTGCACCACGATTGAAGTAACCATCCATTACGCCAACAAGCGTATTGACACGCTCCTCTTCATTATGGCCGAGTGCATCAGGGCTGATAGTCTGTGTGTTTGAAATACCATCCAATGCATATTCGTATGGTAGTTTAGCAGTTGAGTTCAACGATGCCAACAAACCATTCTGTTCTGCTCCGTAAGATGGATTTGCACCAGGAGCGAGCGGTGCTCCATCAGGACGGCCATCAGGCATATTCCCCGTGAACTTACCATACACAACGTTGGAAGTAATGGTTAGGATACTTGTTGTAGGTTCAGAATGACGATAGGTATGATGCTTACGAATCATATTCATAAAGGTCTTCAACAACCATACAGCAATATCATCAGCGCGATCATCATCATTACCATAACGTGGGAAGTCACCTTCAGTCTTATACTCTATTGGGAAGCCTGTTTCATCACGAATGATGTTCACCTTAGCATACTTGATAGCAGAGATAGAGTCAACCACATGACTGAAGCCAGCAATACCCGTTGCGAAGGTACGACGTACGTCTGTGTCGATAAGAGCAAGCTCTGCAGCCTCATAGAAGTACTTATCATGCATATAATGGATAAGGTTCAATGTGTTTACATATACACCAGCCAGCCACTCCATCATATCTATGAAACGAGGCATAAACTCCTCATAAGTAACAACATCCCCCTCAATAGGACGATAAGCAGGACCACACTGCTCACGTGTCTTACTGTCAACGCCTCCACTGATAGCGTAGGTGAGACATTTAGCGAGGTTTGCACGCGCACCAAAGAATTGCATCTCCTTACCAGTCTGGGTTGCTGATACACAGCAGCAGATAGAATAGTCATCACCCCATATTGGACGCATTACGTCATCGTTCTCATACTGGATTGAGCTTGTATCAATTGAAATCTTTGCTGCGTAGTCCTTGAAATGCTTTGGCAAACGTGAGCTATACAATACAGTGAGGTTAGGCTCTGGTGATGGACCCATATTCTCAAGTGTATGGAGGAAACGGAAGTCGTTCTTTGTTACCATTGAGCGACCATCCATACCCAATCCTGCCACCTCGAGGGTTGCCCATACTGGGTCACCAGAGAAGAGCTGATTGTAAGAAGGGATACGTGCGAACTTAACCATACGGAACTTCATTACCAAGTGGTCAATCAGTTCCTGTGCTTCAGCCTCAGTAAGTGTTCCTTCTTTGAAGTCGCGCTGAATATAGATATCGAGGAAGGTTGAAATACGACCTACTGACATCGCAGCACCATTCTGTGTTTTGATTGCAGACAAATAACCAAAGTAAAGCCACTGTACAGCCTCACGTGCATTGTTGGCAGGTTCAGAAATGTCATAGCCATAAATCTTTGCCATTTCTTTCATTTCATTCAGCGCCTTAATCTGCATAGAGATTTCCTCACGCAAACGGATAATATCCTCAGTCATTGTGCCGTCGCCACAATTGCGCAAGTCCTTAGCTTTCTCATTGATAAGGAAGTCAACACCATAAAGTGCTACACGACGATAGTCACCAACGATACGTCCACGACCATAAGTATCTGGAAGACCTGTAAGGATATGATTGTGTCTGACAAGTTTCATCTCATCAGTATAAGCATCGAAGACACCTTCGTTGTGTGTCTTGCAATACTTCGTGAAAATCTCATGAAGCTTTTCTGAAGGCTCATAACCATAGGTTGTACACGCCTGCTCAGCCATTTTTATACCACCATAAGGCATAAAGGCACGCTTCAGCGGTTTATCAGTCTGCAAACCTACAACCTTCTCAAGATTCTTTGTTTCATCACCAATATAACCTGGTCCGTATGCAGTCATACTAGAAACAACTTCGGTTTCCATGTCTAAGACACCGCCCTTAGCACGTTCTTGTTTCTGTAGTTCTTTGAGCATACCCCAAAGTTTGTTTGTAGCCTCGGTTGGAGCCTCAAGGAATGAAGCGTCACCATCATAACTTTCGTAATTATCTTGGATAAACTGACGCATATTGACCTCATCAAGCCACTTCGTTCCAGTAAATCCTCTCCATGCTTTTTTCATGAGTGTATAATTTTGTTATTATGTGAAACTTATAATGAGTATGTTTTTATTTTCATACCAATTATGCATTACTAATTACCGAGGACAAAGATAGATAAAAAATAATGTATTATCAAGTGTTTATGCATTTTATTGTATGTAAAATTAGCATAAATACCTACTTATAATGAGCGTCCAAACTTGACTTTACAAATAATATATAAAATCTACTATCTGGACAGTAAAATAATACAGAAATATTGGAACCATTCTATGATGTGTAAATATACAGACATCATCATTGAAGAATTTCAATAACAGTTGCCGTGTAACTCCCTTTCGGTATTCTGTCAACCACAGCTTCTTTATAACCTGTTGGAAGATAACCACCCGGAAGCCATAATTCATTCACACCTGCTTCGTTTCCCGAAGGCATCCTTAACCTTAATCGCTTGGGTTTAAGAATGTCTATTCTTATTAAGATCTTATTCTTCCATGTGTTCACAGGAATACCCAGTTCATTCTCTATCCGTATTAAATTACCATGGCTCTTTATTAAGACACTATCCATCTCTGATTTGGTCATAACAAACTGACTATTATCAGCTTTCCCAAGTGAATCACCATCATGACGATCAAATGCTTCTTTTGTTATAATACATGATGCACCTGCCTTGAAATCCTTTAAATGTCTTCGAATACATCTTCTCTTCAGATAAGTAGCAGGATCTGGTCGGCTTCCTTTAGAAATACTCAGTATAGTTTGTCGAGATGCACCATTACGGAAGTATTTTTCCACAAGGCATGTATTACCCGCATGGGAAGGACCTACGTTCTGCTTTTCAATCTTCATACCGAAATCATTCGATATCAGAGAATCACTTACAGACAAGTGACGTGAGGTGTCATTTATTGGCGTATCTAGTGCAAATACTAGCTGTCCACCTCCGAAAGAAAGAAAGAGAATCCCAAAAACACTGCAAAACAATCTCTTACTAGCCATAATGGTTCTATTCACATTAAATTCTACAAGCTCTAATCCTTTATCAAAATTAGCGAAAACTTCCTACCAGATATTAGAGCTGTAATAAGCGTATAAACATTTATACATACAAAAGTAATAGATTATTCTGATAACCCAACACATTTCATGATGTTTTTCTCTTTACACTCTTCATAACCAAGAATATGAAAAGTGGATTAGAAATCATGAATTACAGATTATGAGTTGTGAATTAGGAGTTATAGGTTGTGGATTATGATTGTAGATTAAAAAAGTTATTATCTTACTTTGCTTGGAATTATCTAGTCTGTAAGCAATTTCTTAACCCGCCTACACATTTACCTATCCTTTACAACAAGGGGTATCTCTCATTTTCCTCCCCTCCCTACGGGGAAGGAGTAAGGGGGAGGGGCCAGTTGGTTGACCAATTAATAGGCCTGTTGGCTGACCAATTGATGCCTGTTCGTGGCCTACATTAAAAAAGCTGCCACCCATCCGGGCGACAGCTCTATTCCGTTATAACGAGTGCTCACGATGTGAGCGTCATTAATTTACTTTACCTTGTCAACAATAGCCTTGAAAGCTTCCTGATTGTTAACAGCGAGGTCAGCGAGCACCTTACGGTTAATCTCGATACCAGCCTTGTGCAATGCACCCATCAACTGACTGTAGCTCATATCATAAAGACGAGCAGCAGCGTTGATACGCTGAATCCACAATGCGCGGAAGTTACGCTTTTTGTTACGACGGTCACGATAAGCATAAGTCAAACCCTTCTCATAGGTGTTCTTTGCTACCGTCCAGACATTCTTGCGGGCACCATAGTAACCCTTAGTCTGCTTCAGAATTCTTGTTCTCTTTGCTTTAGAAGCAACATGATTGACTGATCTTGGCATAGTTTTTCTTTCCTTTTAATTTGTTTGACTAATGAATTAACGGAGATTGAGCAAGTCGCGTACCTGCTTCAAGTTTGTACCATCCACGAGCGTCTGGTGAACAAGATTTCTCTTCTGTTTCTTTGTCTTCTTAGTCAGAATGTGACTGTGGTAAGCGTGATGACGTTTAATCTTACCAGTACCGGTGAACGTGAATCTCTTCTTTGCGCCGGAATTTGTCTTCTGTTTTGGCATTTTTGTAAAATTTAAAATTGTTATTTATATTCATCTGTGGCAACGTATATACCAGGACGTTACGCACAGGTTGCTCATTTACTTTCCTCTCAGTAAAGAGAAAACGTTCAACGAGCGTTAGTCAATATTCAACTTTTTCAGTGCGTCTGCACCATTCTTAGCATTGGCGAATAATCCACCATCAGCCTTTGTCTCCTCGTTTGCAGCCTCAGCTGCAGCCTTTGCGCCAGCCTCAGCCTCCTCACGATCACGCTTTTGCTGACTCTTCTTAGCAACACCCGCCTTCTTAGGAGCAAGATAAAGAAACATCTTTTTGCCCTCGAGCTTTGGTAACTGTTCAACCTTTGCCAACTCTTCAAGGTCATTTGCAAAACGCAACAGCAACACCTCTCCCTGTTCTTTGAACAGAATTGAGCGACCACGGAAGAACACATAGGCACGGACCTTATTACCTGCATTGAGGAATTCCTCTGCATGCTTAAGCTTAAACTTATAGTCGTGCTCATCTGTTTGAGGACCGAAACGAATTTCTTTCACCTCCTGCTTTACCTGCTTCTGCTTCATCTCTTTCTGATGTTTCTTCTGCTGGTAAAGGAACTTAGAATAGTCGATGATACGACAAACGGGCGGCTGCGCATTAGGAGAAATCTCCACAAGGTCAACTCCTTCTTTTTGAGCCAATTCCAACGCCTTACGAGTAGGCATCACCTCAGCTCCATCATCGCTTACCACACGCACTTCCCTAACGCGAATCTGCTCGTTCACGCGGTACTTCATTTTCATTTTGTCATTCTTCATTCAACTATTTTAAAGTGTCTAAATTTGCTAAACGCATGCAAAGTTACTATTTTCCAACTGATTATCCAAAGATTTCCTCTACTTTTTTTTGCACTCCGGTTTAGGACTTGCACTATCAGTAAAGGGATTTTGCGCTTACATTATTTTATGTTTACCTCGGTGACGGCAACCATATAGAAAAATTGTCACCTTATTTAAGAATATCTCACCACTACACTTGACGCAAGATTCACCTATCCATAGCTTTACCGTTGCGAATTACCTTTACAGAAATTCAATATCTAACTTATTAACTCACTATCTCGCTAACAATTACCTTGTCAACTTGTCAACCCGTCAACTCGTTAACTCTCCAACGATATTCCTAATAAATTAGGATTGTGTATTATACTTTTTCTTCATACCTTTGCCAACGTTAACAAATAGCAAAAACATAAAACAAGATTATATGATGATTAAGTCTAAGTTAGGTATTTCCCTTTTAGTGGCATCGACATTGCCTATAGGGTTGCAAGCCAATAATATTATTGAGAAAGGCGACACCTCCCGAGTGTATGATATTGATGAAGTCGTAGTTGTTGACCAACCGAAAGAGGCCTTTCGTTTGCGACAGCAGCCATTGAGTAGTACGTCGTTCAGTACCGAACTTCTACAAGGACTCAATGTTGAGGATGTTCGTCATCTGTCAACGTTTGTTCCCTCATTCTCAATGCCAGCTTATGGAAGTCGTTACACCTCTTCTATATATATACGTGGAATTGGTTCACGTGTCTATTCTCCAGCCGTAGGCGTTTATGTTGATGGTATGCCAATCTTAAGCAAGAGTGCCTTCAATTTTCACATGTATGATGTCGAGCGTGTTGATGTGTTGCATGGTCCACAAGGAACACTCTATGGTATGAATACCGAAGGTGGTTTGATTCGTCTTTATAGTCATAATCCTTTCCTGTATCAGGGAACAGACGTAAAGCTTTCCATCGGTACGAAGTTACATCGGCAGATAGAGGCTAGTCATTATGCGAAACTCAACGATAAGATGGCTTATTCGTTAGCAGGCTTCTATGGCGGACAAAATGGATTCTTCCGTAATCAGTTTAATGGTGAACATGCTGATCTAATCAATGAGTTTGGTGCAAAGGGACGTTTCCTGTGGCGTCCAACAGAGAAGTTAAACTTTGATTTCATTGCCGATTATCAATATACTCGTCAGAATGGTTTCCCTTATGGACAAGTAGTAACTGATGATGAGGTTTCTTCTGCTACCATCACTTCACCCCTTTATGGTTTGAAGGCAGGAACGCAATTGCCTAACCAGAATCGTCAGGGTAATTACCGCCGTAATATTATTAATACTGGAATGGGTATTAGATATGCAGGAAACGGCTTCGACATCAACTCGATGACCACATGGCAGATGCTTCGCGACTATATGTTAATGGATATCGACTATCGTCCGCAAGACTTCATGCACCTCACACAACGTCAGCATGGGAATACGCTGACAGAAGAATTATCCATCAAAAGTCATAATCAAAACAAATGGCATTGGACCTTCGGTGCGTTTGGCTCTTATCAGTGGTTGAAGACAACTGCGCCAGTCTATTTCGATCAGGAAATGAATCGTTATCTCTCTAAGAAGATTACAGATTATGCCTATAATGGTATGCTCAACGCTATGGCAAGAAGTATGGCACAAAGAATGATTGCAAATGGAATGTCAGAGGAGCTTGCTAACAAGACGGCACGTGCAAGTGTAGCAGCGATGATTGCAGGGGCAGGTGGCGTAAATATAAATATGGCAATGGATCCAATGCCAGGCGTCTTCCGTACGCCAACCCTCAACCTTGGCGTTTATCATGAGAGTAATATAGAACTCTCTGATCGTCTTATGGCAACCTTAGGTTTGCGCTATGATTACTCGCACGTGAGCATCGATTACGCAACTTCAGCGCGGGTAGCCTTACAAGAGAGCGTGATGGGCATAACTATCAATCCTGTAATCACTTCTTCTTTGAATCATAAAGAACATGACAGCTTTAAGCAATTACTTCCAAAGATTGGCTTGACCTATCGCCTTCAGGATGGTAGTAATGTTTATGCAACATGGTCAAAGGGCTATCGTGCTGGTGGTTACAATTTTGAGATGTTCTCTGATGTACTTCAAGCTGAGACCTCACAGGCGGCAAATAAGGCACGTGCTGATGTTGACCTTACGCATGACGAGGCTTACTATGAGCGTATTGCAAAGACGATAGAATATAAGCCAGAGACTAGCTGGAACTATGAGGTGGGAGCGCATCTTAACCTTCTGAACAACCAATTGCACCTTGACCTTGCAGCTTACTATATGCAGATTCGTAATCAGCAACTCTCTGTGATGGCTGGTAACTATGGCTTCGGTCGAGTGATGACGAATGCTGGTCGCAGTCACTCCTGTGGTTTGGAGGCAACGCTCCGTGGTGGTGCATTAGATAACAAGCTGACTTATGGGCTCAGCTATGGATTTACAAGCGCTCAGTTTGATGAATATAAAGATTCTGTTGCAGGAGGTGGCATAGTTGATTATAAGGACAAGCGTGTTCCTTTCGTTCCACAGCATACACTGGGTGCCAACGCTGATTATCGTATTGACATTGACCCAGCAGCTTTGCTTGACCCATCACATCGTTTCCATCTTCGTAGTGTCACAGTCGGAATGAATCTCTCTGCACAGGGTAAGACGTTTTGGGATGAGCAGAACTCATTCGGTCAGAACTTCTATGCTGTCCTTGGTGCTCACGCTGATGCCGACTTTGGTCCATTGAATGTCAATCTGTGGGTACGTAACCTGACGGATACAAAATACAATAGCTTTGCCGTCCAGAGTGCTGCAACTGGTACACGCTACACCTTTGCTCAGCTGGGTAACCCATTCCAGATGGGTGTGGACTTCAGCATACACTTCTAAGGAAACAATACTCTCACACCCCACCGAAGAGCGAGAACCAGAGAGGCTGCTCGTTGCAAGGATGAGGATACAGGAGAGACATTATACAATTAAAGTTAGTAAACGTCCTTATCCGACTAAAGGATAAGAAAAAGAATTGACCTTCAATGAAATACATTGAAGGTCAATTACTTTTATATTGGTAAAGAACCAGAAAACATCTGTACCAATTATATGGCGCAAGGAGCGAACGGAGATTTTAAATGATATTGGGAGACTTACGATTATCACTTCATATTTTGAAAGAGGAGAAGTGTATAACAATTAGTCAAATTCGTTTTACCAGATCACTCATAAATCTTAGTTCCTGCCACTTCTGTCACTTATAACAGGCACTTAACTTATTATATTTCAGCAAGATGCATGAACAAAACCCCAAATTGACCTTAGTTTTAGTACGCTTAACTCACATGAAATCCCTACCCTTCCATATACAGCAATGGTGTTAACCCTTCACACATATGGTGCATACCATCCGCACCATTAGTGCATACCATCCGCACCACATGTGCTAAGCACCCGCACCACACGTGCGGAATATTAACACACAAGCCACACGATTCGTTATAGAACCACTTAAATCAAAACCATGCTTGTGTTTCATGCGATAAATTCTTTTATCTTTTAGAACTTGTGTTCATCCAAAGTTTGGAAGAGTGTGATGGTTATATCCTAATCTTTCCAACCAGCTTCCTTTGTTTCCCTTTACCGATGATAGGAGCATGGGCATCTTCAGGGAAGAAGATGGTGAATTTTCCAGGATTGACACAGAAGTACTCTTTTGCTGCTTGCGTATAAAAACCACAATCCCGGTCTGAATCGTAGGCAATATCCGGAGCGTTCAAGTCAGATAAAGCAGTCCAACCCATAGTTTCAGCTTGGAGCAAAGGGACTTGAACATCAATATAATTCTTATGGAACTCTAAACGTTGTTCCTCTTTTGCCTTTAACTCTACCTCATCCAAATTAATGAAAAGGTCGTCTCCATCAAGCTGAATACGTCCTGACGCTTGACGGCTGAAATCATGTTGGAGGATATATTCCAACATCTCCTTCATTCTTGGATGTAAGCTATAGTAGCGCTGGCATGCTGTTAAATCTGCTATAATCATCTTCTTGTCAATTAGTTTGTTGATAAATAATATTCCTAACTTGGGTACATGATAAAGGGGCACAGACTGATGGTGCCCCTTTTCATTTAAAGTTTATATTGATATCTGTTTCTCCTTATCCGAGGAAATTTACCTGTCCAATGACATAAAGCAGGAGGTAACCCAATATGAGGGAAACAATACCGCTAGTCAGACCCACCTTTAGCATGTCATTTTGCTTAATAAGACCTGTTGAATAAGCAATCGCATTCGGTGGTGTAGAAATAGGAAGACACATTGCTGTAGAAGCAGCAATAGCAATACCGATAAGCACCGTGCTTGTACCACCAATGCCATCAAGCTTGTCACCCATACCGCGACATACTACCGCAAGGATAGGTACCAACAAAGCTGCTGTAGCTGTGTTTGAAATAAAGTTGGAGAGGAAGTAGCAAATCAATCCAGAGATAGCAAGGATAATAATAGGACTCCATTCGCCGAATGGGATACTCTCGATGGCAGCATCTGCCAATCCAGAACCATTCATACCTAGACCGATAGCAAAACCTCCTGCTACCATCCAGATGACACTCCAGTTAATCTCCTGCATATCTTTTGCCGTGATAACACCCGTGATAGCAAAGACTGCCATTGGTATCATAGAAACCGTATTGGTATCAATACCCGTAACATCCTTAGGTATTACCCACAAGAGAATGGTGACAATAAAGGTAATAATTACGACCCACATACGCCAGCCACGATGTACCTCACCATCAATATTCAGATGAATAGTCTTCTGTGTGAATGGGAAGAAGTAAAGGATAATTCTCCAAGACAACAACAATAAGATGATTACAAGTGGTGTCATGAATGCCATCCAGTGCATGAAATCGATATTCATATTCAAGCCTGTTGGATCATTAAGATATTTTAGAGCGATAAGGTTTGGAGGCGTTCCGATAGGTGTTCCCATACCGCCAAGGTTGGCTGCTACTGGGATTGACATTGTCAAAGCTATACGTCCTTTACCATTCGCAGGCAGAGCTGCAAAGACAGGAGTAAGGAAAGTAAGCATCAATGCTGCTGTAGCAGTATTTGAAATGAACATGGAGAAGAGACCTGTAATGAGCAAGAAACCTAAAAGCACATTCTCACTTTTGTTTCCGAAAGGCTTGATAAGGTTACGTGCTAAGAGCGTGTCAAGACCCGACTTCGATGCTGCAATCGCTAAGATAAAGCCCGCGAGGAAGAGCATAATAATTGGATCTGCAAAAGATGCCATGATTTCCTTAGAGTCAAGTAAATCACCGATTCCGTCACTTTTAAAGACCCCAAAAGCATTTTTGGACACAGTGACACACATGATGGCCATGATACTCAGCGAGGTTGCCCATGCTGGGATACATTCTGTTAGCCACGCCAGTGTTGCAAAAACAAAGATTGCAATGATGCGTTGCTGTACTACGGTCAACCCATCAATGCCAAAAGCACTGGTGGGAAGGTTCCAAACAATGGTTGTAACCACGAAGATGGCTAAAAGCTCCCAAACTTTTTTCATCTCAATATGGCTACTGAGTGCATTAGATTTTTCTTCTGCCATGGTTTTAGTTGTTTAGTTAAATAAATTTAGGTTATTACATTTTATTGCGGGCTAAATTATAAAAATTATTCTTATCGGGCAAAAGAATTCTGCTTTTTTTGTATTTTTGCATAACAAATTCTCGAATATGCGACATTTATTGGTCTTTACATTTTCCCTTTTATTGTTTTTATCTTGTGGTAACCCTACTCGAAAGGTTGCTGCTGATGACAATAAAGTAACAAAATCAGAACTGCAGTATGCCCAAAACATTACGATAGAACACACAAAGCAATACGTAGTGGTACGCCTCTTAAACCCATGGAAAGAGGGTAAAGTTCTGCACACTTACTATCTGGTTGAACATAACTCAAACGTAAAAGTTCCTGATGATGGTACAAAGGTTGTTGTCCCTCTTCACAAGAGTGTGATCTTCACGACTGCACATGCTAACCTCACAGAGATGCTTCACGCACAGAAAGCCATTGCTGGGGTTGCGGACTTGAAGTACATGATTATACCAGATATTCAGAAGCGTGCACGGTTGAAAGGTGGAATTGTTGATTGCGGAGACGGAATGAAACCCGATATTGAACGTATCATTGACTTGGATGCTGATGCTATCTTCCTATCACCTTTTGAGAATAGTGGTGGCTACGGACGTTTGGAGCAGATTGGCATACCGATAATTGAGTGTGCGGATTATATGGAACGTTCAGCTTTAGGACGAGCTGAATGGATGAAGTTCTATGGTTTACTCTTTGGGAAGGAGAAGGTAGCCGACTCTCTGTTTGCTGTTGTTGAAAAGAATTATAAGACTTTAAGTGCGCAGGCAAAAAAGAGTAAGATAACACGTAGCATCCTACCAGACAGGATGGTAGGGTCTGTTTGGTATTTGCCAGGTGGCGAAAGCAGTGTGGGATTGCTATATAAGGATGCTCACGGAAGTTATGCTTATGCAAGTGATAAACATAGTGGTAGCTTATCAATGCCATTTGAAACGATATTGGATAAGTTTGGACAGAGTGATTTCTGGGTTTTGAGTTACAATGGTAAGTTTAATCGCAGACTCCTGTTAGCCGAATATAAAGGCTATGCAAAGTTAAAACCTTATCAAACAAAGGAGATTTATGGCTGTCAGGTAGATAGAAAACCTTACTTTGAGGAGGTGAGCTGGCGTCCAGACTGGTTGCTCTCTGACTTGATACAACTCTTCCACCCCGACTTACATATAGCGCCATTACGTTACTATCAGAAGTTGGCAGATTGATAGCATAGATAAGACATGATGATGAAACGGAATATTCTTCTTTTTACGTGTTTAGCAGTAAGTATCTTACTTCTCTTTGGATTGAATCTTATCACAGGTTCGGTCCAGATTCCTTTTGCTGATGTATTAGATATTCTGTTTGGTCGGTTTATAGGTAAAGAGAGTTGGCAATATATTATTTTAGAAAATCGATTTCCTCAAGCACTCACAGCCTTACTTTGTGGAGCATCGTTATCCGTTTGTGGTCTGATGCTTCAGACGGCTTTTCGTAATCCTTTGGCAGGTCCAGATGTGTTTGGTATCAGTTCAGGTGCAGGCCTTGGTGTAGCTTTGGTGATGTTATTATTAGGTGGGACTGTATCTACAACAATGTTCACTGTATCTGGTTTTCTTGCCATTCTCACAGCTGCTTTCCTTGGTGCAATCGCAGTGACAGCACTGATTTTGTTCCTTTCAACCTTAGTACGCAACAGCATTTTATTGTTAATCGTTGGTATCATGGTGGGGTATGTATCCTCTTCTGCGGTCTCACTTCTTAATTTCTTTGCATCTGACGAAGGAGTAAAAAGTTATATGATATGGGGAATGGGAAACTTCGGAGGTGTATCGATAAACCATATTCCCTTCTTTGCAATCCTCTGTTTGATGGGAATTATGGCATCTTTCCTATTGGTGAAACCTTTGAATATCCTACTTCTAGGACCGCAGTATGCAGAAAGTTTAGGCATTAGTACACGTAAACTTCGTAACATATTGTTAGTTATTGTTGGACTCTTGACAGCAATCACAACCGCTTTCTGTGGTCCCATCTCGTTTATTGGCTTGGCTATTCCACACATCGCTCGTCTCTTATTCCGTACAGAGAATCATCAAACTCTACTTCCAGGAACAGTATTGTGCGGTGCTGCCATTGCTCTGCTTTGTAATTTTATTTGTTTTCTTCCAGGCGAAACAGGTATTATTCCGCTTAATGCTGTCACACCACTCATTGGCGCGCCTGTCATCATCTACGTTGTTCTTCAGCGTCGCTAAGCGTCAATAACAAAGGAAGTTAGAAGAAAGGGGCAAACAAAATATTATCGTGATAAACGTTCCTTTTGTGCTTTAGAAAGATGCATGTGCTGAGCCTGACAATTACTTAAAAGAATGCACGATAGATTTCAATCAGTGTTGAAAGCTGTTGTGATTTCGTATCAATGAGTTCCATCTTGCAATCAAGCTGTCCGCGCTCACTATCAATAACATCTAAATAAGTTGCCCTATTATTAAGGTATAGTTGTTGAGCAGCAGAGAAGGCTCTCTTCAAAGCCTCATTTTGTTTCTCTTTATATTGTTGCAGTAATTTGATGTTGGCAATTTTAGATTGCAACGTACTCGTTTCTATAAAAGCAGTGAGCAATGTCTTATCGTAATTATAAAGAGCTTCTACCTGCATGGCATCAGCCTGTGCGAAGTTAGCTTGTATCGCTTTCTTGTTGATTAGAGGAGCAGTAAGTCCACCTAAAGCATTAAACACCAATGACTGTGGCAACTTAAACAAGTACTTAGGATTGAAGGCATTTAAGCCAATTGCAGCAGAGAGGTTAAACGTAGGTAAGAACTCCTTACGAGCTGTCTCCACATCCCATTTGGCTGCTGCAAGTTCATGTTCTGCTTGCACAACATCAGGACGCTGCAACAGAAGTTGCGTAGATAAGGAATGCGAGGTTGTAGGCATTGGTAGTTGCAAGAAGTCAACCTTCGTGCGTTGTATGGTTTGCGGAAATCTACCTAACAGCAGGTTTAGATTATTTTCCGTTTCGATAATAGATTGACGCAGCAAATACTCATCTGCCTGTGCCTTTGCCAATTCGGCATCAAACTGCTCAACAGCCAACTGCGTACCTGCATCAGCCTCTTTCTGTATGCGTGCAATCTTTACGGCATTCTTCTGCAGTGAGATATATTCTTGCATAACTGACAACTTGTAATCAAGTGCCAACAGAATATAATAGTTCTCGGCAACATCTGCCACTAACTGACTCTTAACGGCACGTTGTCCGGCTTCTGACGCTAGATAACGCTCAACAGCAGCTTTCTTGCTGCTATTGAGCTTATTCCATAAGTCAATCGTCCAGTCAAATTGTAGCGTGGGCGCTAAGTCTGGAATGACTGTTGGAACTTTATGTCCTGGAGTTATCTCCGTATCTACATTACCTGCACCTTCAGCTGTGTAACGCCCCACCTTAGAGACTCCCGCACCGATATTTGCCGTTACAGAAGGAAGAAGTGCACCCTGTTTAGCCGTCATTGCACTCCTTGCTATAGCCAGTTCCTGCACTGTTATCTTGAGATTCTGATTATTCTGCAGGGCTGTGTCAATCAGCGTTTGGAGTATTGGGTCCTGAAAGAAATCTCGCCATGCAGGAGATATCGTAACACTACTGTCCTTAGACAGCGCTGGTAATGAAACTTTAAGCGTGTCCTTTGGTATCGTAGCCTGCGGTGTCTTGCAGGCTACGATGGATAAGAGTGTTACTAAGATTGTGAATATATAACCTACCTTATTCTTCATCATCATGTTTTCTTTCGTTTATTTTCTTCTTTGTGTAACGTTTATCTTTTTCTTCACTCAAGGGCTTATCTTTCTGGTAATGTACCAGTTTGTCAGTCATTCCAGCAAAGATGTAGTAAAGACCAGGGATTAGCAACAATCCGCCTAAGGTACCGATAATCATACCACCGACAGCAGCAGTTCCAATTGTTCGGTTACCAATAGCACCAGCACCAGAGGCAAACACCAATGGAATCAAACCAGCAATGAAGGCAATACTCGTCATGAGGATAGGACGGAAACGTGCAGCAGCAGCCGAAATAGCTGCTTGGTCTATGCTTTCTCCGGCATTCTTACGCTGAACTGCATATTCCACCATCAAGACGGCATTCTTTCCTAACAAACCAATAAGCATCACCAGCGCTATTTGTGCATAGATATTGTTCTCTAAGCTACAAGCCTTCAAAAAGAGGAAGGCGCCAAAGATACCCACCGGGAGGAATACGATTACAGGCAATGGGAGGAGGAAATTCTCATATTGTGCAGCCAGAATAAGATAGACAAAGACAAGACAGACGATGAATATGATAATCGCCGTGTTACCTTGCTCTGCTTCATCTTTTGATATACCCGCCCAATCATAATCATACCCTTTCGGCAGTGAGCTTTGCGCAACCTCTTGAATGGCCTGCAAAGCTTGTCCACTTGAATATCCAGGAGCTTGTGCACCTGTCACCTCGGATGAGTTATAAAGATTATGACGAGTAATCTCACTCATACCGTAGGTCTTTGAAAGCGACATAAAGTCAGAATAAGGCACCATCTCTCCACTCTCATTCTTACTATATAACGCCAACAAATGGTTGGGGAAGTCACGATATTGAGGAGCAGCCTGCACAATCACCTTGTAAGGTTTACCAAAGCGAATAAACCCTGTCTGATAATCCGAACCTACCAACACGGATAGGTTGTTTAATGCTTTACCCGGCTTGACACCTTTTTGTAAAGCTTTGCTGTCATCAACATGAAGCATATATTGTGGGAAGCTTGCTGAGTAAAATGTGAAGGCATTCCCTATTTCAGGACGTTTGTTTAATTCTGCAACAAACGCTTTGCTCACATGTTCCATCTCGTGATAATCGTTTTTACCCGTTTTATCCAACAAACGAAGTTCGAATCCACTAGCGGCTCCATAACCTGGTATTGATGGTGGCTCAAAGAAATCTATGTTTGCTTGCGTGATGCTCTTACATTTCTGTTCTAAGTCGCTGATAATCTCTTTCGCTGTTCGTTTCCGATGTTTCCAGTCTTTGAGGTTTATCAAGCAACTTCCAGAGTTAGCACTCGTACCCTCAGAAAGGATTTCGAAGCCTGCTAACGACGAAACACTTTCTACATCCTGTTCTTTTTCGGCAATCTTAAGGAGCTTTTGTGCCACAGCATTCGTGCGTTCAATCGTAGCACTAGGAGGCGTCTCTATCACTGCATAAATCATTCCTTGGTCTTCTTGTGGAATGAAACCAGATGGAAGTCCAAGGTTTATCCAATAAGCTAAACCACAGAATGCCAAAATCAGAATGATGGTAAACGCCTTCTTCTTTACTGTATGTTCAATGATGTGTTCGTATCTGCTACGACCAGTATCAAACTTCGCATTAAATCGCTTAAGAACACGTCCTACAATACCCAACTTCACATTGTTTTCTTGTTCCTTTGTCAGAATAAGCGCACACAAAGCTGGAGTTAAAGTCAGTGCAACAAAGCCAGAGAAAAGGATGCTTGATGCCATTGTGATGGAGAACTGACGATAGAACATACCTTCTGGACCACCCATGAACGCAACAGGGATAAAGACCGACGCCATTACCAAGGAGATGGCGATAATGGCACCACTGATTTCCTTCATGGCTTTTTCTGTGGCTTCGATAGGCGTAAGATTATTGCGTGAGATTTCTACATTTACAGCTTCAATCACGACAATAGCATCATCCACCACAATACCAATGGCCATAACCAAGGCAAAGAGGGAAATCATGTTGAGCGTTATGTTGAATAACATCATCGCAATAAAACTGCCCAATAATGATATCGGGACAGCCATAATCGGAATAATTGAGGCACGCCAATCGCCTAAGAAGATGAATACCACAATAGCCACTAAGATGAAGGCTTCAAACAGGGTGTGTATTACTTTCTCAATACTTGCATCCAAGAATCTGCTCACATCGTAGCTGATTTCATAGTGCATTCCCTTTGGCATGTCTTTTTGTAGATGCGACATCGCATCCTTAACCTTGCTGATGACATTACGTGCATTACTACCATACGCTTGTTTCAACGTAACAGCAGCTGAAGGACGACCATTGAAGGTGGAGTAGATATCATATACTTCACTTCCTAAATGTACGTCGGCAATATCTTTTAAGCGTACGATATTTCCATTATTATCGCTTTTAACGATGATATTCTTATATTCCTCTTCACTGGTATAACGCCCTGGATATTTCAAAACATACTCTTTAACCTGTGGTCTTATACCTCCGCTCTCACCTAACTTTCCTGGTGACACCTCTATATTCTGATCTTCAAGTGCATCACTGACGTCATCAGTTGACAATCCATAAGCTACCATCTTGTCTGGATGTAACCACACACGCATAGCATAGTTACGCGTACCAAGAATATCCAAATCGCCAACACCATCTACACGTAACAACTCTGGAGATATGTTGATATCAAAGTAGTTGTACAGAAAGCTCTGATCAACCTCAGGATCATCACTGTAAAGATTGATATACATAAGTATGTTTGGCTCTTCACGTGATATCTTTACACCTTCTCGAATGACTTCAGGTGGCAATTTATTTGTAGCAGAAGACACACGGTTCTGAACATTTACCGCATCGACATTGGGGTCAGTACCCAACTTAAACACGACGTTTAGCTCTGCCTCGCCATCGTTACCAGCATCGCTTTCTATGTATTTCATACCAGGAATACCATTCAAGGCTTGCTCCAACGGAATGATGACCGACTTTACCAGCAACTCATTATTGGCACCAGGATAGTTAGCAATCACATTGACCTTTGGAGGAGAGATGGATGGAAACTGCGTGATAGGTAGATTGGAAAGTGATAGTATGCCAATAAAGGCAATGACCAGTGATACTACAATTGAGAGCACTGGCCTACGAATAAAGATCTTAAACATAACTAATCAGCGTTTAGTTTATCCAACTTCATTGCGGCTTGCGGAGATACCATTGAGATGCTTACCTTGTCGCCATCATTAACTTTTTGTATTCCATCGACAAGATATCGGTCGGTAGCTTGCAAACCTGAGGAGACAACATAAGCTCCTGTGATTTCACTATCTATCTTTATCGCACGTTGATGTACAACGTTATGTTTATCTACTACGAAAACATATTTTTGATCTTGTAACTCATAAACTGCTTCTTGAGGAATCAAGAGAGCATCCTTTTTAGATACAAAGAGTTTCACCGTACCTGTTTCGCCATTGCGTAAAAGGTTGTTGGGGTTGTCAAAGATAGCGCGAATGGCAATTGTTCCAGTTGAACTATCAAACTGTCCACCAATATCTAACATCTTTCCCCTTGCAGGAAAGACGTCACCATTTGCCAATACAAGCTGTAAGGGGTTGTTTGAGAAACGCTCCGGATGCAGACGAAAATCTAAATAGTCTGTTTCAGAAACATTAAAATAAACAAGTACCTTCTTATTGTCTGACAAACTGGTAAGTAAGTCGCTGGGATCTACCAAACTCCCTCTTTTGTTAGGGATGCGACCTAAAATACCCGAGAAAGGAGCTCGAATGAGAGAAAGACGTTTGTGCAATACAGCTAACTTATAATCGGCTTCTGCCCCTTTCAATTTAGCCACTGCCATGCGTTTGGCATTATTTGATAGCACCTTATTATCGGTAAGGTTCGTAACATTCTGCAAATCGATACTCGCTTGTTCTGCTGCAGCTTTAGCCTTCGCAATCTCTTCTTCAGCACCAACAATTGCAATACGGAAAAGTGGTTGTCCCGCTCTTACATATTGTCCCTCACTAACATAAACATTTTGTAAGATACCTGTTTGTTGCGAATGGATTTCAATGTTTTGTTGTGAAGCGATGTTGGCAACATAGGAACGTGGCAGAGAGATGGTTTCTACCAATGGAGTCGTTGCCGTGTAAACTGATTTTACTTCTGTTTCTTTCTTTGAATGACAAGCGCATAAAAGAAATATGACTGCAAGACAAGACAGTTGAAATAATTTCTTCATAAATTAGTCTTTTTTGTTTGTAAAAATCAAAGTGAAAAGTCAAAAGGTGTTTTTGCACATCTTAACTTTATGTTGTTATCCTATCTACTATCCCTGTTTCCTCTGTTTATCCCAAATCTTTGAAAACATCCACGTAGATACATCTCTTTATGGAAACTTTATTCGAGAATCCTTCTCTGAAATTTTCATATTTATCATCGCTTTACAATATAAAATACATCTTGTATAACACACAACTTGTGTGCCTGCAAAGTTATAGTCTTTTCATGTAGTATGCAAGTAATTCTTAAGTTAATTTATCAAATGGTTCTTGCTTCTTATCATTAGGGCATTATATTGAGACAGATTTTACCCTCCTCTTGTTTAATCAGTACCTTTTATTTGTCTTATTATGAAGATCTAACAACGGCTTACCTCGTTGCGAAGTCACCTAACACCTAACTTCATACTCAACGCAATCCTCTTACGACGGATATCAACCTCAACGACACGAACACGAACGTGTTGATGTAGGCGGACAATCTGCGTTGGATCAGTGACAAAGCGGTCGGAGAGCTGAGAGATGTGTACAAGTCCGTCTTGATGAACACCAATATCGACAAAGGCACCAAAGTTGGTAATATTCGTCACAATACCAGGAAGTTCCATCCCAACGATGAGGTCGTCTAGCTTGTGGACATTCTTATCGAACTCAAAGACTTCAACCGCCCCACGTGGGTCACGACCAGGCTTCTCAAGTTCAGAGAGGATGTCACGAAGTGAAACCTCGCCCAAGGCTTCTGAAGGGCGGGATGAGTGGGAAGTGAGATAGCGTTGAATATCAATCTTCGACAAGAGACCCTTATTGCCAATCAAATCCTTTATCGTACAACCTTGGTCTTTTGCCATTTGCTCAACGATGTGATAGCTTTCAGGATGAACAGCAGAGTTGTCGAGCGGGTTCTTGGCATTAGGAATACGTAAGAAACCAGCACATTGCTGGAAGGCTGTATCACCCAGACGCTTCACCTTTTTAAGTTGGGTACGTGAGGTAAAGGCACCATGTTCACGACGATAATCAATGATGTTTTGAGCAAGTGCAGGACCGAGTCCGCTAACGTAAGTGAGCAGATGTCGAGAAGCTGTATTGAGGTTGACACCAACCTGATTGACACAACTCATGACTGTTTGGTCGAGTGAGTGTCTTAATTTTATTTGGTCAACATCATGCTGATATTGTCCGACTCCGATACTCTTCGGGTCAATCTTTACAAGCTCAGCGAGTGGGTCCATCAGTCGCCGACCAATAGAGATGGCTCCACGTGTCGTCACATCCTCATCAGGAAACTCCTCACGTGCCACAGGTGACGCAGAATAGATAGAAGCTCCGTCCTCGCTGACCACATATTTTAAGATGTCGCCAAAGTTCTGATTAGGTTCATGAAGAACCTTATTAACGAAGGCTTCTGACTCACGACTCGCCGTACCATTGCCGATGGCTATTGCCTCAACCTCATAAGTGGAAATCATCCTTTTCAAGGCTTGTGCCGCTTGTGCCTGTTGATTACGAGGTGGATGTGGATAGATAATCTCATGATGCAGGAGATTACCTTGTTCGTCAAGACAAGCAATTTTACATCCATTGGCAAAGCCTGGGTCGAGTGCTAAGATACGTTTCTGTCCAAGTGGTGGAGAGAGAAGCAACTGACGAAGATTATCTGTAAAAACCTTAATAGCCTCATCGTCAGCATGCTCCTTACTCAAAGCGGCGAATTCGTTTTCAATACTCAGATTGATTAGTCGTTTAAAGGAGTCGTCAATGGCCTTGCAGACAAGAGTCTGACATGTTCCGTTCCCTCGCACAAACTGACGAGTGATGCGTGAGATGCACTCCTCGCCATCAATCATGATACTCACACGCAGGATGCCCTGCGCCTCACCCCGACGCATAGCAAGCAAACGATGACTATTACAACGACGGAGCGGTTCAGAGAAGTCGAAGTAATCAGCAAACTTTTGTGCCTCATCCGTATCCTGCATCTTCTTAATAACTTTCGAAGATATGATGGCCTCACGCTTATAAGCAGTGCGAACAGTATTGCGTGCCTGCTGGTTCTCAGAAACAATCTCGGCGATGATGTCTAAAGCCCCCTCCGACTCCCCCGAAAGGGGGAGAGACAAGCTTGCAAGTTCTTTGCTGAGATGTGGGGGGATAGGCACTCCCCTCCTTTCGGAGGGGTTGGGGGAGGCTTCTCTCATTATCGCCAATGCCAATGGCTCCAATCCCTTTTCACGAGCTATCTGCGCACGTGTGCGCCGTTTGAGTTTATAAGGTAGATAGATGTCTTCCAATTCTGTGGAATCCATACAAGCAAGAATTTTCCTTTCCAGTTCAGACGTTAGTTTCTCTTGCTCACGGATTGTCTTAAGGATGGTTTCCTTACGTTTGCTAAGTTCTTTTAAGCGCTCGTTTAGTTCACTAATATTGGTTATCTGTACCTCATCAAGGTTCCCTGTCCGCTCCTTACGATAGCGTGCTATAAAAGGAATCGTGCAGCCTTCATCGAGTAAGGTGAGAACTGCCGAAACGCTTTGGAGAGGAAGGGAAAGAGAGTGAGAGATAAAGGAAGCCCCCTCTGCCTCCCCCGCAAGAGGGAGAGCCTGATTTGCGGAGTGTTTGCTATTATTCTTGTGTTCGTTTTCCTTGCTGTATGGTGTTTGTCTAATCATTTTCAGATACTGGTTTATTTCTTATCTTTTGTGGAATATAACGACTTCCCTTCCATTGTTCTCTTCGGTCAGTGCCCTTTGTTTTTGGAAGAATCAGTAGGTTTTGTCTTAATCACGATGGTTGGATGTTTTTCTTGTCGTGGATCGTTTATATAAGTAATGATGTCGGCAGAGAGGATGTCCGTGGGCTTAATACGCCTTGGCAAAGCCTCCGTTATACGTTGGGGTGAAAGTTTGTAATCAATGATGGTCAGTCTTTTTCGTGGGTTTATCATCTTGCCGTTCAGAATCCATTGGAGTTCTGCAAGGGAGTTGGTTCGTATGAGGATGATATCTGCGGGTAATTTACAGAATGTGATGTTCTTCCCTTGTTTTATCTGTTCTTCTGCCGAGAAAATTTGTATGGATTCGATGGCATAAGGCGGAATAAGTCCCAGCCTATGTGATACAATCTGTTTAGCCGAATCCGACCGCATCTCGTCAATGGTAACGTGCAGGAGGGAGTCGGGTAGAGGAATGCCATCAATGACGCATAAGGTCTGGGCACGTGTGGTGAGACTGGCGAGTACAGTCAGGATTATACAGGTCAGGACTCTTTTCAAGCTCAGTTTCATAAGAATCTTTTTGTTCATCAAGATTATTTATATGCATAAAGCAGGATGGGTTTTCTGCTCTTGTCACAAAGGGCTTCGATTTTCCTTAGCATAGCGGGGCTTGTCGTGAAGCACCCCCACGAAGCATCGGTGAGTGGGAGATAGGAGGTGAGATGGTGCATAATGCCTACGTATCGAGAACTATGGATGAGGATGTTTCTTCGGCGTGCATTGCAGTTCGAAGCATCAAGACCATCAAGTGCAAAACGCAGTCCGACAGTAGTGGAATAGCCTTTCTCTGCAATCTTGAAGGCTCCGAGACTTGAACATCTGCTTCCCTCCCTATTTGAGAAAATAGGTTTCCACGCACTATTACCCTCTCCTTTGCCGTGTGCGCAGGGACCAGTGTCGAGCACGGTCAATGTATTCAGGTCGATGATAGCCATTCGGTCCTCACCCGATGGGCGTGAGAAGTCTACGAGGATGCAATAGTCTTCATTATATCCCCTTTCGTGACAGATTTCCCATACATCTTTGAAATGGCTTTGGAATGAATAGGATTTTATTTTCCAATAGCCCTTTATGCTAAAGTTGAGGATTAGAAGAGAGAGAAGAAAGAAAAAGAATAACCGACCTCTCCCCCTTATCCCTCCCCCGTAGAGGGGAGTGATATGTCTTTTTGATTGTGTTTTACTTTTCATTGCTGTATTTTTAATTTTTGGCAAATGACGGTAATCACTCCCCTCCCTATGGGGGAGGGGTAAGGGGGAGGGGCCAGTTGGTTGGTTCAGTTGGAGAGGGCTTTTTTTACATTCCCCTTGCCTTCAGCAACGCCTTGGTATCAGGAGCCTTAAGACCTGTGAAATCAGAGAAGATGGTCATGAGATCACGTGTGTTACCACGAGAAAGAACCTTCTGGCGGAAGTCATCACCTACCTTACGTGTCAAGGCACCATGCGTTGCAAAATAGTCGGCAATGTTCACTGCCAACACCTCACTCCACAGATAGCTGTAATAACCAGCTGCATATCCACCACCCCAGATGTGGTTGAAGTAAGATGTAGAGTAACGAGGAGGTATCTGATTATTCAACAAGCTCATATCCGCCAGCACTTTCTTCTCGAAAGCTGGAGCCGCTTCAGCTGTTGGAATCTCTGAAGGAGAAAGGCAATGCCATGCCATATCAACACTTGTTGCCGCAAGATTCTCACCCAATGAATAAGCTGAAAGGTAGTTCAGCGAACCCAGCATCTTCTCACGAAGTGCATCTGGCATTGGTTCGTTAGTCTTGTAATGACGTGCATAGTGGTTGAACACCTCAGGGATACTTGCAAACGACTCATTAAACTGTGATGGCATCTCCACGAAGTCACGTGATACGGCTGTACCACTCAATGTGTTATACTTACAGTTTGAGAGCATACCATGCAGGGCGTGTCCAAACTCATGGAACATTGTCTCGGTCTCATCCCATGTGAGCAGTGTTGGTTGGCCTTCAGGTGCTTTCGCATAGTTACAAACATTGTAAATCAATGGTTTCTGATTGCGGTCACTACTCTGCTTAAGGAAGGCACTCATCCATGCTCCACCACGCTTTGTTGGACGACGGAAGTAATCACAATAGAAGAGAGCCAACTGCTTACCATCGCCATCAAGTACGTCAAACACTTTCATATCCTTATGATAGGTTGGGATATCCTTACGCTCACGGAAGTTAAGTCCATAGACACGATGAGCAGCATAGAAGATACCATTCACAAGTACTGAATCGAGGTTGAAATAAGGCTTCACATCATCGTCTGAAAAGTTAAACTGCGCCTTCTTCATCTTTGCTGAGTAATAGAAGCGATCGTAAGGTTGGAGACGGAAGTCAGCACCCTCAGTCTTCTGCGCATACTCCTCAATAGCCTTTGTCTGCGCCTCAGACTTTGGTTTGTAAGCCTCAACCATCTGGTGTAGGAAGGCATAGACATTGTCTGTGTTCTTAGCCATTGTCTGTGAAAGTGAGTAAGAAGCATAGTTCTTATATCCCATGAGCTGTGCCTTCTCTGCACGCAGACGTGCAATCTTCACGATGATTGGGAAGGTGTTGTAAGCACCTGTACCATCCGTACGATGAATTGAAGCATTGTAAACCTTCTCACGTAGGGCACGATTGTCAAGACTTGCGAGGATTGGTTGCTGTGTAGTGTTCGTAATCACGATACAATAAGGTGCCTTACCGCCACGGCTTTCAGCATCCTTCTTGCACTGTGCAATATCTCCCTCACTGAGGCCTGCCAATTCCTTAACGTCACTGACCCATACCGTAGCTTCGTTGCCTGCTTTAGGAAGCATATCTCCAAACTCCTGCTGGAGCTTAGCCAGTTCCTTGTTGATTTCCTGCATCCGAGCCATCTTATCTTTTGCGAGGAGGGCACCAGCATGAGTGAAATCCTTATAGATAACTTCTAAGAGTTTCTTATCTTCACCCTTGAGTGTCTTGTATTCGTGATCGTAAACATACTTGATACGCTGGAAGAATTTCTGATTGAATTTAATTTCATTCTCAAATTCTGTCAGTAAAGGAACGATACTTGTTTGTGCCTTCTCAATCTCTGGTGTCTTATCAGCTGACACCAAGGCGTAGAAGATGTTTGACACACGCTCAAGCATCTTTCCGCTTCGCTCGTAAGCCAAAACAGTGTTAGCAAAAGTAGGCTTCTGCTTATTGTCAGTAATCTTCTTAATCTCCGCTCTCTGCTGAGCGATACCCGCTTTGATGGCAGGGAGGTAGTCGTCCCCCTTGATACGACTAAAATCAGGGGCATTGAAAGGTAATGTACTTGGTTTCATAAGTGCGTTACTTACCATTTGTGTAGTCTTTGGTCTTGCGTTTTGAGCCTGACCCGTGAGTGCTGTACAGACAAGTCCTGCAGCAAGCACAACATGTTTAAGATTCTGTTTCATATTCTTTTATTTATTTCTTATGTTGAAAAATGTGTATTAATAGGTTAGGTTTAAAGATTTCCAAATAAGTATTTATTGCTGGTAAATATTCAGAATGTGAATAATCACCCTTTTCTCCTTTATTCCGCAAACTTACAAAAAAAAATCGAGATGAGAAAATTATGAACGACGAATGTTTATTATCAGCTGTTTAGAAAAAGTTACATTAGTTGATTATTTCTACACATTATTTATCCGTCACACTTTGCATTCATCATCAAACCACGTGGCGTAATAACGAATCGTATGACTAAATAATTTCAATTGACCGAGAGAAAATATCATGGTCGAAAGTCATTGTCCCTTACTCATTTAACGGTGAAACACCCCATAGTCAACCATCGCTTTGCAACGCTTTACGTACATCACATCCTTATTCAATCCTGTTTCATTGTGCAATTATCGCTCCGCACATGTGGTGCTAGCCATCCGCACCATCCGTGCTAAGCCTCCGCACCATCCGTGCTAGGCACCCGCACCAAACATACTAAGTATCAATAAAACAACCGATGTTGGTAAACGTGGGTAGATATTGTATAAGTTAAGATTATAATCCATGCTAACTCATTGACAGATCTCAACTTACGCCATCCTAATTAGCTGCGACTAGGAATAGATAACTTGGTTCTTATCCTATCTGTTAATTCCATCGACTAAACATCTCAAAGGTTGAAAATTAAACTTCCAAGGTTAATGTTCAAAGTCCCCATCAAACGCTCACAGATTTATGTGAGAAAACGAATAGAACTCAATGCTCCAAGTTCAAAATTCAAAGTCCAAAACTCAAAGTTCATAAAATCATTGCTTCTTTTCGTTATTTTTACTAACTTTGCCCATTACATATAATGTAGAGACAGATTAGGTAAAAATCCTATGATTAGTTTTACCTAAAGGGTTCCCAATAGTTCTTGATTCAACGAAGTTAGACTATACGAGGACTTTACAATTCGAAAAGAAAATATTATCTTTGCAAAGAATATTTAGGAAAGAGAAAAGAAATGATATCAATAGACGGACTGACGGTGGAATTTGGCGTAAAGCCATTGTTTAAGGATGTTTCATTCGTCATCAACGAACGAGATAGGATAGCCTTAGTGGGCAAGAACGGAGCAGGAAAGTCAACGATGCTGAAGATTCTCTGTGGGATGCAGAAGCCAACGAGCGGTTCAGTGTCTGTACCAAATGACACAACGATAGGCTATCTTCCACAGGTAATGAAGCTATCTGACGATACTACCGTGAAGGAAGAGACGCGCAAGGCTTTCGCTGACAAAACGAAGATGGAAGAGAAGCTCAAGAAGATGGAGCAAGAGATGGCTGAGCGTACCGATTATGAGAGTGATGGATATGCTGAGTTAGTAGAACGCTTCACAACGGAACACGAGCGTTATATGATGATGGGAGGTGAAAACTATGAGGCTGAGATAGAACGAACGTTGACTGGTCTTGGTTTTACTAGAGAAGACTTTGAACGTCCTACACGTGAGTTCTCCGGTGGATGGCGTATGCGTATTGAGTTAGCAAAGATTCTCCTTCGTCGTCCTGATGTGCTCCTCCTTGATGAGCCGACGAACCACCTTGATATCGAGTCTATACAATGGTTGGAGCAGTTTCTCGCTCAGAGTGCTAAGGCTGTTGTGCTCGTAAGTCACGACCGTGCTTTTGTCAATAACGTGACGAATCGTACGTTAGAGATTACTTGCGGACACGTGGAAGATTATCGTGTGAAGTATGATGAGTATCTTGTTCTTCGGAAAGAACGTCGTGAGCAACAACTTCGTGCCTATGAGAATCAACAGAAAGAGATTGCGGATACTAAGGCTTTCATTGAGCGTTTCCGTTATCAGGCTACTAAAGCCGTACAGGTACAGCAGCGCATCCGCCAATTGGAGAAGATTGTGCCTATAGAAGTTGACGAGGTGGATAATTCTGCTATGCGCCTAAAGTTCCCTCCCTGCTTACGAAGTGGCGATTACCCGATTATTGCAGAGGATTTGGGCAAAACTTATCCAAGTCGCTTGCATAGCGATGGACCTGGTCAGACGGTATTTGAGGCTGTCAATCTAATCATCAAACGAGGTGAAAAGGTAGCCTTTGTTGGTAAGAATGGTGAGGGAAAATCTACTTTTGTGAAGTGTATCATGGGTGAGATACCATTTGATGGTACGCTGAAGATAGGGCATAATGTGCAGATAGGTTATTTTGCACAGAACCAAGCACAACTGTTGGATGAGAATCTGACGATTTATGATACCATCGACAGAGTGGCTACAGGCGATATGCGTTTGAGAATCAACGATCTGCTTGGTGCCTTTATGTTTGGCGGAGAGACTTCTGAGAAGTATGTAAAGGTACTATCTGGTGGTGAGCGTTCACGCCTGGCTATGATTAAACTCTTGCTTGAGCCTGTCAACCTCCTCATCCTCGACGAGCCAACGAACCATCTTGACATCGCTTCAAAAGAAGTGTTGAAAGAAGCAATTAAAGCCTTTGATGGGACGGCTATCATCGTGAGCCACGACCGTGAGTTCTTAGATGGATTGGTCAGCAAGGTGTATGAGTTCGGAGGCGGTAAGGTGAGAGAGCATCTGGGCGGTATCTACGACTGGCTCAAAAGCCCCCTCCAGCTCCCCCGAAAGGGGGAGAGTGCAGAGAATCTCTCGCTGAGTGGTGGGGATAATGGTAAGTTTTCATCAAATAATAGCAAAGATGCAACTCTCCCCCTTTCGGGGGAGTCGGAGGGGGCTTCTTCTTTATCTTACGCTGAACGCAAAGAACAACAGAAGAAAATTCGTAAGGCACAACGTGCTGTTGATGAGTCTGAAGCAAAAATAGCGAAGTTGGAAGCACGTAAGAGTGAACTCGATGAACTCCTCATGGCTCCTGAGAATGCCTCGAATATGGAACTCGTAACAGAATATACCAACCTACAACGTGAACTTGATGAGGAGAACGATAGATGGATGGTACTATCGGAAGAGCTGGAGACTTTGAACTTGGAACTTTGATTTTTGGAAGTTTGAACTTTGAAGTTTGAAGTTTGACTTTTGAAGTTTGACTTTTGAAGTCTAGACTTTGAGCGCTAACGTTTTTACTGTCTTACTCTTTTACTTTTTTATCGCAGTTCTCATAATTATTAATTTTGGATTTTGAATTATCTAAAACATATTTACTATGCGTATCAAAACACTTTTACCAATGATGCTCTTAGCATCTGCCCCGATTACTGGCATGGCGCAAGGCCAAGCAGGTATCAAGGCTGAAAACCTAGACAAGTCGGTACGTCCGGCTGACGACTTCTTTACATTTGCTACTGGTGGATGGCAGAAACTAAATCCGCTACCAGGTGCTTTCTCGCGTTTTGGTTCTTTCGACCAACTACAGGAGAACAATAACAAACGTATCAACACCATCCTTACTGATTTGCTTAAGAAGCCTGGTAAAGAAGGGTCAGTTGAGAGAAAGCTGAGCGACTTCTATAAGCTCGCCATGGACTCTGTGCGTCGTAACAAAGAGGGAATTAGTCCGGTTAAACCTTTACTCAGCGAGATGGAAGACGCAAAGACACTCTCAGACCTTCGTGCACTTCAGCTAAAGTATGCTAGCTTTGGTTATGGCGTGCCAATGGAATACAGCTTCGAGGCTGACGAGAAGAATGCCAAGATGAATATCCTCCTTATCTATCAGGGTGGGTTGAGTCTTGGACAGAAGGAATACTATCTGGACAATGATAAGGCAACGACTGACATTCGTAATGCTTATCGCCAGTTTATTGCAAACATGTTCCGTCTCTATGGCTTCTCTGATACACAAGCCAAGGCTAAGAGTGATGCCATTATGCGTTACGAAACAATGTTAGCCTTGATATCTAAAAGTCGTACCGAGATGCGCGATGTAGAGGCTAACTACAACAAGATGACACTCAATGAGTTTAAGGAGAAGTATCCAAACATTCCTCTTGAACAATTGATGAATGCTGAAGGTGTTAATAGCAAGGATATTCAGACGATGGTAGTAGGTCAACCATCTTTCCTTGCTGGTGTTGACAAGTTGGCTTCAACAGAGAGTGCTGACGAACTTCGTGCTCGTATGGAGTGGAGTGCTATCTTGGCTTCAGCTAATTATCTGAGCGATGATGTTCGTGCAGAATACTTCAACTTCTTCAGTAAGACGATGCGTGGTACCAAGGAGGATTACCCTCGTTGGAAGCGTGCCACACAACAGGTAGAGAAGCAGATGGGTGAGGCTTTGGGTCGTATCTATTGTGAGCGTTACTTCCCTGCGTCAAGTAAGAAGCGTATGGAAGAACTGATAAAGAACCTCGAAGTGAGTCTTGCTGAACGTATCAAAGCACAGGACTGGATGAGCGAGGCTACAAAGAAGGCAGCACTTGAGAAGCTCTCAACCTTCTATGTTAAGGTGGGCTATCCTAATAAGTGGAAGGACTTAGGTGAACTTAAGATTGATCCATCAAAGTCATATTATGAGAATGTGCAGAACTGCCATAAGTTCTGGGCAAAGGATGCTATTGAGGAGAAGGCTGGTAAGCCTGTCGATAAGGACAAGTGGCTGATGACACCACAGACGGTAAATGCTTATTATAACCCTACGACAAACGAAATCTGCTTCCCAGCAGGTATCCTGCAGTATCCTTTCTTTGACCCTAAGGCTGATGACGCTTTTAACTATGGTGCTATTGGTGTGGTTATCGGTCATGAGATGACACACGGATTTGATGACCAAGGTCGTCACTATGACAAGGATGGTAATATGACAGACTGGTGGACAGAAGAAGATGGTAAGAACTTTGAGGCACGTACGGGTAAGTATGCCGACTTCTTCAGTGCTATTAAGGTGTTACCTGACCTCAATGCAAATGGTAAGCTCACCTTGGGTGAGAACCTCGCTGACCATGGTGGTCTTGAGGTTGCCTTCAATGCTTTCATGAAGACACCAGAGGCTAAGAAGGGTAAGACAATCATGGGCTTCACACCTGAACAGCGTTTCTTCATCGCTTATGCTGGTGTATGGGCAAACAACATCACTGAAGCTGAGATTCGCAGTCGTGTAAAGAGTGACCCTCACTCTCTTGGCGAATGGCGCGTGAATGGTGCTTTACCACATATCAACGCATGGTATAAAGCGTTTGGTGTGAAGGAAGGTGATAAGCTGTTCATCCCAGAAGCTCAGCGGTTGAAGCTTTGGTAGGTGATGGATGTTGGGTATTGATGGCTTGATGGTTAATTTACTTTCAGCCTTTTATACCTATCATTCCTATTACTCCTATCATTTGGTATTAGCCACACCGATAAATCTATAAAATAAAGGACTCACTCTAGGCAATCTATCAGATATTTTTCTGATAACAAAGCCTAGGGTGAGTCTTTTTTGTTGTTTCACTGAGTAGTATATTATTCTTAGCAATACTTTTGTGCAAGTAAGACTTGTAAAATCTGTGATTAATTACTATCTTTGTAGCTTATTTAAATTAGAGAAAATAGAGGGACTGTATGCTTATGCTCCCACAAAAGATAAAGGAAACAGGATATGCCATTAAGATTACCTGACGGACTTCCCGCAATTGATATATTGAAGCGTGAGAATATCGACATCGAAGAAATGCTTGTAAAGAAAGATGACAAGCGACCCATTCGTATTGTCATTCTCAATCTTATGCCGTTCAAGGCAACGACTGAGACGGATTTCATACGCCTTCTGTCTCATAGTCCACTTCCCATGGACATTAGCTTTCTGAAATTGAAAAGTCATACATCAAAGCATACACCACAGGAGCACATGGACCGTTTCTATCATACACTTGAGGAAGTAAACAAGGAGCAAGTTGATGGACTTATCGTCACTGGTGCACCCGTTGAAGATATCCCTTTCGAAGAGGTGGACTATTGGCGAGAACTACAAGAGATATTCAATTGGGCGCATGAGAATGTGCGTTCAACGCTCTACATCTGTTGGGCGGCACAGGCTGGACTCTATCATTTCTATGGCATCCCGAAATATCCATTACCAAAGAAGATGTTTGGTATCTTCCCAACAACCCCACTAAAGCTAAATCTACCTCTCTTCCGTGGTTTTGATGATGTCTTCCGTATGCCACAGAGTTGTCATACGGAGGTAAGACGCGAGGATATCGACCGCATTGACGACCTCGAGGTCATTGCTGAGTCTGCAGAGAGTGGCGTGTCAATCATCAGATCACGAAGTAGGCAAGACTTCTTTATCACGGGCCACATGGAGTATGCTCCCAACACCCTTGACACAGAGTATCGTCGTGACCTTGGCAAGCGTGATGACGTTGAACTCCCAAAGTATTATTATCGTGAAGACAATCCTGAGAATGGCCCGCTAGTCACCTGGCGTGCCCATGCCAACCTGCTATTCACGAATTGGGTGATGGGTATTAATGAAATGTAAGTCGTACTTAATACTATTTCCCAACAACCAACAATAGTAACCATCAACAACCAACACCCAACAACCAACACCCAACAATATGTATTCATCAACACCCAACACCCAACACCCAACACCCAACAATATCGAGCTTCTCGCCCCAGCCAAGAACCTAGAGTGTGGCATAGCTGCAATTGACCATGGTGCTGACGCTGTTTACATCGGTGCTTCACGCTTTGGCGCTCGTCAGTCAGCAAGCAATAGTATGGAGGATATTGGTAAGTTGTGCGAATATGCTCATCGCTATGGTGCAACGGTCCACGTGACAATCAATACGATTATCTATAACGACGAGTTTGAGGAAACACTTGCTTTGGTACGCAAACTGGTGAAGGTGGGTGTAGATGCTTTCCTCCTGCAAGACATGGGATTGATGAGTAAGGTGAGGGAGATGGTCCCCGACACGGTAGCCCTCCACGCCAGCACGCAGTGTGACACACGTACGTGGGAGAAAGCACAGTGGCTGAGCCTGCAGGGTTTTGACCGCGTTGTACTGGCTCGCGAACTATCTGCTGAAGAGATTAAGGATATTCACAGGAAGTTACCTGACCTTGAGTTAGAGGCTTTCGTGCATGGAGCGTTATGTGTGAGTTATAGCGGTGTCTGCTATGTCTCACAATATAGTTTCGGTCGTTCTGCCAATCGTGGAGCCTGTGCACAGTTTTGTCGATTAGCATTCGACTTAAAAGACGCAGATGGGAAAACTATCGAACATCAGCGTCATCTTCTCTCATTGAAGGATATGAGTCAAATAGATAATCTTGAGACGCTGATGCGTTCTGGCGCTTGTGCCTTTAAGATTGAAGGACGACTGAAAGACATCAACTATGTGAAGAATGTTGTTTCAGCATATAGTAAGCGTATTGATGAGATTATCCGCAAGAACCCTGGCGAGTTCCGTCGTACCTCATTAGGACGTGTCCGCTATTCGTTTACACCTGATTTGAAGAAGACTTTCAATCGTGGATATACTAATTATTTTCTCAAAGGAAGACAAGCCGACATCTTCTCACCCGATACGCCAAAGGCTCTCGGTGAGTTTGTGGGTCGCATAAAGGAGATCAGACGTGATAGTTTTAACGTGTCCAGCACAGCAAACTTTGCCAATGGTGACGGACTATGTTTCCTTTCACGTGATCCAGAAAGTCAGTCTGCACGCTTGGAGGGTTTCCGTGTGAATCGTGCTGTTGGTAATCGTCTATACCCTTTCAAGATGCCTCGAGGCTTAAAGGCTGGTATGAGCCTATACCGCAACCAGGATCAAGCATTCGACAAGGAGTTGAGTGGAAAGACCGCTGAACGTAAGATTCAGATAAAGATGTGGTTTGGAGCTAACCCTGAGACCTCCCCCACCCTCTCCGAAGGAGGGGAAGATCATGGGCTGATATGGGCAAGAGCTGAGGTGATTGGGGCTAAACTTATATCATACGAACAAACATCTGACCAGCATCCTGTTTCAAATTCAACTTCTCACGAAACGACCTCCAACGAGCATCCCGTTAGATGCTCCTCTTCTTTGGAGGGACTGGGGGAGATAGCCCTTACCCTCCAACTTGCACAGAAACCACAACATGATAATATCATTCGTCAGCTGACAAAACTGGGTAATACCGTTTATGAGTGTGCAGATGTTGAGATTGTTGATGGGGCGGATAAATACTTCATTCCAAGTAGCATTTTGGCAGAACTTCGTCGTTTGGTGATAGAAAATCTTGACAAAGAAGTAATGAGTATGCAGCGTATGACCATTCATAGAAAGTCGAAAAAGAATTCCTCAGAACCTAAGCTGCAATTCTCCATGGTAAATCCATCTCAGTACCAGCAATTACCTTATCTTTATAATATCTCTAATGATGCAGCCCGCAAGTTCTATGAACAGCAAGGACTAACCAAGGCCGCCCCCGCCTTTGAGATTCAATATCCTAATGGTGTTGCCAATGGTGCGGATGCAACATCTAAGTCATTCTCAATTAAGGGGGACAAAGAAGCTGTTTCTCACCTATTGATGCAGTGCCGTCATTGCATTCGTTATTCACTCGGATACTGTGTCAAGCGTGGTGGGAAAAAGCCTACTTGGCGTGAACCTCTCTTCCTCGAGCTACCTGACAAACGTCGTTTTCGTTTAGAATTCGATTGTAAGAATTGTCAGATGAACGTGTGTAATGTTACTTAAATGAATACATAATCTATAGCTTTATCATGATGCTCATAAATCCACAAGCTCTGCAACAACAAGAAATTGCCAAAGCCTCAATAACAAAGAAGTCAGGCGACTACTTTACACAACGAAGTAGCATTGTTGGCGGACTTCTCCTCCTACTGCTTAGTTTCTTGCTTACTGGCTGTTATCATAAGAAGACACCTTCCTCTTTCAGTCTTGCTGATAGTATTCAGGAAGCGCAAATCACTCGTCGTTTAGAGTCTGGCGATGACTCTATCATGAAGCAAGATGATAAAAATAAGATTGAGTGGAGCGATTCACGAAGTAAAGTAGATTCGTTGGCTTTCCGTGTAAAACATCATTATTCACAAGGCTTTAATTTCATCGTTACGGCTGATTCACTGATGCTTCTCCGTCAACAACCAGAAGAGGCTGTAAACAAGATGAAGACTGACTCCTTTGCAGTGAAGGAAGGAAAAGAAGTTGCCGTGGCTGACATCAGAATCCTTCCGAATGATAAACAGGATTCAGTATGGGTACAAATAGCGACAGAAGACTTTGCCTTTGGCTGGATTCACGAATCTCGTCTGTTGAAACAGGTTGATCCTGCTGATCCTATCTCTGAATTTATTTCTACCTTCTCAAACATTCACCTGCTCATCTTCCTAATCGTCATTTCAATCATGGGCGTAGGATATTTGGCACGCAAGATATTGAAGAAGAATGCGCATATCGTACATTTCAACGATATAAGTTCCATCTATCCCACTCTCTTAGCAGTCGTTGTAGCCCTCTCTGCTGCTTTCTATGCGTCTATACAACTCTTTGCACCAGAGACTTGGCGAGAGTTCTACTTCCATCCGTCACTCAACCCCTTCTCTCAACCCCTATTGCTCAATATCTTCTTAGTACTTGTATGGGCGATGCTCATCATCGCCATTGCTACGATTGACGACGTAAGAAGACTCTTAAAGTCGGGTGAAACCCTACTCTACCTTAGTGGTCTTGGTGCGGTATGTGCAGTGAATTATATCGTTTTCTCGGTGCTCACCTTATATTATATAGGTTATCCACTTCTCATCGCTTATATCTATTATGCCTTCCGAGTCTATCTGCGTAAGACCAGCGAGACCTACTATTGCGGTAATTGTGGTATGCGCCTACACCGAAAAGGAAGATGCCCACATTGTGGAGCAGTCAACGAATAGAACAGAACTTGGAAGTTTGAAGGCTCTATTATGAATCATGTGTAGGTAACTCGTCATAGAGCATAAAAATATTGTATAAAAGTATAGCTTCGAACTAAACACAACTCCTGATTGACCTTAGTTTTAATACGCTTAATGCACATTAAACCCCGCCCCCTCCATATACAACAATGGTGTTAACCCTTCGCACATGTGGTGCATACCATCCGCACCATTAGTGCTAAGCACCCGCACCACATGTGCTAAGCACCCGCACCAAACCGGTGGAATATCAATACACAACCCACACGATGTGTTATAGACCCTGTTTGAGGTTTGGAATTGGAACTTTGACCATTATCTTTTTTACTTTTCTCTTACAATTCTCTTCCTGCATTAATATTTAAATAAAAATATTTGCTGTTATTTTAATTTTTATGTATTTTTGCAAATTCGCTATAAAAAGGCGTATTTTTTATCATTCTCGTAATAAAGTGTTATTATACTTTTAATCCATGAGAATAATTCTAAACATTAAAGTACCAGAGGGAAATGAGAAAAGAAATGCAGAAAAGTAATCTTGTATTACGAATTTGGGCAGTACTAGCTCTGATGTTAATGCTTAGTATAGTGTCAACCGTATCAGCACAAACACAAGATGTTGATAAAATGGTGGTGACGCTGTCTATGAAGCAAACAGAATTGAAGACCTTTTTAGATGAGGTGTCAAAACAAACAGGATTACAATTTGATGTGACTCCCGAGCTACTATCTCAAGCGGAGAAAATTAACATTGACGCACAAGCGCAGCCTGTTCGTGCCGTGTTAGGACAAGTCTTTAATAAGATAGGTTTTAGCTATAGTATTGATGGCAACAGCGTGAAACTTGTTCGTAAACCAACACAGGAGAAACGGAAGGGAGTATATGGACAGGTAACCGATAAAGACGGTTTGCCTCTACCTGGTGTAACTATCCGAATGAAAGGCTTTAATGGCGGTTATATTACGAACCTGGACGGTCAGTATGAAATTAATACCGACCTGCCTGAGGTTACGCTTACCTTTAATTATATCGGATATAAACCTTTAGAGAAAAAGGTAAAGAATGGTACGGCTGGCAACTTCACGATGCAGGAAGACGTTGGTGAGTTGGGAGAAGTTGTCGTAACAGGTTTTGCTACAAAGAATAGAAACAGCTTTACGGGTTCGCAGGTATCTATAAAGAAAGACGAGTTGTTGTCTGTCGGTACAAAGAATGTACTTACGAGTTTGGCTAACTTTGTGCCGGGTCTTAGCGTGTTAGAGGATAACCTTGGCGGTTCTGACCCAAATAAGATTGCTGATATCAATATTCGTGGACGTGCTACTTTCTCAGGTCAAGCAAACTTGCCTGTATTCGTTGTTGACGGTTCGCAGGTAAAAGTCGATTATGTCAATGATATGGATATGAACGATATCGAGTCCATCACCGTACTCAAAGATGCATCGGCATCGGCACTCTATGGTGCGAAGGCTTCTGCAGGTGTTATCGTTATCACAACGAAGGCACTCAAGGGTGGTAAGTTGCGTTTTAATTATAACGGAACATTACGTTTGTCAACTCCTGATTTGAGTGATTATAAATTGCTTTCAGCATCACAAAAGCTTGAGTACGAGCGTTTGGCAGGTCTTTACACAGCGACCGATTTAGCGGAACAATATGCGCTACAAAACAAGTACGCATACTATTACAACCAGATTCAGGATGGCGTAACAACCGACTGGATTAAGAAGCCTTTGCGTAATGCCCTTTCTTCACAGCATAGTGTAAGTATCGATGGTGGCGATGAGCACGCGCGATACAACTTAGGTGTGCGTTATGGAGATGAAGAAGGTGTAATGAAGGGTTCAAGTCGTGAGCGTTTGTCAACAAACTTCAAACTCTCGTATAACCTTTCTGGTAAGTTCTTTATCAGCAATACGGCTACCATCTCATCTGTAAAATCAACTCAGTCGCCCTATGGAGACTTCTCTGATTGGGTGAAGCAAAATCCTTATGAATATCCATACGATGAGTATGGAGCACTGAAACCAAAGTTGAACTATGACCTCTCTAATCCTCTGTATGAGGCATCGTTAGGTAGTTTCAACAGAGGAAACACGCTTGACGTATTAAACACAACAACCCTTCAGTTGTGGTTGGGCGAGAAGTTCAGAATTGATGGAGACTTCTCAATACAGAAGACGAAATATGAGGGACGTAACTTTGTGTCACCATTCTCGGCAGATCAGATTAAGAACGTAGCCGATGTGTCACGCAGAGGACAACTGACAGAGACTTTCACCAGTACAACAACCTATCAGGGTAAGTTGATGGTGTCATACAATAACTATATATTCAGTAAGCTGTTCCTTACGACGATGGCAGGTGCCACTATCGAGTCAAACTCTGTCGACGGTAGTAGGTATGGTTCTGTAGGCTATTATTCAGACAACGTAGCCCACCCATTGTTGGCAGGAAACTATCCAACAGGTAAACCAGGTGGTGTAGATAGTAAGTACAATGGTGCAGGTTTCTTCGTAAACCTTAACACAATATGGGATAACCGTTACTTCTTAGATGTGATTTATCGTTATGAGGGTTCGTCTAAGTTTGGTAAGAACTCTCGTTTCGCTCCTTTCTGGAGTGTCGGTACAGGATGGAATATTCATAATGAGAAGTTCCTGAAGGGCTCACCTTTCCAGTTGTTAAAGCTTCGTGCAAGTTTGGGTTATCTCGGAAACATCTCGTTTGAACCCTATCAGGCATTGACAATGTACACAAGTTTGGCAGGTCTTAACTATATAAAAGGTATTGGTGCCGTACCAATGGGTATTGGAAACAAGAATCTTAAATGGGAGAGAACACTCAGTGCCAACCTCGGTCTTGACCTCACAATGTTCAAGGGACGTTGGGACTTCTCGGCAGATGTTTATGTAAAGAATACTGATAACTTGCTGCTTGATATTACGAAGGCTCCATCATTGGGTATTACCACGTCACGTGAGAATGTCGGCGAGGTAGAGAATCGTGGGTTCGAGTTCCAGACACGTGTCATTCCAATCAAGAATAAGGATTGGGAGTGGTCGTTGAGCCTTAACTATGCTTACAACAAGAATAAGATTAAGAAGATTAGTAACGCTCTTCGCGAACAAAACGAGAAGAACCAAGCAAAGGGCGGTGTGACACCATTGCCTATCTATGAGGAAGGTCAGTCGTTGACAGCATTGAAGGTAGTATCTTCTGCAGGTATCGACCCTATCACGGGTAATGAGGTCTTCATTAAGCGTGATGGTAGTCTTACGTTCGTTTACGACCCTAATGACAAGATCGTATATGGCGATACCACACCATTCGGTATGGGCTCATTAGGTTCTTACCTTACCTATAAGCAGTTCTCAATGGGAATGTCTATGCGTTATTCTTTCGGCGGAGCTGTCTATAACCAGACGTTAGCAAGTAAAGTGGAGGGTGCCGACCCACGCTATAATGCTGACGAACGCGTATTTAGCAGCAGATGGAAGGAAGTAGGTCAGCAGGCAAAGTACAAGCGTATTAGCGATTCCAGCGTACCTATGCAGACATCACGATTTGTTGAGACAAATAATTATATCACACTAAGCAGTCTCTCGTTGGCATACGAAGTGCCATTGACGTTTATCAAGCGATATGGTTTGAAGCGTTTACACTTGGAGATGTTGGCTAACGACCTCTTCTATCTCTCCTCTGTAAAACGTGAGCGCGGATTAAGTTATCCTTATGAGCGAAGCGTAGAGTTTTCAGTAAGACTTGGTTTTTAGGCCGATGATGGTTAACAGTGAAAGACTATTTAGGTAACAATAAGAAAGAAATAAATGAATATGAAGAGAATATCATATTATACAAAACTATTGGTAGGTGCTGTCATGATGCTATCTGTAGTATCGTGTAACGACTTTATAAATGTTCAACCATCTGGGCAGGAGGATGAAGAACAACAGTTCTCATCTATCCGTGGTTTCCGTAATGCTATGTATGGTGTTTATGGCAGTATGGCAACATCAGACTTATATGGTGGCAACTTAAGCTTTGGCTTTGTTGACCAGTTAGGACAAATCTTTGGTTACGATAACTCATCAGAGACAAGCTACTTCGTAGGTCAATACGATTATATGCGAAGTGATGTGCGATCTATTGTTGACGCCATTTGGACAAAGCAATATCAAGCAATCTCATACGTCAATAATATAATTGACCAAACAGAGAAGGCTAAGTTTGACCATGCGGAGCTGTCTTTGATGCGTGGTGAGTGCTATGGCTTACGTGCCTTTATGCACTTTGACCTCGTTCGTCTTTTTGCTGAAGACTATGGTCAAAGCAATGCGTCAACACGTGGTATTCCCTACGCAACGACTTTCGACCTCAACAATAAGACGATATTGACTTTGCATAAAACGTATGAGGCGATATTGTCGGATTTGGATAAAGCTGAAGAACTTTTGAAGAACGATGATGTCGTAAACGTTGAGACAACAGCTACTAATGACTATCTGAAAGGACGTGCTGTGTTCTTTAATAAGTATGCTGTGGCTGCTACAAAGGCAAGAGTCTATTATGCTATGGGTGACGTAACAAATGCTGCTAAGTATGCTAAGCAGGTGATTGACGCAACAAATAACTTCTCATTGAAGAAATATAGCTCTTTGAGCGATGTTAAGCGTTTCCCTGCAGCAGGAGAGTTGATTTTTGGCTTGTATAACAATACGCTTTCAAGCACTATCTCTACGCTTTTCTTATCACAGACAGCACGCGGTACATTCACTGAAGGCCGCAGAGACCTTGAGAGTCTGTATGAGACATCAGCTTTCTCGGCTACAAGTACAGACTTGCGCTACACAAGTTATTACAGACAGAATACTACACCAGATGGGTTGAAGACCTATTCTTTTGTAAGATTCTTAGAAAGTGATGCACAGGTGAATAGCAATCCTTTACAAGGCTTGACACTTATCCGTTTGCCAGAGATGTACTATATCTTAAGCGAATGTACCTATGATAGTAATAAGGCAGAGGCTGTTAGATTACTCAATGAAGTGAGAAAAAGCCGTGGATTAGAGGATGTTGATAGTGCAAAGGTAGCAACAAAAGAGGCTTTCAATAAGGAAATGTTGCGTGAGCGTATGCGTGAGATGCCTGGAGAAGGACAAACCTTCTATGCGTTGAAGCATTACAACAAAGCATTTACTGACTTTAGAGGTATCACCACACGTCAGCCATCTAATTCCATCTTTGTCTTGCCTTGGCCAGAAAAGGAGAAAGAGTTTGGAGGACAGTAAGTTATTAAACACTTTATGAAAATGAAAAAAACAATAAGAAATATACTATTTGTTTGCACTGGTGTAACTATGTTTGCATCATGCAGCAACATCGACTTTGATGGTGAACATAGTTCTGACGGCATGTTTGAACCAACAAATCAAGTTAGTTTCTATTATGCACAACCAGGTGATACCATTGTAAATTACTCATTCGGAGTAAAGCCTGTTGATACACTTACACACGTGGTTTATTTGCCTGTGCAGCTTGTAGGTAATCTTTCTGCTAACGAACAGCCTTTTACGGTAGAAGTAGGTAAGGGTACAACAGCTGTTGCGGGGAAGCATTACACACTTAATACTGACACCTTACGTTTCGCTCCTAATGCTTATCGTACCTATGTCCCAGTGACGTTGATACGTGCTAACTTGTCAGAAGATAAGGATGATTCAATACGATTGGTATTGAATTTAGTCGGGAAAGATAAGTTGGGTACAAGATTTACCAAGAGCAATACGGTAAAAATAACCTTTAACAACGTACTCTCTAAGCCTGATTTCTGGGAAGTGATGGAGAGTTATTGGGGTTTAGGAGCCTTTACCAAAAACAAGTATCGCAAGTTACTTGCTTATTATGATAGCAATGAAACAACTATCAGAAATATCCTCGAGGGAACTGATGCTACTGCACAGGGTTATCTGTATCAACATGTGCAGGAGGTAATTGCTTATTTTGCAGCACATCCAGATGAGTTGTAAAAGGTAGGATAAATATTGTTACTTGTCTTAAGGTATAATCGAGTATATACTGAGTATCGTTTCTATAAGGGACTTTAGTTTACGATAAAACGATGATTATACCTTATGATAGAATGAATATTGGTAAACAGATAAATAAGAAATAAGATGATAAAGAAATATTTATATCTTCTCTTGGCACTCCCATTAGTGGCATTGTCATTTCAGTCATGTATAAAAGACGAGTCTTATGGTCCTTCTGGCAATTCGTCTAAGTTGTCATTGGCACAGGACCTACAGGAGAAATATACCCTTAATAGATGGGATACATTGAAGGTTTCGCCTAATGTCGTACAGACAAATGAGCAAAAGAAGGTTGACTATGAGTGGGAAGTAAATGGTAAGGTTGTATCGACCGATGCCTCTCTTAAATATGTTTGTAAGGACTTTGGTTCTTTCCCTTGTCGATTAAAGGTGAGCAATGGGGATAATATTCAATATTATGAGTTTGGACTCAATGTACAATACTCTTATGTTGATGGTCTTTACATATTAGCAAGCAATAGCGGAAAGACAATCGTTTCTTATCTGCCAGAGGAAGGAAGTACAAAGACTTTCGACTTAGATGTTCTGCAAAAGAATAACCCAAGCATTGATTTCACAGGCGAACCTAAGGGAATTGATTATGCGTTAGCACGTGATAACAAGACTCCGCTCTTGTTTGTTGCTGTAGGAAATCCAAGTACTATTTATGAGTTTGATGGTAATCTGATGAATATGCGCTTCACTACTAATAGTACAGGTGATGTTACATATCTTAGAAAGAGTGCCTTGACATATCCTAAGTCAATGCTGACAATGGTAAATCATGTACCAAACCGATTGACACTCTCAGAGACAACACCCTTCAACTTAGGTAATTCTATCAAGGATGCTTTAGGTTCTGACATATCTTTAGCTGATGCTGCTACACCTTGGAAGCAACAAGACTTACGTTATGTACAAGGCTACGTAATGTTTGATAATGCTGAAGGACGATTGATCGCACAAAAGGTACAGGCTACAGGTAAGGTGCCTGTTGAGTTATTAAAGGGGAAGTTCACGGGTGAAACACTTGTTGGTATGGGACCTGTTGACAACGAGCGTAACATCGTTTTACTCACATGGAATGCTACTTCATCAAAGTTTAAGTGCTATTATATCTTCCCAGGCTTCTATCCTTCTACAGCTACTAAGGTTGAGGCAGCAGTTGTAAAAGATGAAGCTGTTGTACCAGCTACTGCGGGTTTGACCACACAATCAGTTGTACGCGTATCTGCAGAGAAGAACTTAGTTTACTATTCTGCTGGTAATAAGCTGTATGCTTACAACGTATTGTCTGGTGGTAATTTCCCACAAAGCGCATTAACAACCTTTGGAGATGCCAGTGAGACTATCGCTGATATGCTCATCTTAGAAGGAAGCAATAAACTTTATGTAGCTACAAACGCGGCTTCAGGTCAGCTTGTGGGAAGCATTTACTGTTTTGATATGAACGAAAACAAATTGCTTTGGGCGAAAAAGAATATTACTGGACGTATCAAGAGCATTACATACAGACAATAATGAACGTGGCATGTAAGGAGATTACATGCCACATTCAAACCATAATTCCGACATGAAAACAAACAATATAATGGTAACACTGCGCACAATAGGAATAGGCTTATTACTATTGTGCGTTAATGTTAGGGCTTTTGCCGATGATAAAAAAGGCGACGAAGACAAAAAAGCTAAGAAGGAAACAAAATACGATAAACTATTTAAGGACAAGAAGAAGGAAACTGCAAGTAGTAAGTTTATCACTGTACATAAGAGTGATGGGAAACTTTACTTGGAGGTCCCTGTTAAATACTTGCATAAAGAGATGTTGTTGGGTGGTGGTATCTCCTCAACAACAGACCCAACCTATCTGACCATTGGTACAAAGAGTTTCACTCCTTTGCATTTCTTCTTCGAAGTTCAAGACAGCAGCTTGGTGATGAAGACACCTAACAGTGTGGTTTATTCAGATGGTAGTGCAAGCGCTGAGATGCAAGATGCCTTGAAGATTAGCTATCGTGACCCAGTCTTGATGGGCTTTAAGATTGCTGCTTACAACAATGATAGTTCGGCTATCGTGATAGATGCAACAGATCTCTTGGCACGTCCTAACAGTATGTTACCCATTATTCCAAAGAAGTCGGGTGATTTAGCATTGTCAGCTTCGCCTAAGAGCGAAATGTCTTATGTTAGAACGATTAAGAGTTTTGATCGTAATATAACGATAAACGTTGATTTCAACTATCTACTCACTGCCTCACTCATGTCTTTACCAGTTGCGAGTGAGATTCCAACGACCGTAGGTGTTACCTATAGTTTAGCATTATTGCCAGATAGCAAGATGCGCCAACGCGTAACTGATTCGCGTGTTGGTATTGCATCTGTATCTAAACTCACCTTCGATAGTAACATAGCAAAAAGCAAGCAAACATTCATAGCACAACGTTGGAACCTCGTTCCACAGAATCTAAAGGCTTACGAACAAGGTAAGTTATCAAAGCCTGTTAAGCCAATATGCTTTTATATTGATGATGCCTTCCCAGTTGAATGGAAGAATGCGATAAAGCAAGGAGTAGAACTTTGGAATAAGGCTTTCGAACAAGCGGGTTATCAAAAGGCTATTGAAGCCTTAGACTTCCCAAAGAATGACCATAACTTCGATGCAGATGATATTGCCTATTCTTGCATTCGATACGTGCCAAGTACAGCTGAAAAGGTTACATCTTCTTTTTTGGCGAACCCACAAACAGGAGAAATCATCAATGCCTCTGTGTTTGTTCCTGCCAATGTCGGTGATCAGATTTACCGTTGGTTATTCTTAGGTTCAGCAGCATCAGATGCCACAATGCGTACTTCTCATCTTCCACAAGACAAGTTCAATCAAGGATTGAAGTACATGGTAGCATGCGAAGTTGGGCGAAGCCTTGGTTTGCTTGATAATATAGGAGCTTCGTATTCCTATCCTGTTGACTCTCTTCGTAATAGCACATTCACACATACCAACAATCTTGCTGCATCAATAATGGCTAATACACCTTTTAATTATGTTGCTCAGCCAAGTGATAAGGGTGTTGTTTATATGCCAGAGAATGTTGGACAGTATGACAAGCATGCTATCGAATGGGCTTATCGTTATTTCGACCCATCAAAGACAAGTTTAAGTGCTGAAACCGATGCACTTGAGAAGATGGTTGATAAGCGTGTACAGAATCCTCGTTATCGTTTCTTCCGAACTTCTTCATTGATTTGGGACCCACGTGTACAAGAAGGTGCATTGGGCAATGATGCGATTAAGGCAAGCGAATATGGATTGCGTAATATGCAAATCGTTGAAAACAACCTTTATAACTGGGTGAAAGACGATGATGACAGTCGCATCAAAGAGAAGTTATATCTGGCAATCTCTCAGCAGAGATACGCTTTCTTCAAACGTGTGTTGAGCAATGTTGGTGGTATCTTCTTAAACGATATGAAAGTAACATCGGGTGTTCCTCGCTATGAGGTGGTACCTAAAGCGCGTCAGCGTCAGGCGATGTTATGGTGCTTAAATCAGGCAAAGCATTTTAAGCAATATGCTAACCCAAGCTTTGAGCGTAAGGGATTTATGGCTATAAGCTATTACGACCAGCTCTTAGAGTTTATTGGCTATGACCTCTTTGGTGTTCGTACACGCTTGGCAGTAGCATCACATCTGTCATCACAGAGTTATAGTCAGAAAGAATATTTCGACGACCTTTTCTCTTCACTCTTCCAAAGTGCACAATTGTGTAAGGCTCCATCTCAGGAGGAACGAGTGTTACAACGTGCTTATCTAACGTATTCACGTGCGGTTATCGACAAGGCTAACAAGCAGGGTGGTAATGGTCCAGCAGCACTTCAGTCTACATCGGTTAACGGCAGTCAGACGAGTAGCACTGCCTATGGTAACCCTACAGCCTCACTCGCACCAACAGTTGATGCTGCTTTGTTAGACGGCTCGGCTATTTACTTCTACACTTCACTGTTGAAGCTAAAGCCAATGTTGGAGAAGTGTGTCAAAGCAAACCTCTCACCTGATGCGCACTCACATTATTCTATGTTGCTCTTTAAGGTGAACAAAGCTTTGGAGGATGGTCAATGAAATATTCATTAATAGCTAATCAGTTAATGCGTCGCATACTATTACTTCTGCTTCTCTTCTCTCTGGTCGCAACATCGGGAGCGGCTTTCCCATTTTCAAAACGTAAGAAGAAGGCGCAGAGCACACAAACAGAAAAGAAATCGGCTTACGAGCGTGCCCTCACCGAGCAATTAACGGAGTCGGTGCGTGGTAGCTTTGTATCGTTTCATAAGACTGACGGACGTATATTGATGGAGCTTCCGAAGCAGTCTTTGGGTCGCGACATGATTATTGGCGTAACCATTTCGTCAGTGTCAAATCCTAAGATGGGCGACTTAGGCTTTAAGAATTCCAACTTAGTGCATGTACGCTTCATTGAGAAAGATAGTTCTGTGGTGATGCAGGTGGTAAATACCGACTTGTTTGTACCAAAGAATCAGCCCTCAGCTACGCTTGCTGCAAGGCTGAATTATGATAATCTTGATTTCTTTTCATTCCCTATCAAAGCACATAACGACTCCACTGGAGCCGTGCTGTTCGATGCTTCGTCCTTTATTCTAAAGGAGAATCGCTTCTTCCCAGTCATTGCAAAGAATGTAGGGTCGTACACAGTAAACTCATCTTTGAAAGATAATCTTACAAGGGTAACGAAACTAAAAGTCTTCGATGAGAATGCCTGTGTCGGTATGGATAGGCATTACATTATTAGTCTCTCTGGTAAGAAGGGTTCGCCTATCACCAACTATCCCGTAACGATTGGCGTAAACTTTACGTTAGCTTTGTTGCCAAACGACTTGATGACACCTCGTTTGAGTGATACACGTGTGGGAATGTTTCTTATGAATAAGGATGTTCTTAAGAAAGATGGGTCAATTGATAAAGCAACATTCGTTAAGCGTTGGCGACTTGTACCGAAGGATACGGCTGCCTATTTTGCTGGCGAACTCTGCGAACCAACAAAGCCAATCGTCTATTATGTAGAGAATACATTCCCTCCACTTTGGAAACGAGCTATCAAAGCTGGTGTTCTATGGTGGAATAAGGCTTTCGAACGTATTGGGTTTAAGAATGTCATGCAAGTGGCAGACTTCCCTGCGAACGACCCTAATTTTGATCCTGATAACTTCAAGTATTCTTGTATCAGATACTTACCTACTGACGTCGAGAATGCTATGGGACCATCGTGGACCGACCCTCGCACAGGAGAAGTAATCAATGCTACCGTTCTTGTTTATAATGATGTTGTAAACACGATTAACAACTGGCGATTTGTTCAGACGGCACAGATTGACCCTCGTGCACGTGGAGCGCAGATGCCTGACAGTATTATAGAGGAGACACTCGAGTATATTATTGCGCACGAGATTGGTCATACGCTTGGATTTATGCACAACATGGCAGCATCTGCAGCACTTCCAACCGACTCGCTGCGTTCACCAGCCTTCACGCAAAAGTATGGTACAACGGCTTCCATCATGGATTATGCACGTTTTAATTATGTTGCACAACCTACTGACCACGGCGTTAAACTTACTCCACCGCGTCTTGGTGTCTATGACTACTATGCTATTGAGTGGGCTTACAAACTTTTCCCTGGTTCGAAAGGGTTTGAGGATGATGCTAAACAGCTGCGTTTGTTGGCTGATAAGCATGAGGGCGATCCTTTCTATCGTTATGGCTTACAGCAAACGGGAACGAAGTATGACCCTTCTGCTATTGAGGAAGACCTCGGTGACGACCCTGTAAAGTCGTCTACCTATGGTATGGACAATCTTCGAATGATTCTCAAGAACCTTGATCATTGGATTGGTGACGAGGATGGTGATAATCGTAAGGCTGAGTTATATAATGAGGTACTGTCTCAAGCTATGCATTATGTACGTAATGTTAGTGTTAATGTTCCTGGCATCTACCTCTATCAAACAAGCGAGAAGTCGGGCTTACCACGTTATAAGGTTGTGCCTAAGACTAAGCAAAAAGAGTCTGTGCAATGGCTTTTGAAGCAAGCACGTACGTTTGCGACGTTGGGTAACGATACGATTGAGAAGAAACTACCATTCGGAGCAAACAAGCCTTTTAAGATTTTAGCTCGTGATGTGCAGTCGCTTGCTATGATGGCAACATCAAAACTTGCTATTTCTTATTATCTTGACTCAACCTCTTATTCGCCAATTGAGTATATGGAGGATGTTTATCAAGATGTCTTTGGCAAGACGATTGCCGGTAAAGAGAATCTTTCGGTGGCTGACCTATCTATGCAACGACTCTATGTCGACTTATTGCAAGAGGGTGTCTCTGATATGAAGCAAGCACCTAATGTTCATAATCTTCAGATGCCTTTGACTTCTGTAAATAGTGTTATCACTAATATGTTACGAAGAAACGAGGCTGAAAAAGAGCATACGGAATGTTGTTATTTGGCAGACAGACAACGAAGTTTAGATGATGATACTCATTTTCTTAATTTCGGTAATGGCTATGGTGAGCCAGAACCTTTGTGGGGAACAACTGTCAATCGTACTTCAGAGTTCCAATTAGAGTATGCGCAGAAGTTGCTTTCTTTGTTGGAAACAACCATTCCACGTGTTTCTTCTCCTGATTTGAAAGCACATTATATGCTTCTTGAAAAGCGTTTGAAGAAGTATTTAAAATAATAGAATTCTTCAATTCTATAAACTTAAAGCTCTCTATAATTCTCATAATTATAGGGAGTTTTTTTGTTCTTTCGAAATATGAAGTGATATACAGAACAAAATTAATAGTAGACCAAGAGAAAAATTAAATTTTAAATCACCAATATTTGTTTTTAACAAAAAGATTGAGTAAATTCGCACTTGGTACTTGAATCTACCAATTAATAACTATTTTTGTAAATATATAACTATACTCATTGCTAACACAGACAGATTTGAGCATACTATCAATAACTATGTTATCGCCTCTGCTCTATCGCTCTATATTAGTAATGCATCGCTAAAATGAAATACTATATGAACATAAAAAATATGCAAGTTGCTGTCATGAAAATATTACATAGTTTCATTGGTGTGTTGTCACTTGGGGTAAACGTGCCGTTCTTTGCTCGTTTGGGGATAGTGGTACAGTTTCTTGTTAAACCAACAAGAAACTTACTGTATACTTTTGTGAACTTCAGGATGTTTTCGCGTTTCTATAAAATCGTAGGAATAAAACACATATATTCAATTGTTTTTATCTTTCTCTTTCCATCGGTAGCATTTGCATTATCTCAACCAATTGGTCTTTCAAATATATATATGTCTCTTCCGGATACACTAAAGGCTGATTCACTTGAATATTACAAGATGTGGAACCTACAAGATGTCGTGGTTGTAGGATCTAAAGTCGTGATTACCCATAAGCCAGGTAGCATCACCTATATTATTAAAAACGACCCATACGCCAAAGGGTTGAATGGTTTGGAAGCCATACAGCGTGTGCCACGAGTTTCTCAGATTGGTGATGCCATTAATGTGGCTGGGAAAAACAGTGTGCGTTATATCATAGATGGAAAATTGTTGGAAGCCTCCGATGCCGAGTCGCTGGTCAATCTAAAAAACCTACGGGCAGAAGATATTGATAGAATAGAATTGCTCACAGTTCCGCCGTCTAAATATCCTGCTGATGCAAATGTAGCTTACATCAGCATAAAGATGAAGAATGATAAGACGTTGGGAATTGGGGGTAATTTAGATGCCAATCTAATCTTGAAAGAACACGTCAATAGTTCTTTGGGAGTAGGGTTAAGACAAGCCGCAAAGAAGGTGGACTATAGCGTCAATCTGAATTATTACAGCACCAAAGGCATCAACGACCTATATCGCGAATATACCTTTTCTGACCATACAAAGTCTTCGAAACGTCATAATACATTCAATAATGATGTGTATAATGTAAACACTCTGCTTAAATACAGACCATTATCAACGGTTGAACTTGGTACAATTGTCAACTACTATTCCGAACATCTGCGCTCCTATATCACAGATGAAACCATCGATAGAAATACCAAATATCAGTCATTCTCAACATCACCGTCAAAGCCCAACCATGCTACAAGTGCAACTGCATTCTGCGATTGGACTCTTGCGCCCAATGGAAAGATGCTGAGTTTGACGTATAACTATTTTAACAAACATACGGTCACTTCATCTTTAATAAGCACGATTACAAATGTTTCTGATGATAATTTGAAAAGCGATGGTAACAACGACTATAAGATTCACTCCTTGAAGTTGGATGCGACATTGCCTTTTTCTTGGATGGACATCGAGGCTGGTGCCGCTTATACATCCATAAGGAACACTACAGCTATGGATATATTCAACCAGACCAATGATGATTGGCTGGTGGATGACAGGCTGAGTAATCATTTCAACTACTCAGAAAAAACCTCCGCACTATATATATCCCTTTCAAGGCACTTACTTCCTCAGCTGTTTGCAAAGGTAGGGGTGCGTTATGAACATACTGCAATCAAAGGACTTCAAATTAACACAGATGAGCGTATGCGACAATCATACGGCAAGCTATTTCCAACTTTCAATCTTGACTACAACAATAACAATGGTCTGGGTATCTCCGCATCCTACTCTATCGGAATTGACCGACCGAGGTTTTTAGACCTTAATCCTTTTAGATACTATACGACAACCACTGATTACAATTCTGGCAATGCGTACCTCAGTGCAAGCACAACGCACAATGCCGAACTTAACGTCAGCTACAAGGGGCTGTATGCCGTTCTATATAACAACCAGATAAGAAACGGCATTGGCTATGTAACATTTTTCAACGACGACAACTCACAATACTCCATTCCCCAGAACCATATCGAATATAGTAAATACGGACTGTACGTTTCCTATCAGAAAAATCTTACGTCTTGGTTGAATATAAAAGCAGGCTCGGAACTTTTTTATGCACGGTCTAAGTCAAACTTAGAGGGTGTGCCCTTGCCCAGTGTAGAGGGATGGAGCGGTAAACTGGAGGGTAGTGCTGACATCGCATTTAACAAGCCTCGAACCATTCTTTTCAACATGAGCTACACACACATGTTTCCTTACAACGAGGAATTAGCCAAATACAAATCCATTATATTGCTGAATGCCAATATAAGATATGTACCGGCAAATGGCAAATTTCAGCTTATGTTGTCTGTTAACGATCCATTCATGCAGAATATTACAACTATGACAAAAGTCTATTCTACATACTCCGAGTATAGCAGGAATAATGTTCACGCACGTAATGTGTCCTTAAAGTTCAGTTATCGTTTTGGAGGAAATAAACTGAAGGATGTGTATCGTGACAACAAAGAAAGTGAATCAAATAGAAGCTTCTAATATTGGAATAAGCAGATGCCTAAAAGAATGCGAGTATTAGCGAATGTACATGACCCTGCACGTCACGATATGACTCCTTGATGCGATAATAAGGAGCCATGTCGCCTGTTGCTGGGGTGAATCGTGTCTGTATATTTGCGTGCATGAGTGCAAAGTAAAATAATTTTGATATGACTGTGTCCTACAAATCGGATTTTACTCCTCATTACAATACCCTATACTTGATTATCAACCATTTATCAAATTGATACTACACAAAATATCCCGAAAATTTATGAAAAATAATTTTGCCTGTTAAACTTGGGTTAGACTTTGAGGTTAAATCTTACGTGGGAAATGAGTATATTCGTGTCCAGAAAAATGTTTACATAAATTCAAGGTCTGTGTAAGTAAAAACTAAGAAAAGGGGCTTTTCTTCTGCCTTTGTAACTAAAAGATAATCAAGTAGTTGTAAAATAGCGTGCGTAAAGGTGCTTTCTAAGGCTCTTAAAGGGCGTTAGTAAGACTTCAATTAACGCCCTTTTGAAGTGCTATAAAGCATCTTTTCATATGCAAAAGAGCGTAGATTGAAAACGAAGATATGAAAAAACAGGACAAAGACGTCATCATTGTCTCTGTTTTTGTATGAACGAGACTCTTATTATCGTTCGTAAAAGTTGCAGAAAGCAAGTAATTTTAGAGGATGAAAGACGTGCTTTCTCTCATTTTAATAATAGTGATAATGCTTATTAGTGATAGAAATAATGCTTATCAGCAGGAAGTTCCCACAACTTATTTAGCTGCCGCCTTGCTTATTTCTTTTTCTTTTTGAATAAGCTGAACTTATTATTAAAGGGTCCTGATGCATGCTTACCGCCAAACATACGATAGAGCTTCCACGTAAGGATAAGTCCATCCAATACATTCGCACCAACATTGAAGGCGCCAGAGAAGCGCTGGGTAGGTGTGTTCTTGTCTTTCGGCTTATGCATAAGTTCATTCCACAACCCCGCAATCTTGTTGCTATCCTTGGTCAAGTCTGTACGCAGCTGCGCCTTGCGCAAACGTATGTCGTTCAGAGACCTATAATTGGTTCCAAAGTGAGTGGTCTGTTCAGTCATAAGCTTATTTTGACATTAAGAGACTTCCCAAGAATCTTACCAATGGGCGTTCAATAAGTCTGTGACGCAGTAAGATAAAGAAGATGAGCAGTAGCAAATAGCCACCACCAACAATGAGGAAAGCCCAAATAAGTGAGCCCACCAATGTCTGCAATGCAAAGGCTGCAGCAAAGGAGAGATAAATTAGGGAAATTAATAAGATAGTGCAGAAGACAACCATGATTGTAATCACGGTCAGTAATCGCACGACCTTTTCAATTACATCGAGCTTCATGTACTCTGACTGAAGCCCGATATAATGCTTTAGCACCTCAACGAGTTGTGCTATTGTTTCTACGTTCTTATCGTTTGAGAACATCCTTTATGATTTAGATAGCGTCTGAAGCTGCATCCTTGATATCCTCAACGAAATCCTCAGCTTCCTTGCGGCTGAGCTTGATATCATGCTTCTTGCAGAAATCGTCAACAGCATCAGAAATCTTTGAACGTGTGTCTGTACCCTTCTCTGGAGCCAAAAGAAGTCCGAGAGCTGCGCCTGTGATGCTACCACAGAGGAATGCGCAAACATAACCTAATGTCTTCATAATCTCTTATTTTTTATTGTTAATAAATAGTTCTTTCTTTATCAATGGCAAATATAGTCAAAGTTTCGCATATTAGCAATAGATAGGAAGTATTTTTGTGTTAAAAATCTTACAAATAGTTTATTTAACAAACTTTATTGACGCTGCTTTCTTACTTCTGCTTCTTATTTTGTAACTTCGCACGATAATTACATAGTAAATTAATAGTATAATCAATAAAAACTAAGGGATTATGAAGAAATTTATGGTTTTGGGCGCAGTTATGTGTGTAGCATTGGCATTCACAGGCTGTAAGTCAAGTGAGAGTGCTTACAAAAAGGCATATGAGAAGGCAAAGTCTCAGGAGCAGAATACTACAAATAATGAAGACAATTCAACTCAGCAAGATGCTGTAGTGGCACCAGTTGAGACACAGCCTGTAACGCAAGCTCCTGTTGTTGATAATTACGATAATGAGCCTGTACGCACAGAGAAAGTTTCTGTCGTAAATGGTTCTGGTTTGAAGCCTTACAGTGTTGTTGTGGGTTCATTCGGTGTTAAGTCTAATGCTGAGGGCTTGCAGCAGCGTTTGAAGAATGCTGGTTATGATGCTCAGGTAGCTTTCAATGCTGGTAATAATATGTATCGCGTTGTTGCATCAACTTACGATAGCAAGGCTTCAGCTGTTCAGAGCCGCAATCAGCTTCGTGCTACCTATGCTGATGCATGGTTGCTCTACTCTCGCTAAATGGGTAGAATTTTAGCAATAGATTACGGAAAGAAACGTACAGGATTAGCAGTCACCGACCCATTGTGCATTATTGCCAATGGGTTGGCGACTGTTGCTACGTCTGGACTTTTCGATTTTCTGACTGAATATATTTCTAAGGAAGCAGTCAGCCAGCTTGTCATTGGCAAGCCTTTGCAGCCTAATGGTCAACCGAGTGAGAACCTTGCTCGTGTTGAGCAATTTGTCAACCGTTGGCGCAAGGCACATCCTGAGTTGCCTATCGATTATTATGACGAGCGGTTTACGTCGGTCATCGCTCATCAAGCAATGCTTGCAGGTGGTGTAAAAAAGAAGACACGTCGTGAAGACAAAGGACTTGTTGACGAGATTTCAGCAACGATTATTCTTCAGGATTACATGCGTTCTAAGGGACTTTGATTTATTTTTCGATAAAAGCCTTTAGACTTTATTAGTTTTTAAAAGAAAGAAAAGAAATATGGTATTACCCATTTACACATACGGTCAGCCAGTATTACGTAAGGTAGCAGAGGACATTCCCCTCGATTATCCAGACCTCAAAGAGCTGATTCAGAATATGTTTGAGACCAACACTAACAGTGACGGTGTAGGATTAGCAGCACCACAGATTGGCAAGTCTATTCGTGTGGTTGTAGTTGATTTAGATGTTCTATCTGACACATTCCCTGAGTACAAAGACTATCGTCATGCATTTATCAATGGTCACATCCTCGAGTATGACGATTCTGAGACAGAGACTATGGAAGAGGGCTGTCTTTCACTTCCGGGACTGCACGAAAATGTGACACGTGCAAAGCGTATCTATGTAAAATGGCTTGACGAGAATCTTGTTGAGCACAAGGAGTGGATTGATGGTTATCTTGCACGTGTCATCCAGCATGAGTTCGATCATCTTGAAGGTCGTGTTTTCACTGACCGACTCTCGCCATTCCGCAAGCAGATGATTAAAAACAAACTCAAAGCCCTCTTACAAGGTAAGATGCGCTGTCATTATCGTGTGAAGGCTCCACGTACGTAAGCCTATGTTGCGTGGAATCGTAGTATCCTTGCTGTGCTTATTAGCATTACCATCGGCTGCCCAATACAACATCAAGAAGATGATGGAAGAAGGTAAGCGGACGCTCGATCAGGGGTACTACGTCACTTCCATGCAAATCTTCTCCCGTATCGTTGCTTTGAAACCGAATCTATACGAGGCTTGGTATTCAATGGCATTGTCAAAGTATCATCTTGAGGATTATAAAGGTGCTGTCGATGATTGTCGTCGTGCTTTGACGTTACAACCTTATATCGCTGATATCTACGAACTTTATGGTATGTCTAACATCCGTGTGGAGCGTTACGACAGTGCTATCGTTGCCTTTACCCGAGCTCTTGACATAACGCCCGACAATCGCGACTATTGGTTTAATCGTGCTTATTGTCTCTATCAAGTGGGCGATAGCAAGGCAGCCCTTCAGCAACTTGATTATATCCTCAAACGTTGGAAGTCGTTCGATGCTGCCACCCAGCTGCGTGCCGACATCGTAGCAGGTAGGAAGCCAAAGCAACAGCCCATGCAGTCTAACAGTTCTCAATTCTATAAACTTCCCAGCTTAAAAGTAGAGGGTGAAGACAAGACAAACCCAATGAAGAATAAGCCCCTTTTCATTCATTGAAGTTTGAACTTTGAACTTTGAAGTTTGAACTTTGAAGTTTGAACTTTGAAGTTTGAACTTTGAACTTTATGATTAGCGTTTAACCTTTGAGTTTTCGACCCTTTGAACATTGAGTTTAACCTTGAACTATATCGGTAATCAAATTTATGACGTACTGATGAAAATTCCGTTCGAATAATTATGAATCGTAAATTATGAATACTAAATTAACATTAGTAATCATAATTATGAATTATGAATTATAAATTATGAATTAAAAATTGTACCTTTGCCACAACATTTGATTTATAAAACTAATTTGTAGTATGGTTAAAATCACTTTCCCAGATGGTTCCGTTCGTGAATACGAACAGGGCGTAACTGGTTATCAAATCGCCGAGAGTATTTCGCCGGCTCTCGCCCGTGACGTTGTATCTTGCGGTGTAAATGGCGTAACAACAGAACTCAATCGTCCTATCAATGAGGACGCAAGTATCGCACTTTACAGGTTCGATGACGAAGAAGGTAAGCATACCTTCTGGCACACCTCTGCCCACCTCCTTGCTGAGGCATTGCAAGAGCTTTACCCAGGCATTCAGTTTGGTTTTGGTCCTGCAATTGAAAATGGTTTCTTCTATGACGTGATGCCTGCAGAAGGTCAAACAATCTCTGAGAATGACTTCCCAAAGATTGAGAAGAAGATGCTCGAACTTGCAAAGAAGAATGAGCCCGTTATTCGTCGTGATGTCTCTAAGGCTGATGCTGTGAAAGAATTCACCGCTGATGGTCAGGAATATAAGGTGGAGCACATCGTTGAAGACCTCGAAGATGGCACCATCTCAACATATACTCAAGGACACTTCACCGACCTTTGTCGTGGCCCTCACCTCGTTTCAACAGGTGCTATCAAGGCTGTAAAGATTACTAGCGCTGCTGGAGCTTTCTGGCGTGGAGATGCGAAGCGCGAGCAAATGACACGTATCTATGGTATCACCTTCCCAAAGAAGAAGATGCTTGATGAATACCTTGTTATGCTCGAAGAGGCTAAGAAGCGCGACCACCGTAAGATTGGCAAGGAAATGGAACTTTTCATGTTCTCTGAGCGTGTTGGTAAGGGTCTTCCTATCTGGTTGCCAAAGGGAACACAGTTGCGCCTGCGCTTGCAGGACCTTCTGCGTCGTCTCCTCAAGCCTTACAACTATCAAGAAGTTATCACACCAGGTATCGGTGGCAAGAATCTCTACGTAACTTCTGGTCACTATGCACACTATGGCAAGGATGCTTTCCAGCCAATCCATACACCAGAGGAGGACGAAGAGTATATGCTCAAGCCAATGAACTGTCCTCACCACTGTGAGATTTACGCTTACAAACCACGTTCTTACAAAGATCTCCCACTGCGTATCGCAGAGTTCGGAACCGTGTTCCGCTACGAGAAGAGTGGTGAGCTTCACGGACTTACACGTGTTCGCACCTTCACTCAGGATGATGCACATATCTTCGTGCGTCCTGACCAGGTAAAGGCAGAGTTTGAGAACAATATCGATATTATCCTCAAGGTGTTCAAGACCTTCGGTTTCGATAACTATGAGGCACAGATTTCTCTCCGCGACCCAGAGGATAAGGAGAAGTATATCGGTTCTGACGAGGTTTGGGAAGAGAGCGAAGCAGCTATCAAGGAAGCATGTGCAGAGAAGGGTCTCAACGCTCGTGTAGAGTTGGGCGAGGCAGCGTTCTACGGTCCTAAGCTCGACTTCATGGTGAAGGATGCTATCGGTCGTCGTTGGCAGCTCGGTACTATTCAGGTAGACTATAACCTCCCTAACCGCTTCAAACTCGAATATACAGCAGAAGACAACTCTAAGAAGACACCAGTGATGGTTCACCGTGCACCATTCGGTTCACTCGAGCGTTTCACAGCTGTTCTTATCGAGCACACAGCAGGTCACTTCCCACTCTGGTTGACACCTGATCAGGTTGCTATCCTCCCAATCTCTGAGAAGTATAACGACTATGCTCAGAAGGTGAAGGCTTACTTCGATGCTCACGACGTACGTTCAATCATGGACGACCGCAACGAGAAGATTGGTCGCAAGATTCGCGACAACGAGCTCAAGCGTGTTCCTTACATGGTTATCGTTGGCGAGAAAGAGGCTGCCGAGGGTCTGGTGTCAATGCGTCAGCAGGGCGGTGGCGAGCAGGCTACTATGACAATGGAAGCCTTCGCTGAGCGTATCAACAACGAGGTTGCTGAACAGCTGAAGGAGTTGGATTAAGAAAGGAGAAGAACAACAACGACAACGGACTGGCCCCTCCCCTTTGCCCCTCCCCCGTAGGGAGGGGAGTGAATACTGCGATATCCCTATTATGTAGGGTATGTAGTGATATGATAATAACTTATTTGCAGGGGGAGAACAGAAGTTGGAAATCCTTCGCCTTTAGAGGCTAACATATTATGACCTTCGTGGTCTTCCCCTCTCACTACGAGAGAAGAAAAACATTATGCGGCATCCCTTAGTGGGTGCCGCTTTTTATTTATAAGTTTGGTTCTATAACGAATCGTGTGGGTTGTGTGTTGATATTCCGCACGAGTGGTGCTGCGGATGGTATGCACCACATGTGCGGAGGATTAACACCATCGCTGTATATGGAAGGGTAGGGATTTAATGTGCGTTAAGCGTATTAAAACGAAGGTCAATTTGGAGTTGTGTTTCGTTGGAGGCTATACTTTTTGACAATATTTTAGGCTCTATGACGAATTACCCACACGATTCGTTATAGAGCCATAAGTTTTAAAAAAATTATGCAATAAGACCACTACTTTCAACCTAACTAAAAGGTTATTATACAGAGACTTATAACGTCTTTAGATATGAATCTATTAACGTAACTTATAGCCCTTAAATGCATAGAACATAATGTAGCCAAAGCATACAAAGCAAAGACCATAGGCATATCGAGCATCTGAAACATCCTTTAAAAGACCAAACAACACTGTAATTGCTGCTCCACCGATAAGTCCCATCGTCAAGAGTGATGAACCCTTCTTGGTAAACTTACCCAAATCCATCAATGCCAAAGGCCAAAACGCTGGCCACATCAGTGAACATCCTAAAGCCATGACACCGACACTATATATACTGTAAACTCCAGGAAGAAGAACAACAAGAGTCGTTCCCAACAAGGCTACGAATGAACAAATCTGCAAAGCACGTGTCTGAGAAAGATACTTAGGAATCAGAATGATTCCTGCTATATATCCAATACTAATACTAATCGGAGTTATCCAAGAATAGTTTTCTGGATGAGCAAGTCCTAACTCATTCGCATAGTCAATGAGCGTTCCCAACACGATAGTCTCTGCACCAACATAAAAGAAGATGGCAATAGCACCCAGAACCAAGTGTGGGAACTGGAAAACAGACTTCTTACTGTTTGCATAAGCAGATACTTCTTGGTCAACCTCATCAGTCTCACTGCTATCCTCACCCGCTGCTTTCACCTCTGGCAATGGCGACAAAAGAGCCACTACACCTAAAGCAACGAACAGACAAATAATCACAGCAAAAGGTTTACCTAAATCATCTATAGCAACACTACCTGAAGCACCTGCGAAAAGAGCAATAAAGAGGGGTGACACTGGCCAAGCTAACTTGTTGATCATACCCATAATAGAGATACGCTTTGCAGCACTCTCCGTTGGTCCTAATATCGTAACATAAGGATTTATAGCTGCCTGCAAGAAGGTGTTAGCTGTTCCACAGAAAAAGGAAGCTGTCAAAAATAAAGGAAAACTCTTTGCATCTGCCGAGAAAATAAACACTCCAAAAGCTACGGCAAACATTCCGAACGCAATAGCCATCGTACGCTTATATCCTATCTTGCTGATTAACATTCCCGCAGGATAGCCAAAGATAAGGAATGGCAAGAATGTTGCACCAATGAGCATATATGCTTCCATTGAAGAAACGCTTAACGACACCTTCAATACTGGAACCAACAATGAATTTATACCCAAGGAAAATCCACAAGTGAAAAACATAAGCCCTAAGAATGCCATAGGGACAAGGAAACTCTTTTGTTCTTTCATAAGTCTACTATGCAACACTATTGATGAATACTTCACTTAAATAATATGGGACAACATGACATCTTCTTTTGTTGATTAGAGTAATGTTATGTCCACGAACAAATCCCTAAAACCTATCATCAACAACTGACATACTCCATCATATTAAACTGTTGGAAGACCCAACAAATTTTATCCTGTATTCTGCCATTTCAAGATAAAACCTAACCCAAGTGTTGCAATAAAAGTCACATTAAATCTTGATTGACGATGCAAAGGTATAAAAAAAACGCGAAAAACTATCACAACTTGATATTTTTTCGCGTTTAATCTCTTTGTTTGAGGATTATAAAGCTATTATTTCGTACGCCTGAGTATCTCATCACGGCATTCTTCCATCAGCCATTTTGGCGTACTCGTAGCCCCACAGATACCTACTGTTTCAACTCCTTCAAACCAACTCATGTCAATTTCGTCTGCACTCTCAACTTGATGGGAGTTTGGGTTTACACTCAAACATTCGTGAAAGAGGACCTTACCATTTGAACTCTTACGGCCTGCCACAAAGAGAATCAAATCGTGACGAGCGGCAAAGGTAGAAATGTTTGGCATACGATTAGCGACCTGTCGGCAGATTGTATCGAAGCTTTGGAACTTTGCTTTGGGTGAGATATGACTTTGAATGTATTCGATAATCTTATGAAACTCATCCAAACTCTTTGTCGTCTGTGAGTAGAGATAGATGTCATTATTAAAGTCTAACGCCTTAACATCTTCAAACTTCTCTATCACAATCGCCTGACTATGGGTCTGACCAACAAGTCCAAGCACCTCGGCATGACCATTCTTTCCAAAGATAACAATGGAAGAGGAGGCACTAAGCTCTTGTCCCTCGCCTACTGCAGGAGGAAGAGAAACAGAAGAAGTAGAGGTTTCCACCGCTTCATTCGTTACTGGTTTAAGGCTTGAAGGTTCATCAACAGTAGCTCCGCCCTTTGAAGATATCATATAAGAAGGTTGACGACCTTTCTCATACTGTGTCTTAATACGACGTTGGAGGGCAAGAACCACAGGGCAAGTAGCATCGATAATCTCAATGTTATTACGTCTTGCAAGCTCGTAAGTCTCAGGTGGTTCGCCATGTGCACGCAGCAAAACCTTCACGTTATGAAGCTCGCGCATCTGCTCATGATTAATCGTGATGAGCCCTTTCTTTGTGAGGCGTTCCACCTCCATACTGTTATGTACAATATCACCTAAGCAATAGAGTTTGGTACCCTTTGCCAATTCTTCTTCGGCTTTCTTAATGGCAGTGGTCACACCGAAGCAGAAGCCACTACCGTTATCGATTTCTATCTGAAGCATTTCTTCTTTTTGGAGTTAAAGAGTTGAGAAGTTAGGGAGAGTTAAGACAACACCCCTACTTCACAACGCTATCTAATAACTTATTCACTTGTCAACTCATAAAACTTGTAAACTTGTTTACTCGTCAACTTGAATAACTTCTGCGCCTGTACGTCCGCTATACTCTGGTGCGTATGCACATTGCGCAGTGCAGGTTCCTGTCTGATAAACACCTGCTCGGTCAATATAATATTCTGTTTCAACGACATGCTTACCCTTTGCCATCTGGTCGAAGTAGTAATTAGTCGTGTAATCCTTTGGAGCAATGTAATATCCCCAACGATAACCACTCAACTGACTAACAGGCTCGAGGCAGGCAGCACGCTTGTCAACAACCTGTACGAAGTCGTAATCACGGTCAGCAATTATCGTCAAACGGATACGCACCTTGTCACCAACTTTGAGGTTCTTACCTCTCTTCAACAACACACTATCAACCATTACCTCACGTTTAATCTTCAAGCCAGATGAAGCATCAGAGATATCTGTTGACGTCTGGAAGAACTGTGCATAGACAGCACCCCAACTTGTGCCAGTGCTTGCCTTGCTAATAACCAAATCATGACTTTCAGACGATTGGAAATCAACTGGCTGTGTAGCCTTCACATAACCCAACCCTGCTGTAGGCTGTGTTGTCTGCAATGGTTTGTTATCAAGCATCAACGTAGCATGCTCTCCATTCTGCATCAACCAATTGCCATTGTTCATAAATGCCCAAATAGCATTCACTGAGTTCAATGGTGTATCCCAAGCCTGCGTACGCTTCTCCTGCAAGAGCCAACGCTGCATCTCAACAAGCGTCTTACCATCAGTTGGAGTAATTGTCTTTATCGCCTCAATAGCAGCCACCTCTGTTGGAATCTTATAATCACGCCAGCTGTAATAAGCGTTTTTAGAATCGAAGTAACGTCCCTTTTCCTCCGTATAAACTGTATATTCCTTGATACTCTGCAGGTATTCACGCGCCTTCTCAACCTTACCATACTGCTGAAGGATTACAGCTGTATTCGCTTTACCGTAGATAGTTAAGTCCGTAGGCTTCTTGGTCAAGCGGTCGATGAGGTACTTTATGTCATTTGTAGCTCGGTCATGATAGAACAAAGCATTGGTGTAAAGATAATCACAGAGTGCGTCAGAAGGGAACAATGTTGTGTTATACTTCTTCTCATCACGCTTCATTTCAGCCACACACTTTGCCACCATCCTATCCATAAATCGGAAAGAAGCTTTGATCATATTTGTTACCTCTGGGCTTGGACTTGTAAGATTTTGCAAACGAGCAAGTGTCTTCGTCACCGCAACAGTCATATAAAGACTTCCCTTCATTCCTGGCCACCAAGAGAACGAACCATCAGAGTTTTGCAGTTTCTTTAGACTTGAGAATGTTGATGACAATTTATTCTGCAATTGATTCTCATCGAGGAAGCGCACGAGTTGCTGTTTTTGTTCGCTTTCATTCTTAGCATCCATTACCCAAGGAGTCTCATCAAGTGTCAAGGTTTTGAGTTCTTGATTCTTCTCCAAAGCCGACATCATTGACGTTTCCTTACCTGTCTCCTTCTTCCATTGCTCGATTGTCTGCTTAATCGATGGGGAAGTACTCATAATCTGCTTACCCAAACGATTTGCATAATAAGCCGAAACAAGACTGATAGCATTCTTTTCACTCGCATCTGCAACATAAGGCAAGGCTTGAATCATCAGCCAATTAGGGTTATTGGTATATTCTACTGTCAGCTTTTGGTCCGTACTCTTCTTTGGGAAAAGCTTACCAACATTAATCGTCTTCACCCCTGCTTCATTCTGTGTGAATGGATAGGTGTTTGTTACATACTCCTTATTCTGAAGTACTGACAGGTAATGTTGCTCACCATCAGAGAAACCATCGCCTTCAACCGTAAAGCGAACAATGAGTAAAGACTGGTCAGCTGTAAGCTGATTGGCATTCTTCGCCAACAATGAAGCTAAGCTATAAGTTGCTGAACCACTCCCCTGCGCTTTCAAGACAACAGCTTTACTGTCTGTAAAGAGCACCTTCTCAGTTGCTGGATCAAGGATTTCAATCTTTGCTTTTGCATTGATAGCCTTGTCAGACTGATTGAACAAACGAGCAGAAACCATTGCTTCGTCACCCATACGGACAAAGCGAGGCATATTAGGCTGCACCATCAATGTCTTCTGAGCAACGATATCATCGGAAAGGAAGCCATTGTTCATATCCTCATCATGTGCCAATCCCATGAAACGCCAAGTAGTAAGGCTCTCTGGAAGCGTAAACTTAATACTTACATTACCCTTTCCATCCGTCTGCAACTGTGGATAAAAGAAGGCTGTCTCATTGAGATTCTCACGCATAGAAGGCTTTATATTCTTCGGTTCGTCCTTCTCTTGTTTTATCTCCTCATCTTTCTTGACAACAGGAGCAGTAAATTTCACTTTCATTTCCTTAGTAGGTCCAAATCCAACCTTAACGACCTCATTCATAGAAGACTCCTTTGCCAAAGCCATTGACTTAACGACACGTGTCATGCTTACCATTCGGTCTTCTCTTGCTGAATAAATATAAGCATCTGGCGTATCATAATCTTCTAAGAAGCGACTATCAAATCTCGAAAAAGACAACAGTTCTACATCAAAAGGTTTGATATTAGCTTCCCATGAAAGACCCAAACCTGAATAATCAGAACTCTCCCAATTAACAGATGTATAGTTAAGCGAGAAGAAGTTGCCCAAGTACCATGAATTAGACAAGAACTGATCAAGACTCTTATCATAAAGTGTTGCCATCAGTTGAGCATTGGCAGCCTTGCCATCAGGACGATTAATGGTTACTGTCCATTCCTCTTGCTGTCCTGGAATAAGTTTATTACGGAATGTCTTCCATTTTACTATCAAACTCTTATCTGGTAACGGACGCGTAATCCTCTCTGAATGAGAATACATAATACCATTCTTTACCCAAGCATAATTAAGAAAGATCTCATCACCATATTCTTCCTTATAAACAAACTTGCGTGTCTGTATACTATTGCTTTGATTGAAAGAACCTGTTTCAATCACTTTATTATCTGAGAAGATAGAATAAACAACATATTGATTCTCATCACTTGAACCCACCTGCATATAGATAGGACCACCATCGCGTGGGAATTGGTTTCCACTCAGATAGAACCAGTCATGTGTCTCAATAGCTGGACGCTTATCATCAAAAGAGAAGACGACAAAATCCTCATCTATCGTATCTGTTCCGCAAATAGCATGTAGGCGATAAGCACCAGAAGACAAACCCTTTATAGCAACATTCTCATTTGCCTTCACCGTCTTGTAATTGCTATAAACATATTTATTCTTATCCTTCTGCTGTGGTACAATAACATACTTCACAGTACCATCAACAGGAGAGCCTGCAGCATTCAGATAATTAAACTTAATCGTTTTAAGACTGTCACGCAGGTTCTTCTCAGCAATATTGCAAGAAAGACTTGCCTCCTTTGTTCCTAATGGTAATGAAGCAAAACCGTCATGTGTCTCACCTGCGGCATCGGTCACCGAAGCCTCAACTCTAAAGTTATAGAAAAGTGAACGATAACCCTTACCAGACTTCAGTTCCTTCTTGGCTTTATCAGACAGAACAAAAGGTACGGTAACAACAAACTCTCCCTTGTCGTCTGTGACAACATCTTGCTCGTTCACTTCCTCACTATCTTCATAGAAGCGACTCCAATAGCTTATATTACGTGTAACGACATAATGCACCTTTGCACCTTGTACTGGTACACCAGCAAAACTCTTAGCACGACCAATCAACTTGATAGAATCACCGACAGCATACTTCTCCTTATACTCGTCAAAGTTTACATCAAACGTTGGACGCTTGTACTCATCTACTTGGAAACGCTTAGATCCTTTTGTTCCAAAATCAGCATAAATAGAGAAACTACCTGTCAGTCCACTTGTTGGAAGATTAAAGTCTGCTGCAGCAGTACCGAAACGGTCGGTGGTTACTGACTTACGTCCTATCTCCTTATAATTAGCATCCTGCAAAACCATATCGAAGGTTTGTCCGCCTGCAGCCTTAGTCTTATAGTCTTGCTTGGTGTTCTGATAAGCAATGACAGATGCGTGCACCGTCTGCCCAGGACGATAGATACCTCTATCCGTGAAGACCTGAGTTACCATTCTATCATAGTTCTCCTTGTCGTAGTCATACGAACCTTCCAGTTTAGTCTCTCTAAAAGCTTTGTCCTTATTCGTAGAGACATAGATGTACGGAGTAGTTCTTTCAGAGTCAAACACTACCTCTCCCTTCGTGTTCGTGACAAGCTTCTTGACGATAGAGGGTTTATCATAATAATTTGGATAAGTAGCTTGAACCTTTACATCTGCTACTGGTTGTCCATCCACAACATTGACAACAACATATCGTGCTTTCTTCTTTGGTTGTAGTTCACTCATGACATAGAGGTCACTAACATAATAGAAAGCATATTCTGGTGTAATATTCTTTTCAGGGCTTTCTATCTTAATAAGGTAAACGCCCAAAGGTAATGTAGGCATTAAGAAAGAGTCTTTCACCTCTTCATAATCCTTATGACCTGTGTAGGTACGCTTTATCGTCTGCTTCGTTGCAGGCAACAGACTTGCCATCACCTTAACCATGTCGTCTTTATCCCCAAGACTGAGAGAATGATTTCCTGATAGTTTCGTACGCGTAACCGTTATGACTACATCTGACACATTGCGCGTATTCAACTTAACCCAATTATTCTTCTCCGACGAACTAACATTACGCTTATCAAAACTCACGTCAAACATCGGTCTTGTCAATTCTTCACGAGCATTACGTAACGCTACTATTCTATTCCATGATGCCCAACGAACAAGTGCATTATCAATATATGCTATCTTCTCCTCAACCGGAGTATCTTCTCCCATACAGGCATAACGCTTCAACGCAACTTCTCCACATATCGGTAAGTCACTATACTCTTGCATGAGTGAGTCAAGCTTTGGAATACTCTCCTTCTCATTCTTTATCCCCATCAAGGCTGTGTAGCAAGCAGCTTCACGGTTTCCAACGCTTTTATAATAGCTATATAGTTTGTCATAGTTACCTACCTGCATACCAATAACATGCAGCAAGTCACCCTTGAAGATATTATCATCTTTACCTACAACTATCAAAGGCTTAAAGTCAGCTGCCTTCTGACTTGCCAACAGAGAAGGGTTAGCCAATGCTTTCTTGAAGTAATCGTCAGCGTTTCCATCATCATCATTCCGACTTATCACACCCAAGATACAGTTGTAGATAGCCGACAATACTTCATCCTTTCCTTCTACCATCTTTGCCTTTGCCTTCAATCGCTTCAACTCCACCTCAGCAGAGTCTGGTGCAATCTCTGTCTGTAACCTTGATGCTAACAGACTGGCAGCCAAGATTTGCCCATAGGCTTTCTCTTTCTGCCCCTTCTGTTCAATCTTCTTTAATAAACTGATTTGTGTCTTTGGCAAGTCCTTTTGCTCAGCTTGATTTACTTGTTGCCATAAGGCGTCAAAACTCTGTGCTGTCATCGTTATAGGTAACAACAAAAATATGATTGATAAAATGATAAATAACTTCTTCATAATCTTTCGTTTGTTAATTGCAAAGATAATGCTTTTCAAGGAAATAACGAAAGATGAGCTATGTATATTGTATAGGATTAATCTACTACCGCACAATATAATTAAACTTATCAAAGTTTGTAAAGCCCATCTCTTCCAACTGATGTTGGCTCCGCTGGCGGTCTTCATCTATATTATATTCAGGTATCAAAGGTAAGCGAATAATGACCTTATCAGCATATCCGTTCGCTGCTAACCATTGAAGATTACTGACTACCAGTCTGTTCTCTTTACATCCATAAGCCTTATAGATATCAGGGTTCATATCCTTAATATCTACATACCACATCTGCACCAACGAGGCAATAGCTTTGACATGCTCAAGTGGAACGTTGAGCGATGTCTCTATTGTCAACTTCCATTCGGGGTTCATTATCTCGGCAAAGGCCTTGATGAAGTCTGAACGTAAAAGGGGCTCACCACCGCCAAAGCAGATACCGCCACCCGTTGCCACAAAGTAAAGGTCGTCTATCTCTACCTCACTATACAACTCACCAGGGGTCAGCCTGCACCATACACCATCAGCCTGCAAGCACTGAGCATTTAAGCAGTACTCGCAATGAAGCGGACAACCATGAAAGCCTACCAATGTTGTTACGCCTTCGCCATCCGTGGTGAGTCTGTGCCGATTAATGGCAATAAATGGTGCAGTTATTTCTGATTGCATTTCTCTTTATGTGATTGAGGTGCAGTGCTGTCGGCTAATTCTTTCTCTAAATACTCCCTATCTATCTCCCCTACTACATCAAGAGAAGGTTCTAAACGGACAACCATCTCATCAGGATTACGAATAGACTTCACTACTATCACCTTATCCTCAAATCCATAAGATGAAAACACGAGGGTATCATTACGATTAACCTGCAATACAAATCTTCCATCTTCGCCCAAAGACAGCCTCTTCTTACCTCCTAATAGCATAACATTAACTTCCGGAGCAGCCTTACCAGTAGAAGAGTCGAGCACTCGTCCAATAATAACAATAGCATTCTTCAAATCTGCAGTGAGTGCTTTTGGTATCACTACTGTATCACCCATAACTGGCATATCAGTAGAATCCTGAGCTTTATTCTCAACGTTGCAAGCTTTGGGAGTGTTCTGACATGATGTAAGCGGAACCGTAGCAACACAAAGACCAGCAGCCAAACCAGCCACTTTCATGCCCCATCCCTTGCGTTTCCGTTCTCTTAATTGCGTCTCTAAATAGCGTATCTCCGCTTCACAAGCAGGGCAAGTGCCTGCACAATCCCCTTCGTAATGACACTCCTTAGGCTGATAGCTGATACCATTCGCATCTGCTATCTGCTGTCGAATATCCTTTAATAGCTTACAAGTACTCTTTCCTTTCGTCATAATACTAATCCTTACTTACACTTCTTTTTATTCTTTTCCTTATGCGTCTTCGGCTTATAAGTCCTATGACCATACACGTCATCGTAGTTCACAACGGTTACAAGCCCTCCTGCTATGCACGATAAACTCGATAATTCAGAAACTTCCAGTACAATAACATTATCATCAGAATGCAAAAGAGAACTTACACGAACCTTCTTATCCTTACAACCTATATATGAAATAACCAACGAAGTGTCTGATGGTAACTTCAATGCAAAAAGTCCATCAATATTTGTTGCAACGCCCTTGTTTGTTCCGTCTATAAAAACAGCTGCCCCTATCACTGGTTCTTTATTTTCTTCGTCTATGACCATTCCACGTACAACCACAGGTGATGCACAACCATCAGAAAGGTCTACTACCTTTACATCGCCTTTCTTAGCTGTATGTATAGGACGATGAGCCGTACTATCAGACTTAACAGTTTGCGCAGTAGCAGTCATCGGCATTACCGTAGCGCAGATACCAGCAGCAATACCAGCTACCTTCATACCGAAGCCATTACCCTTACGTGCCTTTAACTCACGTTCAAGATAACGTATCTCCTCTTCACAAGCAGGGCAGGTACCTGCACAATCCCCCTTGTGATGACACTCTTTAGGCTGATAACTGATACCATTGGCATCCGCTATCTGCTGCCGAATATCCTTCAGCAACTTACAAGTACTCTTCCCTTTTACCATAATACTAATCTTTACTTACACTTCTTTTTATTCTTCTCCTTATGCGACTTCGGTTTATAAGTCCTATGCCCATACACATCATCGTAGTTTGGCGAAACGGTTACTACTGCAAAAAGACCTTTCAACACCAGCTTTTTAAGCATAATAACATTATTGTCAGAACGTAAAAGAGAACTTACACTAACCTTCTTATTATTGTATCCTATAGATGATACAACCAACGACGTGTCTGACGGTACTTTCAGAGCAAACTGTCCATCTACATTTGTAACCGTTTCCTTGGTTGTTCCGTCTATTAAGATAGAAGCACCTATCAAAGGTTCTTTATCTTCACTGTCTATGACCATTCCACGTATAACCACAGGTGATGCACAACCATCAGAAAGGTCTACTACCTTTACATCGCCTTTCTTAGCTGTACGCACAGGAAGATTAGAAGTACTATCGGGCTTAACACCTTGCGCAGCAGCCGTCATCGGAATTACCGTAGCGCAGATACCAGCAGCAATACCAGCTACCTTCATTCCGAAGCCATTACCCTTACGTGTTCTTAACTCACGTTCAAGATAACGTATTTCTTCCTCACAAGCAGGGCAAGTACCTGCACAATCCCCCCTGTGATGACACTCCTTAGGCTGATAACTGATACCATTCGCATCCGCTATCTGCTGCCGAATATCCTTCAGCAACTTACAAGTACTCTTTCCTTTTGCCATAATCCTTATCCTTACTTACACTTCTTTTTATTCTTCTCCTTATGCGACTTCGGCTTATCAGCTCTACGACCACTCACGTCATCTTTATTACCTTTATTTTCACCTTTACAGGTAGGTCGTGTAGCTATTGTTACAATGCCATCTAACATTACATCTCTATCTTCTTCAAGCACAATAACATTATTATCAGAATGCAAAAGAGAGCTTACATGAACCTTCTTTGTCTTGTATCCGATATATGAAATAACCAAAGAAGTGTCTGGTGGTACTTGCAAGGCAAACTGTCCATCAATATTTGTTACATCACCTTTGTTTGTTCCGTCTATAAAAACAGAAGCACCTATTACAGGTTCTTTATCATCACTACCAATGACCATTCCACGTACAACCACAGGTGATGCACAACCATCAGAAAGGTCTACTACCTTTACATCGCCTTTCTTAGCTGTATGTACAGGAGGGTTAGCCGTACTATCAGGCTTAACACCTTGCGCAGCAACAGTCATCGGCATTACCGTAGCACAGATACCAGCAGCAATACCAGCCACCTTCATACCGAAGCCATTACCCTTACGTGCTCTTAACTCACGTTCAAGATAACGTATCTCCTCCTCACAAGCAGGACAAGTACCCGCACAATCCCCCTTGTGTTGACACTCCTTAGGCTGATAGCTGATACCATTCGCATCCGCTATCTGCTGCCGAATATCCTTCAGCAACTTACAAGTACTCTTTCCTTTTATCATAATCCTTATCCTTACTTACACTTCTTTTTATTCTTCTCCTTATGCGATTTCGGTTTATAAGTCCTATGACCATACACATCATCGTAGTTTGGCGTAACGATTACAACTTCTCCTACTATGGCATAGGCTTCCAGCACAATAACATTATCATCAGAATGCAAAAGAGAACTTACATGAACCTTCTTTGTCTTGTACCCGATATATGAAATAACCAACGAAGTGTCTGATGGTACTTTCAAGGCAAACTGTCCATCAATATTTGTTACATCACCCTTCTTTGTTCCGTCTATTACAATAGAAGCACCTATCAAAGGTTCTTTATCATCACCGCCTATTACCATTCCACGTACAACTACAGGTGATGCACAACCTTCAGAAAGGTCTACTACCTTTATATCGCCTTTCTTAGCTGTACGCACAGGAAGATTAGAAGTACTATCGGGCTTAACACCTTGCGCAGCAGCAGTCATCGGCATTACCGTAGCACAGATACCTGCAGCAATACCAGCCACCTTCATACCGAAGCCATTACCCTTACGTGCTTTTAACTCACGTTCAAGATAGCGTATTTCTTCCTCACAAGCAGGACAAGTACCTGCACAATCCCCCTTGTAATGACACTCTTTAGGCTGATAGCTGATACCATTCGCATCCGCTATCTGCTGCCGAATATCCTTTAGTAGCTTACAAGTACTCTTCCCTTTTGCCATAAATTATTATTTAACTTAAGTCTCCCACCCTCAAAAAGTTGACTCAAATAAAGTTCCTCCATAATCATTGGTAACCTTGTAGTGCTATACATCATTGATTATCAAAGAATTTAAGAGTAACGATTATGGATGCTAATTTAGATAATTTAAACGAGATATCCAAGCTTTTGAGCTTAAAAAAAGATGAGTAGCGATATTCTCTCACTTTTCTCAAAATTGGGTCTTGGTCATCTACTCAGCGTATGAGACCATGAGTGAATTGTTTGCCGACATGGAAGAAGACGTCATGGCACTTACACTATGGCATCGTGTACTGAAGTGGATAGAGAGATTGGTTACTGCTCTTTATGACGTTCTTGGGCTCTCTGTTAGTGAAATAGGGCAGTTAATTGTCAACAGCTACATCGAACCACCTTTCAAACATGCACAACTAGAAAAAAATCTCCCCCGCACCGAATGGAGAGGGGGAGAAACGTATTATTATTCGAAAGGACGTGTCCAAAAGCCATAACCACGGCTTGTTCCTACTATTTTAATTCTACTAGGGGTAAACCAGAACATATAAGAAAAGAACTTATGCTCTCCAGTATCTGGATAAATACTTGATGACCAATAAGACCCAACATAACCTATACCATTCAATCGACCCTCAAGATAGTTACCCATAGCAGGTAAGTAAAAATACTGAGAGGCTTCTGCTGCAGAAAGAGGCGTAGATAAGATACTAGAATAAACTCTATCCGTGCTCTCCTGTATCTTACGCAAATCCTTATTATCCGGTGTCTTGTTCGCATTAAAACCCGAGATATTTGCTTTTTTCTTTATCCACATACCACCCTTGTACAAATGGCCCATTACTGTCCAAAGTTCCTGTGTATCTGAATGAGGATCGCCCTTTTCTGCGTACCACACCATCTCGTTAACATTGGGCATATCCTTGCAAGTAACACTCGCTTTGTTAACAGCATAATTACCTATGATTACATTATACCAGCGATTATCTGATGCGGATTTAGCATAATTTGGACTATTTGCCTGGGTTGATGTTGTAGGCTGACCATCAGGGAGATTATTTTTCCATTCCCAACCAGTCCAATATTGTTTCTTGGCATCCCACATAAAATATCTGTCGCCGCTATAAGAACGAACATTTAAGTTGGATTTCACGTCATAGAATTTGTTCTTCTCATAATTGAACGAAGTCAAGACCATGTACACTTCTAAGCTTTGATAAGTAATCATCGTGCTCATGTCCCGCACATGTTGTGCGGACGCTCCGCACCATTGGTGCAAACGCTCCGCACCATTGGTGTTCATGCCCCGCACCATTGCCATAGATGACCTATCACATTACAATATAGTTTTAGTACAAAATATCTGGTTGCTACATACAAAGGGAGATAATATATAATAAGAGCGGAGGATTCAAATTATCACTGGACGCCTATCACCCACCACAAGTAACCATTATCCCCTAACACTCAACACCGAACTAGGCACTACAACCTAACAAACACAATAAACCCCTCTTGAAAACCATTCTTGCGGAAAATACCCGCTGATTTCAAGAGGGGAGTGTATGGTGCTTATAATATCTGAAGCTATAAAAACTAATTCTCAAGAACCTTAAACTTAGAAAAGTCTGCCATACGAAGCAGTTCCTCATACGAGGTCTTAGGATTCTTCTTCATATAATTCTCCACAGCTTCCTCATATCGACTATGATAAATGCGCTTTGTCATAACCTGATTGACAATCCATTGTATCTTGCCAATCTGCAAATCGCGCTCCAACTGCGGTCGCGATTCAAATTGCTGTAAAGGATAGACACTCACCAAATAAAACGTCAAGCAATCTGGAAGGATATACTCACGTGACATTTGCTTACGCTGTGTTGGCGTATAGAACTGCGCATACAATGGGAAGTTAGGACCAAGGTACTTGTCAAGTGAGATACCAATTGTACCATTACCTACCACGATACTCTGATCCAAAGCCGAAATCTGAGTATAGACTCTTGGGAGGGCAATATCAGGTAACGACTGTTTCAGTCGTGCGAATGCTGTGCTAAACTGATGATCCAAATCCTCCGTATTGACATACTCAGACTCTACGGCAGCAATAACAGACTGCAAGGTTGTATCTTGATAAAACTTCAAGAACTTTGTATTGATGTCTGGGTCGGTAATCTCACCTATCTTCACGACATTTTCTATTAGTGTACGCGTTTCAATAGGATACTCCGTGTTCATCTGCTGGAGTGCAGAGAAATCACCCGTCGTCAGATAACGATATTCTAAGCGGTCATAGCGATCTATCTCTAATAACATAGAATTTTCTTTCATGTCATCAGATGAAAGTCTGAACTGACAACCAACACAGGTGAACAGAACAACTAACAATATACAATAGAGATATTTCACAGGTTACTTTTTTACAATATTTGAGTATTGAGTGCAAATTTACTAAAATATATTTTAAAACACAAGCAATCTGCTAAAAATATTAAAACAAACTGCAATTATGTTGAATTTTCATTCAGGCAGATCACTAAAAACCTTACGTCCTTTCACATAATACTGCCATAAGAGAGCATACCGCTTACGACCATCGCATGTACAGAACGGAAGTTTTTCTCGCCTTTCAATCCTCTCATCAGGACGATTAGGTAAGCGCTCAAACTCGTGTCGCCACTTCTTAAACGCATGCCGTGCCGCAAATATTGCCTTGAACTCGCCCCAATTTCGATTCAATATCAGCGTTTGGAATGCAGCTAAGTAGTCTAAGAACCACCTTACACGCATCACGTGCTTGAGATCTTCTTCAGGTAAGTTCTTCCATAACATCGTCAGGTTATTACGGAAGTTCAGGAAGGTTTTGCGTGGGTTTGACTTCGGTAATGTGCCCCCTCCAACATGATAGACATAACTTTCGGGGAAACAGAAGATGCGTTTACCCATCTGATGCAGTCGCCAACAGAGGTCAATTTCTTCATTATGCGCAAAGAACCGCCCATCCAATCCACCTGCAGCCCAATAATCCGTAGCTCGTATCATCAGGCAAGCCCCCGTTGCCCAAAGAACCTCCTCTGCATCATCATACTGTCCATTGTCCTCTTCTATCGTGTCAAAGATGCGCCCACGACAGAAGGGATAACCATAACGGTCAATGAAACCTCCTGATGCACCAGCATACTCGAAGGCATCAAGATTGGCTACTGAGAGTAACTTTGGCTGACAGGCAGCTATCTCTTCGTGGGCATCCATCTCCTCAATGAGAGGCGTAAGCCAGTGGTGCGTCACCTCAACATCGCTATTCAGCAATACATAATATTCGCTATCCACCTGCTTGAGAGCACGATTATAACCTTCTGCGAAGCCATAGTTCTCTGTCAGTTCTATCACACGGATATTTGGATAAGAAGCTTTCAACCATGCGACAGAGTCATCTGTTGAAGCATTATCGGCTATGATAATATCTGCCTCTTCACGCGAGAAGGTCAGCACAGAAGGAAGATATTGCTCCATCATGCGTCGCCCATTCCAATTCAAAATAACAACTGCTACCTTCATAAGAGTTCTGCTTTTAATGAACTTTGGTCGAAATTAAATTCTCCCAAACGCACTCGGAGTATTTGGTTATCGTATTCTTCCTTCGCTTGATTAGGCGATAGTTCCACTCGAATATAATTATCCGTAAAGCCATGCATCGCCTTACCACGTGCCGCCTTCTCAAAGAGTACGTTTGCCTCCTGACCAATATGCGCTGCATAAAAAGCACGTGTCTTCTCATCCGATAGCTTCAAGAGCTTATGCGCACGATGTTTCTTCTCACGCTCATCTACCACGTAAGGGATTGACAAGGCCGCTGTCCCTGGTCGTTCTGAGTAAGGGAAAACATGGAGCTGTGTGACTGGCAGGGAATCAAGGAAGTTATAACAATCCTCAAAATACTCTGGTCGTTCACCACGAGAACCTACCATCACATCAACTCCGATAAAGGCATCAGGCATCTTCTCCTTAATCAATTTTATCTTATGTGCAAAGAGTGCCGTATCGTAACGACGATGCATCAGTTCCAACACCTCGTCAGACCCACTCTGAAGTGGGATATGGAAATGTGGCATAAATGCTCGTGACTCTGCACAATAAGTTATCAACTCATCATCGATCAAGTCGGGTTCCAGCGAACTAATACGGAAACGCTGTATTCCCTCTACCTTATCTAATGCCTTAACGAGGTCTAAGAAGCTTTCACCCGTTGTCTTACCAAAGTCACCAATGTTAACTCCCGTAAGTACTATTTCCTTTCCGCCCTCACCAGCTACCTCTTCCGCCTGTGCAACAAGCGACTCAATCGTTGGGTTACGTGAGAAACCACGTGCGTAAGGTATGGTACAATAAGTACAGAAGTAATTGCAACCATCTTGTACCTTTAAGAAGTAGCGTGTACGGTTACCACGCGAACAACTTGCCTGAAAACTCTTAATATCCTTTGTACGTACAGAGTGGTATTCGCCCTCTGACTCTTTTTCCTTTGTTGTATCAACCTTATTCCATGCATCACTAAGATATTGGACAAGGTCGGCTTTCTCATTACTACCTAATACCAGATCGACACCTTCAATCTTAGCCACTGTTGCACTCTCAAGCTGTGCATAACAACCGGTGACAATAACAAAAGCACCAGGGTTGTTGCGTACCATACGACGGATAATCTGACGACACTTATGGTCAGCAACTTCTGTAACTGAACAGGTATTGATCAGACAAATGTCTGCTTGCTCAGATTTCTTCGCCTCACGTACGCCCATATTATATAATGTACGCGCGAAGGTACTTGTCTCTGAGAAATTGAGCTTACAACCCAACGTATAAAACTTGGCTGTCTTGCCTTGAAATGCTGCTGTATCTATCATATAACTTGCAAAGTTACAGTAAAATGAACACAATACCAAAGAATTAGTCTCGTTTACACACTATAAAAGTGTGAGTATAGCAAAGAAAAGAACGAAACTAAGTTATAAAACAAGACTTAAGAAACTTAAAAAAGTAAGTGATTTAAGATTGTGTAGGCACACACAAATTTGTTTAACATTTATTTAACGTTTACATATCACTGGTTATCAATGCGTTACGATTTTGTTACAAAAAAGGCTCAAAAAAAGTTCTAAAAATATTATTGCCGAATAAAAAAAATACTTACCTTTGCATCGTTTTAACAAACAAATGATTGTTTTACAGATTTAAAAAGCAAAGAAAATGAAGAAATTAGTTTTAATGTTCGTAGCTATCGCAGCTATCTCTTTCGCATCTTGTGGTAACAACTCTAAGCCAGCTGCTAACGCTGACTCTACAGCTGACTCTGCTGTTGATTCAACTGCTGACTCTGCTGTTGTTGATAGCGCTAACGCTGATTCAGCTGCTGCTCAGACAGCTACTCCAGACTCTGTTAAAAAGTAATCAGAGCACGAACAGAAAAAGAGAGAAATTGGCCGCAGGACATCATGTCTTGCGGTTTTCTCGTTTATAGAAGTAAGGTAATTCAGGACAATGGTTACCCTATAGCATACTGACTATCAAAGGATTGCTGTGGAATGAAAGAAAAGCAGCAAGCTTTGTGCAGCAAAAAAAAGATAAGTGGCGTCTCTAAAATCGTCCTATTCATTTACAATAATTCCTTTATCCAAGTTTATTGTAAGCCTCTTACGCTCCTTCCCAAGGTCTTTCAGAAACCTGAAATTCACCCTATAGTCTTCACGAGTAATCCCTGCAACGCCCTTTTGATAGATGACTCTATAATCTGAAAATAAAGCAACATCCGCCATTAAAACACCCTCTTTCTTATAACCTAAGTATTGCTGAAAATAGCAGTCAAAGGGAAGAAACTCATCTTGATGCCCATGAATATACTTCCTTACGACACTCTTAGCGAGTTCAAACTCTTTATCATTCAGTTGCTTTGGAACCTCTGTTCTTATCTTGCCAAATAACGGGTCTCCATTATCCATTACCGCTTTCTCGGAAATAACATTGTATATCTTTTGTCCCGTCTCATCCTTTGGGTAGACATACACAGTATCATATGGAGAATGAACGGTTGTTACTTTTCGCGTCTTTGTTGTGCAACAGAATAGAAGGAGACAAGAAAAGATAAGTAGTATAGTCTTCATACGCTTCGATTAATTGTTTTTCAACGGAATATCCCCTACAAAAATCCATACAGATTGACTCCTTCCGTTCTCACTTTTTATTAAAGGTGAGAAGATACTATCACCATTTTCTCGTGCAATGGGGTACCGCTTATTCATAAACCAAACGGCATCCTTCGTGCGATAAAGCTTCATCTTGATATAAGGTTTATCTGAAACATAATAGCCACCATATTCTTTCAAATCCTCATTATTGGGGAAGTCTTGCACCAAGATACCCTCTGTCAGTCCCTCACCTGTTATGGTATGAGAGAGGACACCATCGGTATATACCCATCCATGTAACAGCGTAAAGAACTTATTTCCGATACCTATTGGAGCCGTATTGAAGTCGTAATCTTCGCATTCCATGATGACAATGTCGTCCTTGAACTCCTTTAGATATTCCCTCTGGTCAGGAAAATGACCTACTGCGACTCCCGAATCCTTCTGCCCATCAGCCGTCTTTGTCTTGCAGGCAGTCAGCAGAAAGGAGAGAAAGAGCAGTGTTAGAACTGTTTGATATCGTTTCATATGCATCGTTGTTGTTCGTTTGTAGTGTTCGAAAATAGGTGCTGTTAGCTACGCCAAAGATAATAAAAGTTTTGCATACGACAATGTAATTCTACTGATTTTCAGCCATAAAACAAAAATCCTCTTCATCCGAAAGAATGAAGAGGACGCACATTTTATATTGTTTTGAACTTACAATGCAGTGAAAGCAGCTACAAAACCAAAGATGATACCCGGTGTGTTAGCAATCGCCAATGGCCAGTCACGCTTCTCTTTGAACAATCCGTAAGCAACCCACAAGGTACAGTTAACACCTGCCATAAATGGCTGAATGAAGGTTCCCTTCTGCCCTGCTAAGTTGTTTTCTATCTGTGGAAAATAGAAAACATACATTAACACTGATGTTACCATACCAATCCAACCCATAGAGGTGAAGAACTTTTCTTTTGTCATATTATTCTGATTTTATTTGTTTATGAATACAAGAAGGATTTAGTTTATATCTTTTATTTACCTATCTAACATTTCATTCTAACGCTACAAAGATACAAATTATTTCTTTTTTAAAACAAATGATAGACAAAACATATCGTTTCATCTGTTACTTTCTTATTTTATATCAGTTATTTGATATAGCTGAATCCTAATTAAAATACTTTTGAATACTATCCATTAGGGGTGTCAATTCACGATTGAAAACCCTTCCATGGCGGTCGACCATCTGCAGGGCATAGGCGATGAACAGCCTACGCTTAGCACGCGACATGGCAACATAGAACTTACGAGCGTCTTCCTCGTCCTGCTGTTTCGTCTTGTTATAGGCGTTCGGGTAGCGTCCATCGGCTGCATCAAAGATGATAACATTATCAAACTCCAGTCCCTTTGCCTTATGAACAGTCGTCACATAGATACGCTCAAGAATACTCTTACTATTGCAGAAGTCGGCTTCTTTCAGCGTATTAATATCCATTACGTACTGCGAGAGCTGTGGTGCAAGGGCATTAGCAACCGTTTCGTCTATCAGCATATCTATGCGGAGGTAACGGAGGATATAGTCTAATCGGGGGATGTCATTGATTAAGCCATCTGAACGAAAGGCATTATAAGCAGTAGAGAGTTCGTTTACAAGGGCTGGTTCATGGTTGGTTGATAGCTGATAAAGTCGGTTGACAGCCTCTCGATAGCATTCGCCATAATTGCTACGGAGCACATTAGCAAAGGGTTTCACCTTCGGATGGTGGATGAAAGCCTCTTGTTGTGCTTGCTTCTCACGTGCTTTCTCAGCACAGAGGTGTGCAAGACTGACCGTAGCCCTCACATCATCAATTGCCTGATGACTATTAACACCTGTCAGTTGGAAGGTTTCAAGCAGGCTTTCCAACTTATAAGAATGAAGGCTCGGAGCCAAAAGTCTTATCAGTTTGAGCGAATCAAAGCAACGATTCTCGTGTGCCTGCATCGTGTCATTGCAGTAGCGTTGCAGATTGTTGTCCAATATGTTGTAATCATAGTTAGCATTATGACCGAGAATAGGACTGGTCCCAACGTAAGCAAGGAAACGTCGTAAGGCATCAGAGGGAGAGAGTAATTCGCCAAAAGACATCTTCTCATGATAGATAGCATACATCGGATTCTCCTTATCTCCGAGCATTGGTAGAATCGGTTTATCGGTCTCTATGTAGAGGTCGAGCGGTTCGCCAACCACTTCCTCACCCTTGATTCGGATGGCAGCAATCTCTATAATGTCGTCATTGAACACGTCTAAGCCAGTTGTTTCGGTATCGAAAACAACGATTTCTTCCTCGTTGTAGGCACGAAGAAACTCAGCTGTATAACAGCTTTCGGGGTAAAGAAGGAAGTCGGATGGCGATAGTGCCAACTGCTTTAGCTTCCAATTAAATCGGCGAGCAAGGGCATGAGAAGGGAAGGCACGCACCCCTTTCATGATACGTGTCCACGCTATAGAATTATGTTCATTGGAGAGTACACTCAAATGTGCCAACAATAGCTTGACATCTGGTGTATCGAAGAGGTCGCGACCAGACACCTTAAAGTGGGTCAGCCCTGCTTCCGTCATAGCTTCACTGATACGGTCAGCATCCGAATTAGCACTAACGATAACGGCTGTACGCTCTTCCTTATTTTGCTCATAAAGGCGGAGAGCCTCAGTGGCAATATCCTTATGTTCAGCTTCAATCGTACTACTATGTATGATTCTCAAGTCTCCCGACGTAGCCTTAGTGTCATTATCGGAAAGAGGGAGTAGTTCGCGGTCTATCTTCAGTTGCTTTTCTGCATAGTCATTAAAGACGTCAAGTAGATATTTTGGTGAACGGTGGTTACGCTGCAGATGATGTATATTACCCTTACAGCGCATCTTCAAGAGGGTCAGTGTCTCCACTTTCGCCCCCATAAAAGAGAAGATAGCCTGCTGTTCATCGCCTAAGTACATCACCATCGGGTTGTCTTCTGCTGTCAGTAAGTCGATGATAGCAAGCTGCATACTGTTAAGATCCTGCACTTCATCGACCTGTATCCATGGATAACGCTTGCAAGTGGGGTCAGAATGATAGATATCGTATGTATAGAGGAGCAAGTCTTCAAAGTCAAAGAGGTGATTCTCCTCCTTGTATCGGGCATAACAATTAGCGTAATACATCTTCCAGAGCAGTACACGAATCCTATCCGCCGTCTTTGCATCAAGCCTGGGTGCATTCGCTTCGTCCATATATTCCTGTGCATGATGATAGATATTCACTACCGCCTGTTCGTCATATTCAATCTTTTGTGAGGCACAGATATGCTTTACAGCTTCTCTATCGTCATCTGTAAAACTCTCTGGATGAAGGTAATACTTCCATGAATGGCGGTGTTCCATCTGATAGATGAAATGCTGAAAGAAGATAATCGTCTGATAACCTTTGTATCGGTTGAAGTCTCTTGTCACTCCCTCTTCATCTTCATTACGATAATCAGCGATAATACTCACCGCCTCTTCGTCGTCAATAATAGCAGAATCAGCTGGAATCCTACCCTGCTCAAAAAGGAACTTAGAGCAAAAACGATGCACGTTACCTACCATCAGTTCCGAGAAATCACCTCCCACTACCTTTTGAATACGGTTGGTCATCTCCCTTGCAGCACGGTTGGTGAACGTAAGACAAAGCATATCCTCATACTTCACACCCCTTTCTCGTGCGTATCTTATCCTCTCTGCGAGGATATGTGTCTTACCACATCCTGGCGATGCGAGCACAAGATGATGTCCCTGACTGGCTTCAACAACAGGAATCTGATATTTATCTAAACTTGATGTGTAACTTTTTTCTTCCATAGAAAGTATTTTTATAGCAGTAGATGCTCCTTCTGCAAAAGTAAGAAAAAGATTGGAAATAACTCGTTATCAAGTTAAAAGAATAAAAAATAAAGTTGTAACTTTGTGCATAACAACTTTATATTACTAACAAACACTAATGTGGAGAGGACTCTGATATGACCAAATTAAAACTGAAGAAACATCTTGCAGTACTACCAAAGGAAGACGTAATAAACCTTGTGTTAAGTCTGTATGATGCAAGCGCAGAAGCGAAGATGTATCTGGAAATGTATCTTACACCTGATTATAGTGCAGCGTTGGAAAGATACAAGAAGATTATCCGTAACGAATTTTTCCCCGCTCGGGGCTTTTATGATAAGCCCTCATTTGCAACATGTCGGAAGGCAATCTCAGATTTCAAGAAGTTGAAGGCTGATGCCATCAGTCTTGGAGATTTGATGCTTTACTATATAGAGTTGGGATGTGAATACACAATGACCTTCGGTGATATGTGGAAACAGTATTATACTACATTAGAAACGAATTTTGAGAAAGCTCTGAAGCATATTTCCGACCATAACCTTGAGGAACATTTCAGACCGAGAATTGAAAGTATGCTTAAGTCAACACAATGTGGTTGGGGCTTTTCCGATACCTTATGGGATATGTATTATGACTATTATGGTTGTCAAGAATGAACAAAGAGACTTTGTCTAAACAAACATAGAGCGTCATCTATAGAATTAAAATATAGAAAACAACTAACAAATTTATAAAGAACTATGCAGGACTTTGCAGCGATTGACTTTGAAACAGCAAACTTTGAGCGGTGTAGTGTATGCTCGGTGGGTGTGGTAGTAGTAAGGGGAGGAGAGATTGTTGACAGCTTCTATTCGCTTATACAGCCCGAACCGAATTACTATCATTGGCGATGTACGGAGGTGCATGGACTTACCTGTGCAGATACTGATGGTGCACCCGTATTCAGCGAGGTGTGGAAGCAGATAGAACCAATGATAGAAGGTCTGCCATTGGTAGCACATAACGCACCATTTGACAAAGGTTGTTTGAAGGCTTCTTTCTATACCTATCAAATGGATTATCCCGACTATGAGTTCTTTGATACGCTGAAAGCAGCACGTCAGATGCTTCCTCATCTTCCAAACCATCAGTTGCAAACGGTTTCTTTGGCTTGTGGTTATAAGCTAACCGACCATCATCATGCCCTTGCTGATGCAGAGGCTTGTGCGTGGATAGCACGTGAGATATTGTAGGGTGATGGGTGGTGGATGGTGATGATATGTTACGTGAGAAATACTGGTGATAACTATGAAAGGTGTTTTCACAAAGGTTAGTCACCACTATATTTATATAAAGTTACCATTACCTTTCCATACAAAGGATATCAAGAATAAGGTTCGTACCCCTCTTCAACAAACGTGCAGAAGCCCCGAGCTTGTTGTGCTAAGGCTCCGCTTACGTAGTGCTAAGGTCCCGCACGCATCTTATTAGACGCTGGACACATGAAAGAACGTTAGCAACACGATTGCTATATACCGTTAGAAAGAAGTTTGACGACTCTAAGTTTGTGGAGAACTTCTACCTAATTAGGACTTATACGATATCTGAAACCACTCATTAAGCAGAAGATATAAGAACGAGAATGGGTGTTGATGAATAGCATAAAACTTCATCAACACCCATTACTTATTATCAAAAATCTATAAAGTTTTTACTCCTTACAGCGTATAACTCGAAGATGTCAGCTATAGAAAGGGTTATTCATCAACACCCATCACTTACCACCGAAGTGACCATCAACACCTAACAGTTAACACCCAACACCCAACACTACGCACCTTCAAACTCGCGGAGGAAGCGGGTATCATTCTCAGAGAAGAGGCGGAGGTCGCTGACGCGATACTTGAGGTTAGCAATACGCTCTACACCCATACCGAAGGCATAACCTGTATAAACATTAGGATCAATACCACAAGCCTCAAGGTCGTGTGGGTCAACCATACCACAACCGAGAATCTCAACCCAGCCAGTATGCTTACAGAAGCCACAGCCCTCACCGCCACAGATGTTACAACTGATATCCATCTCTGCACTTGGCTCCGTGAATGGGAAGTAACTTGGACGAAGACGAATCTTAGTATCAGCCCCGAACATCTCACGCGCAAAGGTGAGAAGCACCTGCTTTAGGTCGGTAAAGCTAACGTTCTTATCAACGTAAAGTCCCTCTACCTGATGGAAGAAGCAGTGTGCACGAGCTGAGATTGCCTCATTACGATACACACGACCTGGGCAAAGAACACGAATTGGAGGTTCGTGTGTAGACATATAATGTGCCTCGTCATTAGAAGTATGGCTACGAAGAATAACATTCTTTGTAACGTCCATCGTATTGCTACGCTCAATGAAGAAGGTATCTTGCATATCACGTGCAGGATGATCAGCAGCGAAGTTCAACATTGTAAAGACGTGCTGGTCATCATCAATCTCTGGACCCTGATAGAGTGTGAAACCCATACGAGCAAAGATATCAATAATCTCGTTCTTCACAAGCGTCAAAGGATGACGTGTACCGAGGTTAATAGGATAAGCAGTACGAGTCAAATCGATATCATCACTCTGTGCCTCACTTGTTTCAAGCTGGTCCTTGAGTTCGTTAATCTTGTTCTGTGCACTTTGCTTAAGTTCATTAATCTTCATGCCGACAACCTTCTTCTGGTCGGCTGCTACATTACGGAACTCACCCATCAACGCATTGATTTCTCCCTTCTTACTGAGGTATCTCAGACGGAGTTGTTCTACGTCATCGGCACTCTTTGCTGTGAGTGTGCTTACTTCCTTGAGAAGTTCTTCTATCTTGTCTAATAACATAGTTCTTGATTATTTTCCTGCAAAGGTACAATTTATAATCGTAACGGAGAAATTACCCTAATATAAATTTATAAAAAACCTATCTTATTAGAAATAAATATCGTACATTTGCAGGAAATTTGAGATGAATAAAAAGAGAGTATGAGAAAAGCTTTTTTACTTATTGTGTGTGTGTGTGTGGCGATGATTACAGTCACCACAGGTTGCTCTAATAAGAAAGTAGAGGGTGCCGACAGTGCTAAAACGGACTCCACAGCTGAAGAGGAAGCTGACACTATCGACAGCGTTGACTCTGCCACTGGAGTGATTGCCGCTACTCCAATGCCAAAGGCAGCCGACCAATTGTTTGACGATTTCTTCTTCAACTTCATAGCTAATAAGAAGTTACAGATGAATCGTATTAAGTTCCCATTACCTATCGTGAATGGTACCAAGACTACCGAGTTATCCCGCAAGAAATGGAAGATGGATTATTTCTTCCGTAAGCAGGGTTATTATACGCTTATCTTCGACAATGAGAAGCAGATGGAGTACTCAAAGTCAACCGACTTGGATAGCGTTATCGTTGAGAAGATACACTTAAGAAAAGGTACGATAGAGCAGTATTGGTTCGATCATCAGGATGGTAGCTGGAAATTGAACCAGATTCGCACCATTCCTTTCAAAGAGAGTTATAACGCCTCTTTCTATAGCTTCCTTTCACGATTCTTTGCGAACGGCGGTAAGGGTGCTGTAAAGAGTCCATTGGCTTATCATGGGGCAGATCCTAATGGCGAAGAGACAAACATCATCAACACCACAATTCCTGCCGACGAATGGTCATCATTCCTACCAGAGATTCCAAATGACATGATTTACAACATCCTATATGGTCAGAAATATTCTGCGTCTAACCGCAGAATTATCACCTTCCGAGGATTGGCAAATGGTGTTGAGACACAGCTAATCTTTAATTTGAATGGTAAAGATTGGCGCTTAGAGAAGATTGTAGCTTATTAATGAACAGACCCCTGCCGAGAGATTGGCTGTGGGTCTTTCTTTCATCTTATTACCCAGCTGTTTAATATCTGTTGCCTATGAAGAGTGAGCGCCAGAAAGCCTTAGAGGGTGAGTTGTTCAATGCAATTGACCCGGAGTTGCAGGAGATGACACTACGTACAAAACGATTGGTGCGCAGGTTGAACGATTGCGACTATGCTGACCGCGAAAGCAAGCGCAAGATTATCGAACAGCTGTTTGGCTCTGTAGGTGAGCGAATCCATATAGATGTGGACTTTCATTGTGAGTATGGGATCAATATCCACTTAGGCAACTGGGTGATTATCAATATGAATTGCACCTTTGTAGATAATAGCCGTATTGACATCGGTGATAATGTCCTCATTGCTTCAGACGTTAAAATCTATACTGCGACGCATCCCGTCAATGCCAAGGAACGGATGGTCGCCGGTGGTGGATGGACCGTTTATGCGAAACCTGTTAAGATAGAAGATGGTGTGTGGATTGGCGGAGGAGTGGTTATCCTGCCTGGTGTGACGATTGGCCGTAATGCGGTGATAGGTGCGGGTGCGGTAGTGACAAAGGATATACCTGCCAATGCGGTGGCTGTAGGCAATCCTGCAAGAGTCATCAGATATCAGGAAGGATAATCCCTTCTTGTAAACAGAAACAAAGGGCAAAGCTAAAAAGGAATAACAAAAATATGAAAATAGAGAGTGACTATAGTCTCTTAGAGCATAACACATTCGGCATTGATGCAAAGTGCCGTCGTTTTATAGAATACGCATCTGTAGAGGAAGCACAGGAACTTGTGCGCTCCTTGAATGCAGAAGACTATCCGCTACTGATTCTTGGTGGAGGTAGTAACCTTCTACTCACAGATAATTACAAGGGAACAGTTCTACACTCGGGTATCTCTTTTATAGAGCAACTCGACAATGAACGTGTACGCTGTGGCTCTGCTTACGTATGGGATGACTTTGTAGATTATTGCGTTGCTCACAATCTCTATGGTGCAGAGAACCTTTCTATCATCCCTGGTGAGTGCGGAGCGAGTGCTGTTCAGAACATTGGTGCTTATGGTGCTGAATCAAAAGACTTAATAGAAGAGGTGGAAGCAGTAGAGATTGCCACTGGCGAAGTACATCATTTCAAGAATGCCGATTGCGAATACAGCTACCGACAGAGTAAGTTTAAGCATGAATGGCGTAACAAATTTCTCATTACATCAGTCACCTATCGTCTTTCCAAGAATTATGACCCAAAGCTCGACTATGGTAACATTCGTGCTGCACTGGCTGAGAAAGACATAGAGAATCCTACGGCAGCAGAACTCCGTCAGACAATTATAGACATCCGTAATGCGAAACTCCCCGACCCAGAAGTTATTGGTAATGCTGGTAGTTTCTTTATGAATCCGATTGTTCCTAAGGCTAAGTATGAGGAATTGGCTGCGCAATATGAGCGTATGCCTCATTATACTATCGATGAGAATCATGAGAAGATTCCTGCTGGATGGATGATTGAACAATGTGGTTGGAAGGGTAAGGCTCTTGGCCCTGCAGGTGTTTATGAGAAACAAGCGTTGGTATTAGTGAATCTTGGTGGTGCAACGGGCGCCGACATCGTCCGCCTTTATGAGGCCATTCAACGTGATGTAAAGGAGAAGTTTGGGATTGAGATACATCCGGAGGTGAACACCATTCCATAAAGCCTCCCCCAACCCCTCCGAAAGGAGGGGAGTGCTAAAACAACGGTAGCTACTTCTTTAGGTTGTGGTATGGTTTAATATTAAGATATATCATAACAACTGCAACATCCAGCCATAGACATTCGTTATAAATAAGCCTTTAATTAAGAAATACTTATAAAGCATCAAACCAACTCTTAAGAACATATCTGTTGAAACAAGAAGAACATATAAGCAACGAACAACCCATCAAGGACTCCCCTCCCTTCGGAGGGGGCGGGGGTGGCTTTACCTTCCTTGGCACTGGCACATCCAATGGTGTACCAGTACTCGGTTGCAATTGTGAGGTATGTAAGAGCAAGGACCCTCGTGATAATCGATTGCGCACCGCTGCTTTATTGGAAACAGATGACATGCGTATCGTCATTGATTGTGGTCCAGACTTTCGTCAACAAATGTTACCACAACCCTTCCGTAAGATTGACGGCTTACTGATTACGCATATCCATTACGACCACGTTGGAGGCATTGACGATGTACGCCCCTTTTGTATGTTGGGCGATATAGATGTCTATGCTAACGCCAGCACCTGCGAAGGATTACGCCACAATTTCCCTTATTGCTTCACAGAAAATCTCTACCCAGGAGTTCCTAAGTTGAACCTTCACAGTATTCTACCCCACTCTCGCTTTCATATTGGCGACATCGAGGTGATGCCTATTTCCGTGATGCACGGAAAACTTTCTATCCTTGGCTATCGCTTTGGCAAACTCGCCTACATCACAGACATGAAAACCATTGACGATGAGGAACTTCCTTATCTCGAAGGCGTTGAGACCTTAGTAGTAAATGCACTACGATGGGAACGTACACACCACTCCCACCAACTCATATCAGAAGCCATAGCTTTCAGTCGGAAGATTGGAGCTAAACGCACTTACCTCACTCATCTTACCCACAAGATTGGTTTACACGAAGAAGCACAAAGACAACTCCCAGAAGGTGTATTCTTTGCATACGATGGTTTGAAAATAGAGATCTAATCTGTCATCTTCGTAAAAGAGAAATCTCGTAATATCAAGCTCTGAAAGTAAGAGTACCTTCAAGAATAATTAAAGAGACTCAAAATAGAAAACCTATATACTCTATATTCAACTGAAAACCATAACCTTACAAGAATAAAAACCAGTCTAAGAACTATCAAACAAACGACAAGTTCCAAATTATTTTCATGAAGAAAAATATTTATGTTCACGTAAATAATTATTTCTTTTCACGTAAATAATTATTTTTTTCATGTAAATAATTTGCAAGAAGAAGAAAGTTCAAAAGAAAAACACACGAAAGAGTTTTACTAAAGGACATAAAAACGGAGTTTATCATTAGCTTTTTTCAGATTTTATGAGTAACTTTGCCATGTGGCAGTGTCTAACTACTCGAGTGGTAGGGAAGTACACTTTTCAACACAAAAACAAGCAATAATAGAAATTACTGAATGAAAGAATTTATCATATCTGACGTCAAGGCTGAAACAGCCGTTCTTGTTGGTCTTATCACTAAGGAGCAAGACGAGGAGAAGACGAAGGAATATCTTGACGAATTAGAGTTCCTCGCTGATACAGCTGGTGCTGTCACTGTGAAGCGATTCACGCAGAGGGTGACAGGGCCAAGTGCAGTGACGTACGTCGGCAAGGGTAAACTTGAAGAGATAAGAGATTACATCAAGATGATGGAGGACGAGGATGAACCTATTGGTATGGTCATCTTCGACGATGAATTGTCGGCTAAGCAGATGCGCAATATCGAGCAAGAACTCGGCGTAAAGATATTAGACCGCACATCTCTCATCCTCGATATCTTTGCAATGCGTGCTCAGACTGCCAATGCCAAGACGCAGGTTGAGTTGGCACAGTACCGCTATATGCTCCCACGTCTGCAACGTCTGTGGACTCACCTGGAGCGTCAGGGTGGTGGTTCTGGCTCTGGTGGCGGTAAAGGTTCGGTAGGTCTGCGTGGTCCAGGTGAGACACAGTTGGAGATGGACCGCCGTATCATCTTACAGCGTATGACACTCTTGAAGCAAAGACTTGCTGAGATTGACAAACAGAAGGTGACACAGCGTAAGAACCGTGGTCGCATGATTCGTGTTGCCTTGGTCGGTTACACGAACGTGGGTAAGTCAACCACCATGAACCTCTTGGCTAAGAGCGAGGTATTTGCTGAGAACAAACTCTTCGCAACACTCGACACAACCGTACGCAAGGTCGTTGTTGACAATCTTCCTTTCCTACTGGCTGACACCGTTGGATTTATCCGTAAGTTGCCAACAGACTTGGTTGACTCGTTTAAGTCAACACTCGATGAGGTGCGCGAAGCCGACCTTCTCTTGCACGTTGTAGATATCTCTCACCCTGACTTTGAAGAACAGATACAAGTTGTCAACCAGACCTTGTCAGAATTGGGGTGTGCCGACAAACCTTCAATGATTATCTTCAACAAGATTGACAACTATCATTGGGTAGAGAAGGAAGAGGATGACCTCACACCAGCCACAAAGGAGAATATCACTTTGGACGACCTGAAAAAGACATGGATGGCTAAAGAACACGACAATTGTCTCTTCATTTCGGCTAAAGAAAAAGAGAATATCGATGAGTTCAGGGAGGTACTTTATAAGAAAGTGCGTGAACTCCACGTGCAGAAGTATCCTTACAACGACTTCCTTTACAATATCGAAGAGGAATAAAGATTATTGGGCTAATAGGGCTAATAAGCCCAATAAGGCTAATAAGGCTAATAACAACAATTAAAATAAAAGGCTTATGCAATATCGTTCCCTTACCTTTGAAGAGATTGAGATACTCGAGAGCAACAGCTGTTGGGCAGAAGATTGGAATCGAGTAGAGGTTGCGGAAGATGGATTTCATCCGAAATTCTTCCATCGTGTCATGTTCTATGGCGACATACGACTCGGTAGTTTCCAGAAAGAAGTCGAGATAACAAAAGACTTCTTCAAGCACTCTGGTATCAATGATGCGACGCTTCGCAACGTAACGGTAGGCAATGACTGCTTGATTGAGAAGGTGGGGAACTACATCAATAACTATACGATTGGCAACGACTGCCTCATCTCCAACATCTCCGTCATGGAGACAACGGAGGGAGCAACATACGGTGAAGGTAATCTTATCTCGGTTCTGAATGAGGTCGGTGATGGGAATGTTATCTTCTTCCATGACCTCAACAGTCAGTTTGCAGCCTTCATGGTGAAGCATTTCAACGACAAAGACCTCAAGAATGCTATCCGAAGACTGATTAAAGAGGAGATAGAACGTACAAACCCTGAACGTGGAACGATTGGCAATAACGTGAAGATTGTCAACACCAAGGAGATTACCAACACTGTTATTCAGAACGATTGCGAGATTTCTGGTGCAAGTCGTTTGAGCGATTGTACCATTCTCAGTTCTGAACATGCCAGTGTCTATATCGGTACAGGAGTTATCTGCGAGAATTCTATCATATCAGATGGTTCAAGCATAGTGAACAGTGTGAAGATGCAAGACTGCTTCGTAGGTGAAGCTTGTCAGATAAGCAATGGCTTTACAGCCTCACAGAGTGTCTTCTTCGCCAATTCCTTCATGTCAAATGGTGAGGCCTGCGCTGCCTTCTGCGGTCCGTTCTGTGCTTCTCACCATAAGAGTTCACTGCTTATCGGTGGTATGTTCTCTTTCTATAATGCAGGTTCTGGCACCAACTTCTCTAACCATGCATATAAGATGGGGCCAATGCACTGGGGCATCTTGCAACGTGGTACAAAGACGGCAAGTGGTAGTTATCTGCTCATGCCAGCAACGATTGGTACATTCTCCGTATGTTTCGGTAAGCTGATGCACCACCCGAACACAACTGCCCTACCCTTCTCTTACCTCATTGCCGAGGCTGACAAGATGTATCTCGTACCAGGTCGTAACATCACAACCGTCGGTCTTTATCGTGACATTCGCAAGTGGCCGAAGCGTGACACACGCCCACAGCAGACACAGAAGAGCATTGTCAACTTCGATTGGCTATCACCTTTCTCTGTAGGGGGTATCGTACAAGGTAAGAAGATACTCGAGAACTTACGTCAGGCAAGTGGCGACAACGTCTCATCTTATAACTATCATGAATATGTCATCAATGCCACCAGCTTACGAAAAGGTATCAAATACTACGACATTGCCTTGCGCATCTATATGGGTGCCGTCCTGAAGCGTGCACACAAATGGGGTTTCTTTGGTAAGCCACAGACTGAGATCGGACTGGGTAGATGGGACGACCTTTCCGGTCTGTTACTCCCAGTATCTGAGGAACAGCGTCTCATTGAGGATATCAAGAGCGGTAGCCTAGAAACCATTCAGGAGGTTGTAGAACGCTTCTGTGAGATTAACGACAATTATCGTGTTTATCAATGGGCATGGACTTATCGTATGATACTAGAATATTATGGTATCGACGAGATAACACCCGAAGACGACGCACGCATCAAGAAGGACTATATTGAGGCACGCCGCGCTTGGATTGCAGAGATACGTAAGGATGCCGAGAAGGAGTTTGAGATGGGTGATGTCGATAGAGAAGTCTTTGAGTCGTTCGTTAACAGCCTCGACCACGAGATTGATTTTGAGGATTAAAATATAAATTTCATATACATAGAAAATAACAGAAACAACTGATTATTATGAGAAAACATTCTATTAACCGCACCCTTTCTAAAGGGCTTGCCTTAGGATTATTGTTCCTCGCGGCAACTGTAACGGCTTACGCTCAGCGTTTCAGCTATGAGAGCGTACCCAATGACCCAATGAAGACGCGTATCTATACGCTGAAGAATGGTCTGAAGATTTACCTTTCTGTCAACAAGGAGAAACCACGCATACAGACTTATATCGCTGTGCGTACGGGTTCTCGTAATGACCCAAAGGAGACAACAGGTTTGGCACACTACTTAGAGCACCTTATGTTCAAGGGTACAACCCACTTTGGTTCTTCTAATGTAGAGGCAGAGCGTCCTTACCTCGACTCTATCGAAGCACGTTTTGAGCAGTATCGCCACATCACTGACCCAACTGCACGAAAGAAGTGGTACCACCAGATTGACTCTATCTCACAGCTTGCAGCTCGTTACAACATTCCTAACGAGTATGACAAGATGATGACAGCAATCGGTAGTGAGGGTACCAACGCTTATACCTCTAATGACGTTACATGTTATGTAGAGAACATACCATCTAACGAGTTGGACACATGGGCAAAGGTTCAGGGTGATCGCTTCCAGAACATGGTTATCCGTGGTTTCCATACAGAGTTAGAGGCGGTATATGAGGAGTATAACATCGGTCTTTCCAGCGACTGGCGCAAGATGTATGCAGCCTTGTTTGCAAAACTCTTCCCTACCCATCCTTATGGAACCCAGACAACAATCGGTCTTGGTGAGCACTTGAAGAACCCTTCAATCACAAACATCAAGAATTATTTTAATAAGTATTACGTACCTAACAACGTAGCTATTTGTCTCTCTGGTGATCTTAACCCTGACGAGACAGTGGCTGCCATTGAGAAGTATTTCGGCAACTGGAAGCCAAGCGCACATATTGACGTGCCACAGTTCCCAGTACAGCCTGCTCTCACAGCACCTGTTGACACAACCATTATCGGTAAGGAAGCTCCTTCCTTCTTCATGGGTTGGCGTGCTGAGGCAAGTAATTCTCTCCAGATGGACACACTGGAGATTGTGGCACAATTGCTTTCTAACGGAGCAGCAGGACTCTTCGACCTTGACCTTACCCAGAAATTAAAAGTACAAGAAGTAGGTGCAGGGGTTAGCGATATGAACGACTATTCTGTCTTCTATATCTATGGACAGCCAAAGAAAGGCCAGACCTTACAAGAGGCACGTGCCTTGGCTTTATCAGAAGTTGAGAAGCTTAAGAAGGGTGAGTTCTCTGATGACCTCCTACCATCTATCATCAACAACTATAAACGTTACTACTACACAGAACTTGACAAGAACCAATTCCGTGCTAAGCAGTATGTGGATGCCTTCATCAATCATAAATCATGGAAGCAGGAAGTTGATAAACTCGCTCGTGTATCTAAGTTGACCAAGGCAGAGATTGTGCGTTTTGCCAATCAATTCCTCCGTAACGACTTCGCATGCGTCTATAAGGAGCAAGGCAACGACACCACTATTAAAAAGGTAGAGAAGCCTACTATCACTCCAATCCCAACCAACAACGACAAGCAGAGTGACTTCTTGAAGGAGATTGTAAACACAAAGTCAACTCCTATCCAGCCACAGTTTGTTGACTATAAGCACGACCTTACCAAGGCAACAACAAAGAAGGGGCTTCCTGTTCTTTATAAGCAGGATACATCAAACGACCTCTTCACACTTTGCTTCGTTATCCCTTATGGTGAAGAACACAACCCATTGCTCGACTATGCAGCTGGTTACTTGGACTATTTAGGTACGAACAAGTTCAGCAACGAGCAGATTAAGCAGCAGTTCTACAAGTTAGCTTGCGACTATAGCATCTCTGAACGAAACGATGTATCATACATCACATTAAGTGGTCTCAACTCTAACCTGCCTCAGGCACTTGCACTGTTGAACGACTTACTCAACAATGCAAAGGTTGACAAGGAGGCTTACGCCCTCTATGTTGAGCAGATTCTGAAATCACGTAGCGATAACAAGGCTAACCAGAAGGCTAACTTCTCTGCCCTCAGAAACTATGCAATTTACGGAAAGTACAACCCTACCCTCAACGCTCCAAGCGAGCAAGCATTGAAGGCGATGAACCCACAGGAACTTCTCAACTTGCTGAAGAACCTGAAGAACTACAAGCAGACCGTGCTCTACTATGGTCCTTCAAGTCTGAAAGACATCGACCAGCTTGTCAGCAAGACCATCCTTTCACCAAAGAAGTTTGCTGCTGTACCAGCTATCAAGCGTTATAAAGAGGAGACTACACCGAAGAATGAGGTAATCATTGCTCCTTACGATGCAAAGAATATCTATATGGTACAGTTCCATAACGATGATCAGAAATGGTCAGCTGACCGTGCTCCAATCATTGCCCTCTTCAACGAATACTTCGGTGGTGGTATGAACGCTATCGTTTTCCAGGAGTTGCGTGAGTCACGCGGTTTGGCTTATTCAGCTTCAGCTCTCTATGCTTCTCCTTATCGTTTAGGAGGAAATGAGAGTTTCTACACCTATATCATCACACAAAACGATAAAATGATGGACTGCGTAGGCGAGTTCAATAAGCTCCTCAATAACGTCCCTGTACGTCAGAGTGGTTTCGACCTTGCAAAGCAGAGTTTGATGAAGAGCCTTGCATCTAACCGTACAACTAAGTATGCTATCCTCACCTCTTACCTTGCAGCACAGCGTTTAGGCATCGACTACTCATTGAGTGAAAAGATCTACAAGGCCCTTCCAAGTCTGCAACTACAGGATGTTATCAACTTCGAGAAGGAGTACATTGCGAACAAGCCATTCAAGTATATCATCCTCGGTGACGAGAAAGAGCTCGACCTCAAGGCATTGGAAAAGATTGCACCTATCAGGAAAGTGACAACTGAAGAAATCTTCGGTTATTAATCGAACGTAGAAAGAAAATACAAAAACATATTATAAACAAATAGTAAAAACCCTGTCTGCCCAACTAACAAAGGGCAGACAGGTACACAAAACATTATGGCAGAATTCAAGTATGCACCCATGTTTCAATTGGGCAAAGATGACACCGAGTATCGTCTGGTATCGAAGGAAGGTATCAGCGTTGGTGAGTTTGAAGGTAACGAAATCCTAAAGGTGAGCAAAGAGGCGCTCACCTTACTAGCACAGGAGGCTTTCCACGATTGTGAGTTCATGCTCCGTCGTGCACACAACGAGCAAGTTGCAAAGATTCTGACCGACCCAGAGGCATCAGAGAACGACAAGTACGTTGCTCTCCAGTTCCTCCGCAATGCTGAGACAGCTGTGAAGGGCGTACTGCCTTTCTGCCAAGATACGGGTACTGCCATCATTCATGGTGAGAAGGGACAGCAGGTATGGACTGGCTTTGAGGACGAAGAGGCGCTCTCTCGTGGTGTATTCAACACCTTTACAGAGGAGAATCTACGCTATTCACAGAATGCTCCGCTCAATATGTATGATGAGGTGAATACCAAGTGTAACCTCCCTGCACAGATTGATATTGAAGCTGTTGAGGGTGTAGAATATCGTTTCGTAATGGTTGCTAAGGGTGGTGGTTCTGCTAACAAGACCTACTTCTACCCAATGACAAAGGCTACTATCCAGAACGAGGGTACGCTCATTCCTTTCCTCGTTGAGAAGATGAAAAGCCTAGGTACAGCAGCTTGTCCTCCTTATCACATCTGTTTCGTGATTGGTGGTACCTCTGCCGAGAAGAACCTCCTCACCGTGAAACTCGGAAGTATCAAGTATTATGATAATCTTCCTACTACCGGTGACGAGACAGGACGTGCTTTCCGCGACATCGACCTCGAGCAGAAGCTCCTTAAAGAGGCTTATAAGATTGGTCTTGGTGCACAGTTTGGTGGTAAGTATCTTGCACACGACATCCGCATCATCCGTCTGCCACGCCACGGCGCAAGCTGCCCTATCGGTATGGGTGTTAGCTGTTCTGCTGACCGTAATATCAAAGCTAAGATTAACAAAGATGGTATTTGGTTGGAGAAGATGGACACTAACCCAAGCGAGTTGATTCCAGAGGAGTTCCGCAAGCCAGGAGAAGGGGCAAAGGGTATCGAAATCGACCTCGACAAGGGTATGGATGCTGTTCGTGCTGAACTGACAAAATACCCTGTTTCAACACGTGTCAACCTCAAGGGTACCATCATCGTTGCACGTGACATTGCTCACGCTAAGCTCAAGGCTCGTTTGGATGCTGGCGAGGATTTGCCTGATTACATCAAGAACTACCCTGTCCTCTATGCAGGACCAGCCAAGACTCCAGAGGGCTACCCATGTGGTTCAATGGGACCAACCACTGCCAACCGTATGGACCCATACGTTGACGAGTTCCAGGAACATGGCGGTTCACTCGTGATGATTGCTAAAGGTAATCGTACACAAGCTGTCACAGATGCTTGCCAGAAGCATGGTGGCTTCTATCTCGGTACGATTGGTGGCGTTGCTGCCGTTCTCTCACAGAGCAGTATCAAGAGCATTGAGTGCGTAGAGTATCCTGAACTCGGTATGGAAGCTGTATGGAAGATTACCGTTGAGGACTTCCCTGCCTTCATCCTCGTTGACGATAAGGGTCATGACTTCTTCAAAGAATTGAAGCCTTGGACGGGCTGCAGCTGCGAGAAGTAAACCACCTCTCATAGATAAATGGTTGTATCAGGAGTATTATCTGTAACAAATCGCCGGAAACCGCAAGTGGTTTTTGACGGCAGATAAGTACAACCTCAACTTACAAAGCGGTATAAGACGAACATTAAATGATGTCTTTATACCGCTTTTTTTATTTGCTTCTTCGCTAAAAGCAATTGTCAAATATTTCATGATATAAAGAACTGATAGGTAGATCCGTATTCGGTCATTTTCTGCATATTTTATTTGTTTTCCACAATGAAAGCAGATTTTTCCCATGACTCATCAGGCTTTATGGCTCTATAATAAATCATGTGAGTAATTCGTCATAGACCTAAAAATATTGTCGAAAAGTATAGCCTCCAACTAAACACAACTCCAGAATAATCTTTGTTTTAATACGCTTCACGCACATTAAATCCCTACCCTTCTCTATACAGCAATGGTGTTAACCCTTCGCACATGTGGTGCATACCACCCGCACCACATGTGCATACCATCCGCACCACATGTGCTAAGCACCCGCACCAAACCGGTGGAATATCAACACAAGAACCATACAATACGTTATAGAGCCAGCTTTATTTATCCCTGAAGTATAGGAGTTGGAAGCAAGAAAAGGAGAAGAATGCGTATCTGGTTGAAATAGAGGATATATTTCCTGCTTACTCATTGAGTTGCATCAAAGGAAATAGGCTAAGAAAGGAGTGAAAAAGCAAGAGTTCAGTTACCAAATCGTTCGAGAAACGATGAAAGGAAAAGAACAGCTAAAAGTGGTAACTAAAACGGTGATTTCTCTTTCATTATCAATGTTTTGCATCACTCAAAGTTCCTCTAAGAAGTGTAATTTTGCAAGCAAAAGAACAATGGAAAAAGAAAAAATGAAGCTGCTTTTCTACCTCAAGAGAGGTACGCAGGACAAAAACGGAAAAAGTCCCGTAATGGGACGCATCAGTATCGGTCGCTCAATGGTTCAGTTCAGTTGCAAATGCGCCTGTACCCCAAAACTTTGGGATAGTCGTAAACAGCGACTTGTGGGCAAGAGTGCCGAAGCCGTATCAGTAAACAACGAACTTGACCGACTGCAAGTAAGCGTCCATCAAGTTTACGAATCGCTTTTGGGCAAGTTGAACAACACTGTTACGGCAGAGCAGATAAGGGAACTTGTATTCGGGTTAAACAGCAGATCGCAGGGACTGCTTCATCATACAGACGAGTATATCGACCGCTTCCGTGAGCGGGTGGGTATAGACCGCAGTGAAAGAAGACTGAAATGTCTGCTGCTTTTCCGTAAGCATCTGGCAAAATTTCTCAGACATCGCTACCATGTGAACGATATTCCCGTGCAAAAAGCCGATACTGCCCTTATCAAAGACTTGGAGGAGTTTTTTGCCAAAGAAAAGGGTTTTAAACTCAACACTTCAGCTGGTTATCTTACAATGCTGGCATCCCTACTCAAGGACCTATACAAACGGCACATCATAGACATCTATCCTTTCATCGCTCACTCTATCCGCTGGGACGTGGGTACACCCCGATACATCACAAGGGAGGAAGTAAACAGAATAGCAGCATTAAGCGATAACGAACTGCAAGGCTACGAGCAGGTATCAAGGGATATGTTTCTCTTTTCGTGCTATCCCGGTCTTTCCTATACGGATGTGTACCACCTCACGTCAGAGCATATCATCCACGAGTCCGATATGGATTGGATACGCAAGCTGAGAGTGAAGACGGGCAACCTATGCCACATTCCGCTACTGCCCGAAGCATCCGCCATCATCGAGCGGTACAGGGGTATCCATACAAGGGCGTTCCGTCACGAACCGCCCAAAGGGTATCTGCTGCCCATACCAGGCTGCGATACGGTGAACATACACCTCAAAAAGATAGCACGGCTTTGCGGTATTCAGAAAACGCTGACTTTTCACATGGCAAGGCATACCTTCGCATCGCAGATGACGCTTTCTGAAGGCGTGTCTATCGAAAGCGTATCGAAAATGCTCGGACACAGCCAAATAAAGACCACACAGGTGTATGCAGAGACTTCTCCAGAGCGTGTCTTTCGGGATGTGGAGAAGATTCTCCCTCTCATCGCACAATATCGTCTGACTAACTAGAAATTATAAGGAATACAAACGATAAAACATACATGGAAAAATGAAAAGTACATTTTCAATTCTATTCTATATAGACAGAAGCAAGACAAGCGAAAGGAATGAATGCATTATCCGCTGCCGTATCACCTGCAATGGTGCGTCTGCTTCATTCTCAACAGGATTGCACACCTTTCCCGATGATTGGCAATCAAAGATAGGACGTATAAAGGTGGCAGCTAACAGAGCGAATGCCGTCAATCATCAACTGGACTCAATAGATAAACGACTTCACGCACTCTATGAACTCACGTTAAGAGAAGAGAACTATATCACGGCAGAATATCTTAAGGAGCAGTTCCTGCATCAAGGAAAATCTACCCCAACACTCATAGAGCTTTACCAAGCTGTCTGCGAAAGTAAGGAGGAATTGCAGGGCAAGACTATAGGAAAGGCTACCGTCAGGGCTTTTAGGGACAGCAGGAAGAGCTTTGTTAAATTTCTGAAAACAAGGAGAAATGAGGACTGTCTTCCCAAAGAAGCCGACAAGGACCTAATAGAAAGCTACCGTCTGTTCATGCTTAGGGACTTAGGAAACAAGGAGAGCACCGTCTCCAACCGTCTGCGCCACCTGCATCAAGTTATTAGAAAGGCACAGCAGGAGCGGTATATCCATGCAGACCCTTTTGAACTGATAGACATTGAAACGCCCACCTACGAGCGCAATGCCCTCACTTCTGACGATTTACACAAACTTCTCTCATATCGCCCACACCGCTCGGTGGACAACCATTGCAGGCTCATCTTCCTCTTGGGCTGTTTTACGGGGCTAGCTTTTTCTGATTTGAAGAAACTTCGAATGGACGATGTTTACACTCTTGACGATGGGCACAGGTACATATCGCTCTGTCGCACAAAAACTCAGAACAGAAGCATTGTTCCTTTATTACCCATTGCCGAAGAGATACTCACCATTGTCAGCGACGGACAAAAGGAGGGTTTGCTCTTTCGTGAGTTCCCCACGAATAGCCATTTCAACCGCAAGATAAGGGATATCATCATCAAGGCAGGACTCCCACCTCATACCGAAGCCACCTCGCACACGGCACGACATACCTTTGCGACAACTATCTGCTTGGAGAACGGCTTGCCGATAGAAACCGTCAGTAAGATGCTCGGACACCGCTTTATTTCAACCACCGAACTCTATGCAAAGGTTAGCAAAAGCAAGATTGCACGTGAAATGCAGCCACTCATAGGTAGCAACACCACAAGGGAACTTCGAAAGGCCCTGCGTGTCTGTCCGCCAAGAATATGATAAAATGATTTTCTTAGACCGTTAAACAACCATCATTAAGTATCAACACTGAATAAGGACAAAATGAAAAAGAACAACAAACAGGAACTTTCCTACTTTCGGTTGAAATTAAGAAGTTACATGAGTGAGCATCACCCCGAAAGATTGCACGACACGGAGTTTATCACCACACGGGCAGACATGGTTCTCACTGCCTACTGCGATGCTGTGGCACAAGGTTTTTCGCACCTCGAAGCGGAGAGCATAGCAAGTGAGGTATTGTATCAAGGTTTGCACTTTTCCAAGTACGACACGCTTGTTTCTGTCTTGGAGAACGAGTTTGAGAGGGAACTGCCTGCTCCGCTCCCCGATATGCTTGCACCCATATTGTTGTCGAACAAGGCTGTTCAAGCCACATTCGACAAATTCGGTTTGACGGACATATTGGCTTCTGACGAGCAATACGACCGTCTTTACACCGAACTCACAGGCACGATAGTGCTGCTCACCAAGAGCAATAATCTGCCAACGGTCAGACTGACGGAGGAAGCAAGCCCGAAGGCGTTGTAAGCAAAGGCGCACGCAAAGCCCCTGAAGCCGTTTCTTATCGTGCAAAGGTACAACGGCAGCCTATCTGCCCTGACAAGGTCGAGTCCTGCGGATGGAGAGAAGAATCTCCAGCGCAGGATTTTTCTTTTCAAGTTGGTATTGCCATTTTCAATATTCGTGCGGTCGTATTCATCTCTCCCAACCTTGCAGGGCAGGGCTGCCATAAGAGAGTATAGGCACGACAAGAATACGGCATACTCAGGCTCTTTGGACGCAAGGCGTAACAACCAACAACAGATAGGACTGACGATAATACGGACTATCTGTTGTTTGTACAATTTATTGTCATGACTATCTGTTGTCATGACTATCTGTTGTCAAAATAATCTATCGATAAAACTATCTATCGACACTTCGATATCTTGATTTGTCGAACTATCGAATTATCGATAAAACAACAAAATAATAAAAGGAAAGAGCCGGCACTTCATCTCATTACCGCAATAATACAGACGGATTTCCTTTGTTCTTTTCTCTTGTTTTCTCTCTATTCCCCTGCTTATCCTCATTTCTTGCAGCGGTGCTTCCGAGGGTTTACTTTTACACCTGAGAAGTACGGCAATGGACTGCATAACAGTTTGTTTGCCGAGCAACAACAAAGTAATCATAACAAAATTAAGGCAATGAAACTCATTATCATCGACCGCAAAGCGTGGGAGCGACACTGCTCCGAATTTGCAGACTTTATCCACAGTATCGAACAACTCATCGGCAATCCGCCCGAAACGAACGAATGGCTTGACAACGAAGCCGTATGCCGCAGGCTCGGCATCAGCAAACGCACCCTGCAATCCTATCGCGACACGGGTAAAATACCCTTCTCCATCATTGGACATAAATGCTATTATAAGGAGAGCGACATCGCAGAGTTACTGAATGCAAACAATGAATGAAATCAAACACAGAATGAACTATGGAAGAGAAAGAAATCATTACACAGCAAGACCCTCAAATGCAGATGTTTGCACAGTTGATGGAGGGTACTTTGAAGAAACTGGAGCGTTATTGCTCCACAGCCCGTCCGATGTTGGGTGGAGAGGTTTACCTCACTGGCGAGGAGGTATGCAGCCAATTACGGCTCAGCACACGCACGCTCCAAGAGTACAGAAATGCAGGAATACTTCCTTTCTACAAAATCGGAGGGAAGATACTATACAAGCAGAGCGACATGCAGACAATGCTTGAAAGGCATTATAATCCCATACCGCAAACAGGTAAGTTATGAGTTAAGTTAAGAAATCAGTCGCGACTTAAGTCAAATAGTCAGTTGTGACTTTGGTCAAGAAATTAGTTTCGACCTAAGTCAAAATTAACTTTAGTCAAAAATATGTCAGCTCATAAAGTCAGTAAGTCAAGAAGTTAGTCTAAACTTATCTCTTGACTTACTTCTTGAACTTTGAACTCTCGTCTATCAAAAGCACCCCAGAAAGGTTACTTTATGGAACATAACAAACTATCTCTTTCTCTATACTGGCAAGGTGTGTCTTTGTACCACAAATTATCATTTGTACCACAAAGACCCTTGCCCCGAAAGGGGATTAAATCACTCCAAAGTCGTGATTAGAAAGCAATGAAAAAGCAGAAATCCAAGAAGCTCGATGGCAGACGTGCCACCTGCCCAAGATGGGACAGATGGCACATCAGAATACCTAATTCCGAAGACCAGCAGAAACTTATCAATCTCTACCGCAAGTCGGGAGCAAAAACAAAGAGCGACTTTGTCCGAGCAAGGCTTTTGGGTGAAACCTTTAAGGTCATCACCCAAGACCCTGCAAAAGAGCCTTACTTGGAGAAACTCTCCGAAATCGTCGCCATGATGAATAAGATAGGCGTGCTGTACAACGAAGCCGTGAAAGCCCTCAATACTTATCATTCTGTTGCCACTGCTCAACGATTGCTCAGTAAACTTGAAACTTATTCCCAACTTCTTATCAGACTGCAACTGCAAGCAGTGCAACTGACAAAATCTCTTGAGAGTAAACAAGAATGAATGCTGATAAATCATAATGCCCAACGTTAGTATCGTGCTGTGATTGCCCAATCCCTCTTTGGTCAGTTGGGTGATTTTGGAATCGGTGTCAGGAAGATAGGCATTGTAGATGTACTCGGTAATAAAACGCTTGTGGCAATGTTTGCATTGGTAGCGGTGTCTGTCATTGCAATTCTTCCCACTTTTGACGATAGACTCAGATTGACAATAGCGACATACAAACTTAACTCCCAATCTGGAGCATAAAGTTTCAAAACTATCCTGTTGCTTCATTTGCTTATGCTATAATTGCGAAAATAATGCGAAGGCAAAGCGCTAATTCCTGCCTTCGCATTTTTAATTTATCAGATAGTCCTGATAATCAAGACCCTATTTTCACAACTCCCAATCTGAAGCATTACCAATCACTATCATTAAGAAAAGAAAAACTGAACCAGTTATATTGAAAAGTACCATTAATAATTGGGACGGTAATACTAATTGCTTTATCTTGATAGATAATTATTTTAGGAATTTCTTGCCAATTATGTTTTTCTAATCGATACGCTTTTCCGCATACGTAATATATGGGAATATTTTCGTCGTTAACTCTTGAAGTAAACAACCAAGTCAGAGGACAATCATATAAGGATTGTTCAAGACTCCTGTCTATTTCTTGTATTTCGTTTCGGGATGGTATCAACTCATATCCTCTAGTTTTATCATCTGAAATAAATTTGTAATAGATAATTGAGTGAGTACTGGTGGTAAAAACATCACAATGATTCGTGATTAAGTTAATCTTTAATCTTTCACAGTCGATGAGATATAATTTGTCCTGGACAAGAATAACAAAACAAGATTCAATGGCATACGATATAGGAATCGCCCCCTCTATCTCCATACCATTTAGCTTAATTTTCTTTTCAAAAAGAATATTCATTTTCTTTCCCATAATTGTTAATAGCATCTCTTCTGCTTCGTAATCTATTCGACTCACCATTAAATAATCCCTATTCCGACTTTGAGCTAGGTTCACAATGGGTAAATTCTGCTTTGAATGCCAATAAATATATTTTGCATTTTGAGGAACATGCCAAAGTATAATATTCCTACCTTTTGCATATATCAGTGCAGAGTCCGAGATCTTTAAGCAATTCGAGGTCATGGTTGAATCGATACAATAACTGTGGTTGCGGTAATTCCTTATATCCAGTCTTTGCAGTTTCCTTTCAATCGCTTCCGTATCATCGCTATTTTGACAATAAACCAAATATTTACCTATTGTACAAACAAAATCTCCGTGAATGCACAAAGTATCCTTATTCTGTGAATAAATAGGTAATCCTATATAGCAATACAATATAATTATGCTTAAAAAACATGCCCTATATTTTTTCATCGCTTTTGAGTTGCAATATGAATATGATTATTATGCCCAGAGATCCTCTTAGTTTTCCCCTCTTTTTCTTGTATATTAGGTCCAAAATTCTCTCTTAAGATAGGATTCTTTCTAATTGCACGTTGAAAAGCATCAACTTTTTCATGTGATTTAGGATTTTTAACTGAGATTCCATTTACCATGTCAATGTCTATAGCTCTTCCTCCATTTGATGCATAATGATTGCTTGAAGGGGAATGTTTCCCAGTTGTAGTTGTAGAAACATCAATAGAAGTAATTCCTGCGCCAGAAATATTAGCATCGTTTATCCCTTTAATTAATAAACTAACAGCATCTTTTAACAATGCATAATCACCATAACCCCCAGTTGGACTCTTATACTTAAAAGTTACACTAACTTTAGTTCCATCATCTGTTATAAAACTCTTAGGTATATATTGCCCACCTTCTACATTAAACCTACCACTTGCATCGGATACTTTTATAATCTTATCCTGCTGATAATCGTATCTCATTCCAGATTGATATATACTATATGTTTCACCTATATTTCTATACTCCTGACCATCGTATGTTATAGAGTTAGCATTCCCTTCCTGCCAGAAAATAGCAGCAGTTTCATCATTTCTATACCAATCTGTACCAGTTGGATCAATATACTTGACAGGATTATTATTTGTGTAGCAATATCCTGTTAAATTCGGATATTTCTCCGTTAGCGGATCAACCCCCAGCCACATAGAATTTTGGGGATCCATATATCTTGCACCATAGTAGTACATACCTGTTTCCTCGTCAAACTCTTTAGCGTTGAAGAGGTACGGCGTGTTCCACGTATTGTTGCGCTCTTCGATGAACACTTCGCCGAACGGTACATACTCGATATGCTGTGATACTTCGCCGTCCAAGTTGGTGATGTAACTACTGCTACCCAAATGGTCGGGATGGTAGTAGAACTGCATCTTCTCGTAGTCGTCGTTGGGTTTGAAGTTACCGCTTGCAGCTCTTGTGCGTGCCATTGCCCTTGCTTGTGCTGCCTCGGGCGTGCCGTCGTTGCAGCAGAACCCCTGACCATTCACGTAGTCGTCATTGTCCTGCCCATTATATGGCAAGTCAAACGCCTTGTAGTTGTCTTTAATGGATTGTAACTGCTGATTGTACTTATCTTTGTAATTAATGGTGAGACCATCAACCTCATGTCCTGCATACGGTATTCGTCTTGGGTCTGCACCGTAACTTGCCAAGTCGCCAAGCTTGCTGACAATTCTCTGACTACCGATGTAGATATGCTTGGTGTACTTACCACCTTGCCCTGCCACCAAGTATGGGCTGACATAAAGGCTGAAGCGTGCCGTACCGGTGTTGCCACCCGAGAACTCAGAGTTCACATAGATAGCTTCGTTTTCGCCTGAGGTCTTCACCGTGCGCTCACCATCGGCATCATACCAATAGTTGCTCACAAACCCGTTTTCATCCACTGCCAACAAGCGGTTCTCCTCGTCCCAACGATACTTCTGCTCACTTGCCTTTTCATCTTCCTTGCCGTCTTTCTTTACACGAGAGGTATTGATATAAACAAGGTTCCCGTTGAGGTCGTAAGTGTACTTGTGTCCGTTGTTGATATTGGTACTCTCCGTAGGAGTTTCTTCCGTTCGGTAGTTAATATCATGAACATTGTCAAGCTGGAACTCCTTACCATCTGCCTTTTGATAAGTATAGGTGAGGTCATAGCCTGCATTGAGCGTGCCGTCAAACTGCACACCTGTCTGCGAGAGATGTTGCTTCTTACTCGTGATGCGGTGCATGTTGTCGTAACCCATAGACAACGTATAAGAAGCGGCTTTATTGTCCGTTCCCTTATAAGTACCTGTTGCGCTTGCCAAACGATACAATGGGTCATAAGTATAACTATGGCTCATCTGTCCGCCTGCCTTGCCACTCTGTGGGAGTGGAGCATTGTTCTTAATACCGAGCACGTTGCTCACTGCGTCGTAGCTGTAGGTATTTTCCATAATAGTACCTGCCTTAGCATTGACCACGAGGTTCTGCAAACGTCTGCGTGCAGGGCCGTAACTGTAGAACGTTTCCGCTCCGTTGCAGTATTTCAAGTAAGTGCGCTGCTCGATGATACCTGTTCCTCCACATATATCAAGGAATTTTACGAAATTTTCATATAAGTTATGCATACGAATTATTGAACTTAGTGTATTGGTTTTTACTAAGTTACAAATAATTTCTTGTATGTTCAACTTTTCTTGCATATTAATTTATCCTTTAATTTAATTCCGCCAACGAGTTAAACTAAATACATCCATAGTATATCCATAGCGTATGAATTTTATACAAAGAATTATCATCGTAGCAATAACTACCCGAGAGGATTTATCACATAGTATAATTTTCTATTTTTGATGGAAAAAGCATAATTAGCAATTAGCAACACGATACTTGTAATAGGAATACTACTAGCACACATATAATTGTCCATCCAAAGAATATTTGGAATGGTGATTCATTGAATATCCTAATAAGACTCTCTCTGTTACCTAAGGTAGCATTAAAAAGAAAATGAAGGAAAAGCATTTCAACAAATAGAAGAATCATCAAAATAATCCCCCTAATGTTAGTATTTGATTGAATTATCTTCATTTTGCAATTTTATTCCCCCTTTGTGATAATTTCTGATGAACCGCAATGTGGACATTAAAGCTTCCTTATTTTTATCCAAATTTTAATGGTCCTCATAAGATTCCTTTCGATATTTTCTGAAAAGTATCAATGCTTTACCATATAAACCTCGTTCTATATTGTCTGCTAGTATACTATCTTCATATAATTTTGAAAACATTTCAATAATAATCGCATCTTCTGTTTCATACTCACCTTTTTGTAATGCCTTGTTTATAAAATCAATTGTCTGTTCTATAATATCTTTTTTATCAGAGTGTTTTAAAATGAAACATCCTAATTCACCTAAAAGAGGATATGCACCATCTTCCTTATCGAACACGGAGAAAAAAGACGGAAATGACTTATGAACTTCTTCATAAATCTGATTATAAAAATAATCTTTAATGACCTGAAAGTGCATTTTGAACATCTGTTAATAACCTTTTTACTATTTTTATATCACCTTCTGATAAATCTGACCTACTTCTCCAAAGTCTCTGCAGAACGGTTCGGTAGTTTAACAACTTTATAGAATGGAACTTTCCTCCTACTAACTGACCTGTCTTTTGTTCAAATCGAAATGCATCCATAGAACTTCCGCTTCCTATTTTCGCACCTAGTCGATATAAATCACTAACTAAAGTTTCCCACCCTCAAAAAGTTGGTTTAAAATAACAGTTTCTCAATAATTATTGGCAACTTTGTAGTGCTTTATTACATTGATTATCAATAAATTAAAGAGTAACTGTTATGGATACAAAATTAGACAATTTCAGCGAGATATCCAAGCTTTTAAGTGTTAAAAGTAAGATGAGTAGCGATATTCTCTCACTTTTCTCAAAATTTGGTCTTGGACGTATGCTCTGTAGGCTTTCTTTGGAGAAACACGATGGTATCTCCGCTGTTCAACTGATTCTTTCCCTTTGTCTTTTCCGTATTAATGGTGAGACAATACACTCCATATACAAGAAGAATTTCTACCATCTTCTCACCACTGGAAAGAACTGCTATTATCGTATGATGGTCAGGCAGACAAGGAACTGGCGTCGTTTGCTTAGCTATACTGTTCTTCGTTTTGAATGCATTCTCCGAAGAATGGCATTCAGACAGAGAGCGAGAACTCCTGTGTCATATTTGACGATACAACCTTGGAAAAGACTGGTAGAAAGCTTGAGCATATCACCAAGGTTTTCGACCATGTACGAATGAACTATGTTCTGGGCTACAAGCTTCTTTTATGCCTGTTCTTCGATGGTAAGTCCTCTCTGCCGTTCGACTTCTCCCTCCATGAGGAACTTGGAGGGAAAGAGGATGGCGGACTTGGCAAGAAGGCACTCCGCAGCAGATTCTCCAAGAGACGCATGAAAGAGAGTCCAGCGTATGAGCGGAATCAAGAGTGCGGTATGAGCAAGATGGACTCCGCCATAAGGATGCTCCAGCGCATGTGGAAGAGTGGTATTCATCCCCATTATGCCTTGGCGGATAGTTGGTTTGCCTGCGAGAAGTTCATTGAGGAAGTCAGGAGAGTAGGCAACGGAGCTATACACTACATCGGTCTTGCAAAGATGGGAAAGACAAAGTACTTTGTGGAGAATAAGCGACACAATGCCGCTGAGCTCGTAGCAATGTATACAAGACGTACCAAATGCTGCCGGAAGTACAAGTGTCAGTACATTGAGTTGAGGGGATGTCTGGGGAATATACCAGTCAGGATATACCTGATTAAATATGGACGTCGACAGACTTGGAACATCATGCTTAGTACTGATTTATCGATGAGCTTTGTGCGTGCCTTCGAGTTATACCAGATACGATGGAACATTGAAGTGGTCAACAAGGAGACAAAAGGACATCTCAGGCTCGGCTCATACATGGGGAGAGACTTTGATGGTCAGATTGCTGATGCAACGCTCTGCTACATTACATATATCGTGATGTCGTTAGAAAAACGGATGTCAGAGTACGAGACCATGGGTGAATTGTTTGCTGACATGGAAGATGATGTCATGGCACTTACGTTATGGCATCGTGTGCTGAAGTGCATAGAGAGGTTGCTTGCTGCTCTTTGTGACGTTCTTGGGTTCTCTGTTAGTGAGATAGGGCAGTTAATAGTCACCGACTCAGAAATGCGGAACAACTTTGAGATTATGGTCAAAGCATTGGAAGACAGGCAACAAGAAAAGCTCACAACCGTAAACATATTTTAGACATGTGTTAACGGCTCACGTTCATGGGTATTCACAAAGCAGTTTGGTTGAAAGACCTATGAAATAGAGGGGTGGGAAACTTTAGTTTATCCTTTAATTTAATTCCGCCAACGAGTTAAACTAAATATATCCATAGTATATCCATAGCATATGAATTTTATACAAAGAATTATCATCGTAGCAATAACTACCCGAGAGGATTTATCACATAGTCTAATTTTCTATTTTTGATGGAAAAAGCATAATTAACGTGAGTTCGATGAATTATAAGTGTCTATAAATTTGGTGATTAGCGAAATTTGTTGTAACTTTAAAGAGCTAATATACAAATAGTTACAAATAAAAATCGCTATGATCACCGAGGACAAAGTTACTGAAATATTTTGTATGGCAGATGACTTCTGCAAGTTTTTTGATGCAATGACAGCAAAATATACGCTAAAACCTACAGGAAAAAGGAAATATCATCGAAATTCTACAATGTCAAAGGCAGAAGTTATGCTGATAATGATTCTTTTCCACGATTCTGGTTATCGTTGCTTCAAACATTTCTATCTTGAAAAAGTATGCAAGCAGCTTCGTCATCTGTTTCCAAAAGTTGTTTCTTATAACCGTATAGTAGAATTGGAAAGGGATGTAGCCGTACCCTTAACCTTGTTTATCAAGAAGGTCCTGTTGGGCAAATGCACGGGTATAAGCTTCGTTGATAGCACACCACTGCGTGTCTGCAAAAACCAAAGAATACATATTCACAAGGTTTTCAAAGGCATAGCTCAAAGAGGAAAATGTTCTATGGGTTGGTTCTTTGGCTTCAAGTTGCATTTGATTTGCAATGAGAAAGGAGAACTTCTCAACTTTATGATAACGCCAGGAGATATTGATGACCGTAAGCCTTTGGAGTACAAAGCATTCATAGATCTTATATATGGTAAGCTATTCGGTGACAAGGGCTACATCGGTAAGAACCTCTTTCAAAGGCTTTTCGTTGACGGAATACAGCTTATTACCAAATTGAAAAGTAACATGAAAGGAGCGTTAATGAGTGTTTCAGACAGACTTTTACTCAGAAAAAGAGCCATTATAGAGACGGTGAATAATGAACTTAAGAACATTGCGCAGGTGGAACACTCCAGACATAGATGCTTTGACAATTTCATCGTCAACCTATTAGGATCAATTGCTGCCTATTGCTTGTTTCCAAAGAAGCCGTGCATCAATGTGCAAAGGACCATTGACACACAGCTTGCATTGTTCTAAATTCGTCGAACTCACGTTATTTCAATTTCTACACAAGAACTTTGACGAATACATTGACAAAAGATATTTCATGATGAGATAGTGTTGGATTGTGCCAAAGTCTCTGCCGAAATAAAGCATTACCAGTATATACCTGTGATAGCGAACTTCATAAACGAAGATAGCTCCGACAATCTCAAAGAGACCATCGAAGCCAACTATCGTAAGGTGAAACAAGAGATACTGACGCTGGTTGATTTGGAAATAGAACGAATCAGAGAAACTCCTTCACTTGTTCATCTGCTTAAGCAATACCAACATGAAATGTTACATATTACCATAACAAAACAAGATAAAGAATATGGGTTTTTATTTGCATCTATCACTTATTTGTAATATTCATAATTTCTTTAGGAATCTCCATTGGCATTTCCCAATTGTGGCATTTGAATAGCTTTTATCACTTCGCCTCGATGATTAGTCCATACCTTAATACTACAGCCCACAGCAGCTATCCCTGTTGATGTTATAGTATAGACGGAGTTTCCTTTTAGACTTATTCTTTTTTCGCTTGATTTTATTCCACCACGATAAACAGAGTAGCCCTTGGGGATTCTGTCTAAATATATTCTTTGGGGAGGAGAATTTGCTGAATCAGTCCAGAATAAGGATATCGCCCCTTCGTATGATCTTCCATCTGGGGTAATTGAGTCATTCTCAATACTAAGATTATAGAAAGAACTCTTATATACACATAAGGATTGAGAGCCAATATTAAAGCAAAAATCAACTTCTCTATTACAGCTGCATAATAATAAAGAACATATAATAAACGTTACTTTCCTATTCATTACCTTTATTATGATTAGATCTTTCGTATAAATTCCACCATTTATCAATTGTCTCAATTATCTTATCTTGAGAGTTTTTCTTATTATAAAATAGGTTCTTTAAGCCATTTTTTTGAATTTTATTATCAATAAATTTATTGAATTTTTGAAACTCTTGTGCTCCTTTGTCTGCATCATGCTCCTTCGTTGAATATCTACCATCATGCCAATTCTCTCCAGATATTACATTTTTTAAATATTGACCAAGAGAACTTGCCAGATGTTGAGTACCATTTACCTGTGGAATGTGTCCGACTTCGTGTGCATTTCTATTAAAGAATTCATAAAAGAACTTTCCATTGGTTTCCTTGTAGGTCATATTATTCTCCATATTTTTATAAAAATGAGTTATTACAGCATGGTCTGGATCTTTACCTGCTGTTAAAGATGACCCGGCAGTTCCAACTGAACCTTTTAATATACCTGTTTCTTCAAATCTTACGGTAGCAACAAGAATTTGGTATTCATTCACCTTGCTGACCAAATGCAATAAATGGGAAGCTGCGGGCGTAAAATAATAATCACCACTAGGATTTCGTGCTAATAATACACTACTATTTGCTTGTTTCCCAGTATAATCAACCAATAGTATGGGATTTTGATAACAATACTCATATGGATATAAATTAAAAGAGTTATAAACACCTCCATTATGTTCCCCATCAAGATAATTGTCATCATTTCGCGGATCATAATTTGAAATAGGGTCAACACTCATCCACAAGCCAAGACGTGGCTCATAGTACCTCGCACCATAGTAATACATACCTGTTTCCTCGTCAAATTCCTTCGCATTAAAGAGATAAGGCGTGTTCCAAGTGTTGTTGCGTTCCTCTATGAACACCTCTCCAAATGGTACATATTCGATATGCTGTGATACTTCACCGTCCAAGTTGGTGATGTAACTACTGCTACCCAAGTGGTCAGGGTGATAGTAGAACTGCATCTTTTTGTAATTGTCCTTGTCATGGAAATTATCGTTTACAGCTCTTATGCGTGCCATCGCTCTTGCTTGTGCCGCCTCCTGCGTAGCGTCGTTACAGCAGAATTGTCGTGCAAACGAGAGGAAAGTGAGCTTACTCAAGCTTTCCCGAGTGCAGCCGACAATGTCTTTTAGACAAACCTGACCATTTACATAGTCGTCGTTGTCCTTACCATTATAAGGTTGGTCAAACGCCTTGTAGTTATCCTTAATGGATTGCACTTGCTGACTATATTTTACCTTATAGTCTACGGTTACACCATCAGCTTCATTGCCTGCATACGGTATTCGTCTTGGGTCTGTCTCTTATGTTCACCGATATATACTGCTTTTTTGATTTTACTTCAAATTCAATCATAATATCTAATTAATTGTGGTTATCAATTATTTAACGTTGTTCTTTCCTGTTTATTGCTTGCGGCTTTCAATACCCTTATATGGGTAATAGTGAACACCCATATAAGGGTATTGCCTGTTACCCTTGTATGGGTGTTGGAGCGCGCTCTTGTATGGGAAAGTTCAAACAATCTATATATGGTTTAGCACTCTCTTGTTGTTTTAATATTATACATTCTGTTATTTATCGCTACTGTGGCTTGGCGTTTGTGTGCCACGTTTGTTGTTCTTTTTATTTTGACAACGCCCGATTTGGAGCATTACCGAAAATAATTATCTAAATTTTTTGGGGATATGTCTTTGCTGATTCTCCCATGACCACGTTGTGGTGCGTTTACTCTGTTCAAACCATTTGCAACCAGACTTTATCCAACTCTCTCTATACTCCTTAATTGATTTAATTGTGCAATCTTCATTACCAAACTCAACGCCACAACAAGGACATATTTCATAGGTTGGAGTTTTTCCGTCATCTCCCCATGGCTCAAAACCTAATCTATACCCACAGATTCTACAATAGAATTTTTCCATAATGAATGTTGATTTTCTGAATACTTAGCACCTTATTCTGACTTGAACATAGTTTTAGAGTCTCCTTGAGAGTCCTTTTTTTAATGAGATATTTTTAGGAGTAATTGCTCCGCCACATTTCTCCAGTGCAACTATTTCTCATGTGCTTTGTAAAAAGATATTTCCTTTATAACTTTTTTCTTAGGTAAATCACGAATGTCATAGATTGTAACCACAATGGTATCGGGTGGAACTTGCCTTTCAAAATAATAATTAAGCGTGTACGGTGCTTCAAATGCAGGAATGTTATCTATTTCCCAAGTTTCTCCATAACCTTTGCTTTGCAAGTTATCACTACCTGATAAGATAATTATAAATTGGTAGCTATCTCTATCAACTATTAATGCTTCACTATTGTAATCTCTGTAATTATACGGATGTTCTACAAATGATCCTTTTATATGAATACATATACTATCAAATACTATTGTAGTTCTATCCGTTTTATATATAGACACAAGTGCACCTCGCCCTTGAGATTCTGCTGCAGATATACTATTAGCAATTCTTAAAGTCTTTCGTTTATAAAAACAATTACATGAAGACAAAGCATTTATAATTAATATTATCAAAGTAGTCGATAAAATGATCTTCCGCATAGTATACAAATTGAATAACACTGCCATAACTGATTTTTTTACATAAATAGAATAATTCAAGTATTAAAATAAGCCTTGTAACCACGCACGTGGTCTACCTGTCCGCCGAGGTTATAGCCATAGGTGACCTTTTCCTCATCGGGGTAAATCATTTCCAATAGGCGGTTGTGGCTGTCGTACTTCCACTGTGTTACGTAGGTTGCCACCGCCTGGTTTGGTACAATCAGCGTGCGCACGGTCTTCAAGACCTCACCCATCTTACCATAGTAATACTCGATAGCACCACTACCGTCCTCACGAAGCATCAATCTGCCAATGCGATTCTGGGAGGCATTGCGAGACACTAAGTACAGAATACATTTTTGTTTGAGACGGCTCGTTTTTGTAATCATATAATTGCATTACTTGTGAGTTTTATCTCCAGACCTAAAAATAATTCTATTAATTGAACCAGTCTTACTATACCATACATCTATCCAATCCTCATTCATATAAGAAATTATGTCATTATAATCCGAATCATTTGGCAAAACGAAACGCATTTCTTGTCTAATTTTTTCATCTCCACTAATGGATTGATATATATATAGTATATCACCGTTTGAGAATACAACAAAATAAGCAGTTAACTCATCTTCATAAATACCATTTATTTGCGATTTGTTCTTCCAATATGAACAGTGTTTCCATTTATTGTCCAACAGGTTGGCTTTCTCAACAAAAGAGAAACCAATAGAGTCAAATAGCAAAAATGTATTATCATCTAGTTTAAAGATGACATTTAGCCCATAATCAATATCTTCGTTCCTATATAAAATGTCTTTTACTATCATATCCGTCTTTTTGCAAGATGCCCCAGACGATTGGAAACAGAACTTTCCTTGTTCCCCAAGTCTTTTAGCATAAACAAGCGGTAGTTCTCTATGAGGTCTTTGTTTGCCTCTTTGGGAAGGCAATCCCCATTTCCCCTTGTTTTTAGAAAAAGTGCAAAATTCTTCCGACTGTCCCTGAAAGCCCTGACAGTAGCCTTTCCTATCGTTTTGCCTTGCAATGCCTCCTTGCTTTCATCGTCACGGATAATGCCAGCTACCCTGTGGTGGTAAGCCTTGTTGGTGGCAAAGTTCCAAAGAAGGTTTCCTCGGCTGTCAAGATAGGAACTATAGAGGGTTAAACCGTAGCGTAGGGCTAGACCGCTTTCAACACGGAGTCGGTCTGCAGGTGTCAGCATACGGTTGAAAACAATGAACTCTGGGATATACCCATCAAAGGATGCCACATCCCTTGTCATATCAAGATAGGACTGGCTGAACCGAGTATCTCTATGTCCGGGAGCACTTCCGACAGTGACTAACGAGTGTTTCGGCTCACCCCAAACGGAATGTACAGGCCGGTTAGCCCACATATAGGAAACAACCCTAGGGAAACGTTCCAGAAATTCTGGTTTGGTTTCTTTCTCGGCAGAGCCATAAAGCAGGTCCTCTCCCTGTGCTTTGCCGTAGTCAAGGTATGCTCCACTGCCAGCATGATGTACCTTATCCTTTCCAACCAGGGTTTCTTCTCCATTTCGTCCCTTTAAGCCAAAAAGTGCCGCATCGGAGGAGGAGGTGGCTGCTATGGGAGCAAAGATTCCGATGACAGTTCCTTGGGCAAGGGAACTGTAAGATAGTGCCAGTTCCTTTTGGAAGATAGAGCCTGAAAACCTAAGCGCAGGATGAAAATTGATACTGTGCGTGTCTGAGAAGGGAAGGGCATTAGTATTTACCAATGTGGGATTGTTTCTGTTTCGAGAAACTGTTGTTACAGAATCGCCCGAAAGGTCTATCCAATGATAAGTTCCTAACAATGAGGATGAGGTAGGGACAGTCCGGAACCATGCTTCGGGGGCAATTCTTGCCCTTGGAACTTGGGCGGATACGGAAGTAGCCATACTAGCAAAAACAACAAGGGCGGACAATGGGAGTAAATATCGTCTCATGGGCCTGTAAAATTAATAAGCATTAAAAAGTGGATAACTCAGAATGTGCAATAAACCTGTATGGCTGAAATTATCTTGCCCTAATTTCAGCCAACACTCAAACGCCACGAATAAGAAGGATATATTCCGTAGACGGAGAGTGAAATCCATTCAAAGAATGAGTTACGACCATAAGCCTGTTATTAGTTATATCCTTGTTGGCAAAAGTATATAACATTCTTGAGAAATCCAAAGAAATCGGAAATTATTTTTGAGGATTTTTTAGTTTTATTGCACTATATTGCATTTCATGGCTATTTGAGAAGGCTTCGTTTTCACAATTACGACACTCAATTAGAACTGACTTGTTAAAAAAATATTTTGATTATCAACATCTTATCAATATTAATATCTCATCGAAAAAGGGCTTTGAAGAGATTTTAACTAAGATGTAAGAAATCCAAAGTTTATAGTCCAATTTCTTCCTATCTACTTTGTTTTCTACGAGAAAATTGCTATCTTTGCAGCATTAACAGAAGGCTCTTTGAGACATTGCAGAATAAAGAATTGGAAAGAAGCTCGCTCGTTTCTTATTCGTTCCCCCTTTGACACATATCCTTCTCAGACTTCTAATAATCAGGATTTTACTATTCGTGAGATGATTTTATGCGGAAATCACATAAGTATTAAGCGACAAAACGTACAACTATTATTGATTATTTACAAGTTACATAAACTGATACTTACAAGCTCAGGTGAATAAGGTCATTTCGAGGCATTTCGTCACAATATTGCAGTTATAAGTTCTTGATATTCACTTTGTTTATAAAATGGTCATACGCAAAAGAGATACCAATATCAAGCATAATCTATATAAAAGAAAATGCAATAGTACCTCCTATCGAAATGAGGACAAATGGAATCTCATTTGGTGCAAATAATATTGGTCATTTTCAAACAAAAGATGGGAAGGATGTGTTATTATATTTAAGAAATTGCTGTCTTCATTTTCTCCTAAAGACTTTTTTCATGAGTAACTTGTTGACTACGAATTCCAGAAAAATTTGTGTTCAGTTTACTTTCAATTTCCTTGACAAGTTCTTTTCTACGGTTCATCTTTTCTATCATCTGTTTCGTTCTCTCCTCAAAGGATATATTATAGAAAGGTATATTGTTCTGATCATCATGTTTTATAAAGAACACACCATTAAACTTCTGATATAGGTTAGAAGGGTAGAACTGATACGGGGTATCCAAAAGTCCTCTAAACCGTGTTAGCGTCAATTGGTCGAAAGATGATGTTATAGGGAAATATATCGAGCAATCGGTTAAAGCATTGAGGTAATGCTCTAAACTGTTTGTTGGCGCTTTATCCAACCTTTTTTGCTCATTCTTCCTATCTCTGCTTACTCCCGAGGCATAGCCACCCGCTGATGTAATAAATAGGGGGCAGTAGTCATTCCCATATTCTTTTTTCATATAGCTGCCCATTGGCACACAAGGAATGGCTGGGAAGGTAGAAATAGGGTTAACGTGTCCTGCATGTGCATATATGCACACCATCTTATCCTTTTCATTTGCAAACTTGTTTATTAAGAAATGCGCATTCATAGCCATAACAGAGTCTCGTCGTATCATTCTGTCAACCTCAGACGTATTTATCTCATTTCGGTCTAAATTCAGAAGATGCTCTAAACAAATAAGTTCATCGTTGTTAAGCACCTTACCGAGCTTAGAACGATGTTGCGCAAGATAGTCGATAGCTTCTGAAAGTCTGTCGTTTACTATTAATACGGCAAGTCTGTCAGCTTCTGGGACACGCAATTTCTTATTCATATCGGCTATGAAATCAAAGAGGTAAAAGGAAGAAGAGGTATATCGGTTCTTACTCCAAGGGTAGTCTATTCCGAGTACTCTTACTTTCTCGTGATCATTCTTTCCTCTGTTATAAGCTCTAATCTTGTCTAATAATCCCTTTTCTTGACATTCCTTGACCAGCGATGAGTCCATGACAAACGACTCGTCTTGTACATAACGATTATAATAAAGAGATTTTTCGATGATACGTTCAAGTAAGACCAATTTGCAATTTTGCTTCTCAATAGCCTCTTCAATCAGTCTGAAAGTAAATGAATTAATGTCCGAGTTTCCGTGCATTGATTCCCCTAAGGCTACAAATTTCTTACCTTTTATCTCGTTAATTTGCTCTAAATCAAAGTTTTTATCTTTATTTTCTTGGATATAGCTGAGTCTATCCTTCATCTTTACGGGTTCGAGAATTCTTACAGGATAGTCGTCAATGGGCTTATTGTCAAGTGTTACGCTGAGACGTGCGAAGGCAAGATAGGCTTCTGTGTTTTCCTCCCCTAAAGCATTGATTCGGATATTCAAGGAAGAGGCATTTGACAAGTTGATACGTTTAGAAAAGACTCTGACGACTTGCTCTGGCTGGAAGGTTAAGTTTTCTGATGCCAGCACCCTCTCTTTCTCATCAATGGCTTCTAGCAGCATAGAAACTCGCTTTAGTCCGTTGCCCTTACATTCAAAACCCACAACACCTTCTTTAAGTCGATTATTCGGTAGCAATATTCTTTGTGTGAATTCCGATCTTAACTTATTAATTAGTGGCAGGGCCTTCATATAATTCTTAGAGAACAAAATGCGGTTAGCGTCTTTCCTTCCCAACGTAATGCCACTGTTTGTATAGGCTCCATTCTCTATCCAAGGATAGAGTCTCATCGAGTCAGGCTGCATAACGAAGTTCAGGTCATACGCCCTTGTATAGGTTAGTTTCTCTGATTGTGCAATGCTTGGTATTGCTAAGATGAAGAAAAGTATTAAACTTAATAAATTCTTCTGAATGTTTTTTCTCATTTCCCCGGTTTTTTAATAATCGTGAATTCAACAAGTAAGTGCAAATTTACTTAATTAGTTGCAAGTTCCAAAACAAAGTGCAATAAAAGAGTGTCCCTCTCCGAGAGATGCAGACGTTCTCGACGCATAGTGCGAGGTTGTCTGCATCTCTCGGAGAGGAAAAAGAAACAACCAGCAATACAAATAAAAAAGGAGACCGAAGTCTCCCAAAGATTAACTAACTTTGTATTGCAAATGTATCATCTATGACCTTATGCTATAGCGTTATCCTTCGACGAGTATGGGAACATGGTTAGGATCCTTCTATTGAATCGTCTGATCAAACTTACCGTTACAATCTCGAACAACTATTTTTCGACGATATAACTTCTTCATGCGGATTTCATCCCATAAATGATTTTTAGCATCTTTCCATTTGATTAAGAAGAAATAGCAGGTATCGGTATTGTTGAATAGATAATTGCCATCTATGGTAAACAACGAGTCTGGATATACGATGTCACCTTGGACATCAATACCGTTCCACAACGTCACCTTAGAAGGATAGAGGTCACTATCAGTAGGCAAATATGCAGGTTGCAATAGACAATCCACACTATCAATCGTATCGTAGTGGGAGGCACCTATAAATAAGGTGTCATTCGTACGATTCGTGAAAATGGCGATAGTCCTTGAATCACATATAGGGATGCATGAAGAGACCAAACTAAGAATGATCGCAATACCACCTAACAAATTTCTATATTTCTTATCTATTTTCATATATTTTAGTAAGTGATTTAAATCTTACATGGGGGCTGCTCGCCCCCAAACCCCTCGGTGTTTTCAGGTATATTGCAGTTCTATGTTGAACTTGCAGGCTTTTGTTCTTACCATACTACATGCTATTCCTCCCACTTTTAGCGACTTCCGTTGAACTACAATACAAATATTAAACATAACTTCCAACCTGGAGCATAAGGTTCCGAAGCGTTCTCGTAAGTTCATTTTTTCTTTGTTTTCGGTTACAAAAATAGCAAAAGGCAGAGAATTTATCCTTGGCATTATACCTAATTTATTTAGAACCAAATTGATTATCAGGTAGTTATTCTAACAACTCCTAATCTGGAGCATTACTGGGTTATAATATTAGGGTTCCTTTTTCCCACTCATCTATAGTCATTTTAGCTGTTAGCGAATGAATATTATTACCACTTGCAATACTTTGCAATATTTGCATAGCATTACGTTCAAAAATAGGCAAAAGATATGTTGCAGCCCATATGCGAACACCAACAGATTCGCTATCTAGAAGTTTAGACAATTGCTTTATGCTATTTGTCTCTTTTAAATAACGAGCACTTTTAGCTATTACCTGATAGCTTTTATTTGCTTGTGTGTAATTACCTGTTTCTGTTGCTTCAGCATGCTTTATCGCAGCTTCTTCAAACTTCCTATAAGCCGTTTCTATTTTTTTTAAGGATTCCATCCAAATTTCTTTAATGCGTGGATTCAACAAGTAAGTGCAAATTTACTTAATCAGTTCGTAAAAGCAGTCTCTTGGTGTTCTAAAATTCATTTTTTTCTTGATCTCATGTTAATTTTGTTTGAAAACTTGTGGTTCTATAACGAATCGTGTGGGTTGTGTGTTGATATTCCACCGGTTTGGTGCGGGTGCTTAGCACATGTGGTGCGGATGCTTAGCACGTTTGGTGCGGATGGTATGCACCACATGTGCGAAGGACTAACACTATTACTGTATATGGAAGGGTAGTGATTTAATGTACGTCAAGCGTATTGAAACTAAGGTCAATCTGAAGTTGTATTTAGTTTTTGACAATATTTTTAGGCTCTATAACGAATTACCCACACGATTCGTTATAGAGCCAAACTTGTTATTTGTTGATGGCTGATGTGTTCAAAAGTCTCAGACTTAGGAACGTACTGTCTTATCAGTCCATTTGCATTTTTAATACCGCTATTTACACCATCGCCTATTCATAATAAAGTGTAAATGCGTTAAACCTCTTATTTCCTGCATCTATTACAGCGTTTTTTAGTACCTTTGCAGAATAAATCCTTGCCAATAGGCAATGGACATAAGTATCAATTGACAATAATAAATCATACAGAGATAATCATGTTAATAGACTACAAGAAGGTAAACATATATCAAGATGAACGCTTAATTCTGAAAGATGTTGACTTTCAGGCAGAAGAAGGAGAGTTTATCTATCTCATCGGTCGTGTTGGTTCAGGCAAGAGTTCGCTGTTAAAAACAATCTATGGCGAGTTGGATATTGATAACGAAGATGCTGAGAAGGCTGTCGTTCTCGACGAGAGTATGCCTAACATCAAGCGTAGTCGTATCCCTGCACTCCGCAAGCAGATGGGTATTATCTTCCAAGACTTTCAACTCTTGCATGACCGCTCTGTAGCAAAGAACCTCAAATTTGTCTTGCAGGCAACAGGTTGGAGTAGCAGCCAGAAGATTGACCGCCGCATCGAAGAAGTGTTGGCTCAGGTGGGCATGACAGATAAGAAGAACAAGATGCCAAGTGAACTCTCTGGCGGTGAACAGCAGCGTATTGCTATTGCACGTGCTTTACTGAACATTCCAAAGATTATTATTGCCGATGAGCCTACGGGTAATCTTGACCCAGAGACGGCTGCGAACATCGTTAGTATCCTCAAGGACTCATGCAAGGCAGGTACAACCGTTATCATGTCAACCCATAACATCAACCTCCTTGACCAGTTCCCTGGTAAGGTTTATCGTTGTAATAACGGCGAATTCTACCTTGTCACTGACAAGCAAGAGGTTAGTAAATTAGCAGAAGAAACGGCTCCTGTAGAGACGGTTGACGAGCTAGAACAAAACGATTAAGCGCATAGAACGCCACATAAATCCACAATTAGAAAGATTGAAGATGATGAAAGTAATGAAATTTGGAGGTACATCCGTAGGCTCACCAGAGCGCATGAAGGATGTTGCTTCCTTGATAACAAAGTCAGGAGAGCCAACATTCATCGTACTCTCCGCAATGAGTGGAACGACTAACACATTGATAGAAATATCAGACTACCTCTATCGTAAAAATCCAGAGGGAGCGAACGAACTTATCAACAACCTCGAACAGAAATATCTTGGCCACGTTGAAGAGCTCTACTCTACTGAGGAATACAAGCAGAAGGCACGCCAGTTCCTGAGTGAGGAATTCAACTATCTGCGTACCTTCACAAAGGATTTATTCACTTCATTTGAAGAGAAGAGCATCGTTGCACAGGGTGAAGTCCTCTCAACTAACATGGTTGTGAACTATCTTCAGGAACAGGGCATCAAAGCAATATTACTTTCTGCACTCGACTTCATGCGCACCGACAAGAATGCGGAGCCTGACGGACAGTATATCAAAGAACATCTGACAGCGATTATGGATGAGAATCAGGGCTATCAGATTTATATCACACAAGGGTTCATCTGCCGTAACGCTTACGGAGAGGTAGATAACTTGTTGCGTGGTGGTTCTGACTATACTGCTTCTCTCGTGGGTGCTGCCATCAACGCAGAGGAGATTCAGATATGGACTGACATCGACGGAATGCACAACAACGACCCACGTGTCGTTGAGAAGACCGAGGCGGTACGCCAGCTGAACTTTGAAGAGGCATCCGAGTTGGCTTACTTCGGCGCAAAGATTCTCCACCCTACTTGCGTTCAACCAGCGAAGTACGCAGGTATTCCTGTTCGTCTAAAGAACACGATGGACCCAGATGCAGAGGGTACAATCATCGACAACAAATTGGTGAGAAGAAATATTAAAGCAGTTGCAGCCAAAGACAATATCACGGCTATCAAGATTAAGTCAAGTCGTATGTTGGGTGCTTCGGGCTTCTTGCGCAAGGTGTTTGAAATCTTCGAGAGCTATCAAACTTCTATCGACATGATTACTACCAGTGAGGTGGGTGTATCAATGACCATCGAGAACAACAGCCATTTGGCAGAGATTGTTGATGAGTTGAAGAAGTATGGCACTGTAACTGTTGACAAAGAGATGTGTATTGTCTGCGTTGTCGGCGACCTCGATTGGAGCAACGTTGGCTTTGAGACATTGGCAACAGACGCATTGAAGGACATCCCTGTACGTATGATTAGCTATGGTGGAAGCAACTATAATATTTCATTCTTGATACGTGAGGAAGACAAGCAGCGTGCTTTGCAGTCGCTATCAAACGTCCTCTTCAACGAAAGAAAGAACGGATAAAATAACAATAAATATTTATTGTAGGAACAAACGCCCTCGACTGTTCATTACTGGAAGCAGACAACTGGACATACGAGGGCGTATGTCTCCTCTACAACTCAGATAAACAAACTTCACGGCACAACACACATGAGACAACAATTCCCTATAGATAAGTTCGAAAAGATTGAAACTCCTTTTTATTATTATGATTATAACCTCTTGAGAGAGACCTTACAAGCAATTAATAAAGAGTTGAAGAAGTACGAAAACTTCATCGTCCACTATGCTATTAAAGCCAATGCAAACGCTAAGGTGTTGAATGTTATCCAGCAGACAGGTATAGGAGCTGACTGTGTGAGTGGTGGAGAGATACAGCGTTGCTTAGACAGTGGCTTCCCAGCAGACAAGATTGTCTATGCAGGTGTGGGTAAAGCTGACTGGGAAATCAACCTCGGATTAGACCATGACATCTTCTGTTTCAACGTAGAGAGTGTGGCTGAGTTGGAGATTATCAATGAGTTGGCAGCGAAAAAGGGTAAGACAGCAAACGTATGTTTCCGTATCAATCCTGACGTAGGTGCACATACTCATGAGAAGATTACCACTGGATTGGCTGAGAATAAGTTTGGTATTGCCATGCAAGACATGCTACCTACCATCCTTGCAGCAAGTAAGATGTCGAACATTCACTTTATCGGTTTGCACTTCCACATCGGTTCACAACTGCTCGAAATGACCGATTTCCGTCACCTTTGCAGCCGTATCAATGAGATACAAGATGCATTAGAGCAGGAGAATATAAAGATTAAGAATATCAATGTTGGTGGTGGATTGGGCATCGATTACGACAATCCTGACAACCATCCAATCCCTGATTTCAAGTCTTATTTCTATACCTTCGCACGCTATTTGAATCTAAGAGAAGGACAGAAGCTCCACTTTGAATTGGGTCGTGCAGTAGTAGGACAGATGGGAAGTCTCATCACTCGCACCCTTTATGTGAAGCAAGGAACAGCAAAGCAGTTTGCTATTGTCGATGCTGGTATGACCGACTTGATTCGTCCTGCCCTCTATCAAGCGAGCCATAAGATAGAAAACCTGTCGAGTGAGGAGCCATTGCATGTTTATGACGTGGTAGGACCGATTTGCGAATCGAGTGATGTCTTCGCCAAAGATATAGAACTCAATACTGTTCATCGAGGCGATTTGATTGCGATGCGTTCGGCTGGAGCATACGGGGAAATCATGGCTTCACAATACAACTGTAGAAAACTGCCTGTAGGCTATACCTCAGACAAACTTTAATTAATTAGAAAACGAATAAATGTTCGCTTTTGATTATACGACCATTATCATCTCAGTAGTGCTGTTGCTCATAGCATTGCTGACCTCATTGATCAATCCTTTTTTTCGAAAAGTAAGGATTGCAGAATATGGTGTCCCTACATCCGCAACCGAAAGTGAAGAGACGATTGATGAAGAAGAGCCTGCTGAGGAAGCGGATGTGGCGATAGCAGAATCTATTGTTAGTGACGAACAACAGCCAAACCTCCCTCCTATCACGATTATCCTGACCCCACACGACAATGCGCAGGAACTGGCAAAGAACCTCCCACTCTATCTGAATCAGGATTACCCAACCGACTTTCAGGTGATTGTTGTGGCTCCACAAAATGATCATGAGACAGGTGATGTGCTAAAACGCTTTGCAGCGAACCCACATCTATACTCCACTTTCATTCCGGAGTCATCACGATATATGAGCAAGAAGAAGCTTGCCATTACCTTAGGGGTGAAGGCGGCTAAGTATGATTGGGTCATAATGGCTGACATCAATTGCTATCCCACGAATGACAACTGGCTGCAAGCTATCGCCAGAAACTGCAAAGAAAACAAAGAACTCGTTGTGGGTTATACGCGTTATGAGGAAGAGACACCTGCCTATCGACAATTTGAGCGACATTACATAGCACGCTACATCATGCGTGAATATCAACGTAATAAGGCTTACGCATGCCCGTTTAACGCTTTAGCATTCCGTAAAGCCACTTTCTTACGTGAAGAGGGATTCCGTGGGAACTTGAAGTATATACGTGGAGAGTACGATTTCATGGTGAACAAATACGCCAAAGGTAGCAACTTGGCCTTTGAAAATTCGCCTGAAGGAACACTCATAGAAGAGACGCCAACAGAGAAAGTCTGGCTCAGCACCCACCTTTTCTATATGGAGAATCGCCAACACTTGCAACGAACACCACAACATCGTCTTCTCCCATATATCGACCAAACGGCTCTGCATGGTAACTACCTCTTACAATGTGTTGCACTTGCTGGCTCGCTCCTCCTCGGTATGTGGACTATCGCTGTTGCGGCTGGACTGTCGCTTATCCTCACTATCATCCTGCGTTTAGTCATGGCGAAGAAAGCCTTAAGACGTTTCGACATTGATATTCCAGCCTGGAAAATTATCCCATACGAGCTTGCTATCGCATGGAAGCACCTTGGTTATAAATTAAAATACCATCGTGCAGATAAGTATGACTTCATATCTCACAAACTATAAATGCGCATCCTCCATTACATAGACAGCATAAAAGCAGGCAATCTGCTATCTGATTACCTTCTTCGACTCACCATAGCACAGAAAGAGTATGCTGATGTCAAGACAATTACACAGCAGGGCGACTTCAAAAAGCTCCTTGCTGACTATCAACCTGACATCGTACATATTCATACATGCTGGGAACTTCAAGCAGCGCAACACACCAATTGGGCTGAGAAGAAGCATTGCGCAGTAGTGTTTTCACCACATTGGGCATTGGATGAGTTGGCAAGAACGACAGAAAAGAAGCATGTTAAGAAGGTGAAGACCCTACTCTATCAGGAGATGATGGTGCAGAAGATGGATGCACTATTGGTTGACAACGAGTATGAGAAGCAGGACATTCTAAAGTTAGGATGGACTAAGCGTATTGACATTGTGCATAATAGCGTCCTCAACAGTACGTTGAGCGATGATGAGATGGCACTACAAACAATCTCATTCTATCGTAAAGTACTTGACACCCGCTACCAATACGCCATGTCGGCGATGGAGAAAGATGCTATCCCAAGCCTGCTACATGCAGGATTAGCACAAGAAGGCAGTCACAACCTCTTACCCAGCGACCAGCTTCTGAACCTGCGAAGTCTTAATCCAGAACAATGGCGAAGAATCTTCCTCTATGCTGACGATGAAGGGATTAGAGAGATTGTAGATAACTGTATCACTCGTCTTCAACTCAATGCTCCAGCCATTGACACTGCTGCGATAGAACGATTTCCACTATTATCACCGAAAAGAACAGACTCGGTTGACACACAGAAGCTATCAGGAAACCAGCCTATGACACGCCAGAGACTGAGTGAATATAACAACGAGGATGATGCAATCATCAAGAAGATAGCGACAATCATCGCCAACACGCGTCAAGTTGAACGGAAGAAGATGCTCTCTCTACGGCTATTGGCTGATTTATACACAGCTATAAAGTATAATGATTACGACGAAGACCGACTAGCTGACGTTCTGCGCCACCTTCGTCTCTATCGCTATTCACGGCGGATGATACAGCTCCTTGCTGAGAAGGTGCAACTAAAAGAGGGATTTATGCCCTTCCCTCCACGTGATGACAAGAAAACAAAGGGTATTAGAAAGAATAATTTTGTACAAAGACATTAGAACATGGCAAATAACAAATATGATTTAAAAAAAGATGAACGATATCTACGACTACTAGCAAAGTCGTTCCCAAACATTGCTGAGGCTACAACTGAGATTATCAACCTTGAGGCTATCGCACACCTACCAAAGGGTACTGAACACTTCCTTGCTGACATCCATGGTGAGTATCAGGCGTTCCAACACGTACTGAAGAATGCCTCTGGAAATATTAAGAGAAAGGTAAATGAGCTCTTTGGCGAAAGACTTAGAAACACTGAGAAGCAAGAGCTTTGTACGCTGATTTATTATCCAGAACAAAAGTTAGAACTCGTAAAGAAAGAAGAAAAGGATATTAAAGACTGGTATCATATCACCATTCACCGACTGATTAAGGTGTGTCGTGATGTGTCTAGCAAATATACACGCTCTAAGGTTCGGAAATCGTTGCCTGATGACTTCTCTTACATCATCCAAGAGCTGCTCCATGAACATGCTGACGACAAGGATAAGACCGACTATGTCAGTGCCATCATCAAGACGATTATCTCTACAGGACGCGCTGACGACTTCATCATTGCAATCTGTGAGGTCATCCAACGTTTAGTCATCGACCAGCTTCATATCCTTGGTGATGTCTATGATCGTGGTCCAGGTGCGCACATCGTCATGGACACCTTAAAGCATTATCATAACTGGGATATCACTTGGGGAAACCATGATATCCTGTGGATGGGAGCCTGTGCCGGTAACGATGCTTGTATCTGTAATGTCATTCGTATCGCCCTGCGTTATGCCAACATGGCTACGATTGAGGATGGATATGGTATCAATCTTATTCAGTTAGCAACCTTTGCGATGGACGTATATGGTGACGATCCATGTGAAGAGTTTATGCCAAAGGTGTCAAAGGACAATCCACTAGATGAGCGTAGCTTAACCTTAACAGCACAGATGCATAAGGCCATCAGTGTCCTTCAGTTTAAGATTGAATCACAAATGATTAGCCGTCATCCTCTTTGGAAGATGAATGACCGCCGTCTGCTCAATGCAATCGACTATAAAAAGGGTACGATTATCATCGATAGTAAGGAATACAAGATGCGTTCATGCAACTTCCCTACCATCGACCCAAAGAATCCTGAGAAACTCACGGACGCAGAACAAGCACTCATCGACCGTTTACACCAGTCGTTTACAGGTAGTGAGAAACTCAGAAGTCATATCCGTGCCCTACTCCGCAATGGATGTATGTATAACATCTTCAACCATAACCTCCTTTATCATGCATCTATCCCACTGACGAAAGAGGGTAAGCTGAAGGAGGTAGAGATAGAACCAGGTGTAAAACTGAAAGGTAAAGAACTACTCCATCAGACGGGAATGAAGATACGCTCTGCTTTCCAGACAAACAATGAGATGCAGACGGATGAAGAGCGTCAAGATGCTATTGACTTCTTCCTCTTTCTATGGTGTGGACCAGATAGTCCTCTCTTCGACAAAGCGAAGATGGCTACTTTCGAACGCTACTTCATTGCTGAGAAGGAGACGCACTATGAGGAGAAAGGCTACTATTTCGGTATGCGCGACAATGAGGAGGTTGCTGATATGATTATGGACGAATTCGATGTTCCTCATCCGAACCGTCATATCATCAATGGTCACGTTCCTGTACATGTTGCTAAGGGTGAGAATCCAATTAAGGCAAATGGAAAGCTAATGGTTATTGATGGTGGTTTCTCACAAGCCTACCATAAGGAGACAGGTATTGCAGGTTACACCCTCGTCTATCACTCACGTGGCTTCCAGCTCGTACAGCACGAGCCTTTCACATCAACAGAAGATGCCATCAAACGAGGTACTGACATTGTCTCAACCATTCAGATTGTTGAGATGAACCAACAGCGCCTACGTGTGGAAGACACCGACAAGGGTACAGAACTCCGTCTGCAGATTGAAGCACTCAAAGAACTTCTCTATGCTTATCGCTGCGGTTTCCTTACCGAACATGAGCGTAAAATGCCACCAAAGGTATAATAATATTGCTGTCCGATAAAACCTCTCCATGCTGCAATATTCTCCCTCAATCCTGCTGAAATACGCGTGATTAGTTCTAATTTCAAATTCCAAGCCCCCCTAGAATAATGACAACTCTTCTGGTGGGGCTTTTACTTGGGTAATCAATCTATCCCAGTCTCTATGTGGCTACTCAAAGAAACTTTGTATTGAAACATAACTCATAAGTAGAATTCTTATCATTGCTGCCAAGCCTGAGAAACTCCAAGCTCTCTTTATTTTGTTCTTCACCAGTGTTATAAGCAGATTGGCTATAAGCGTAATCCATATTTGTATTTTTATAGCATTCGCACTCTCTCCATAGAAGTATCTTAGAGGGAAATTCTGCTTTATTTGCTTAAATAAGGTTTCTATTTGCCATCGTCTCTTATAAATCGCTATAATATCTTCTGCCGACATCTGAAAATCATTGGTCAGCAGTGATATGAATTTGATATTCCCTTTCTTAGTCTTATCCTGATATGTGATTTTTCTTGCTTTATAGTAGATATCTTTTTCCTTTGTATGCTTATGGAAGAGAATGGTTTCTACGCGCACAGCTCCATAATCTGTAGTCATCTCATAATCTGTATCGGCAATTCTTTCAAAGATAAGATTATTTTTCATCTTAGTTACATATATAACACCTCTTTGCGTCAGTTCTGAGAACTTTTCATAGTTGGTATAGGCCCTGTCAAAAGCAATCAGCTCCTCATTGGCGTATCGTTCCGGAATAAATGCAAATTGATCATGACTAGCTGCAGATGTAAACTTGATATCGCTTGGAACATTCTCATTGGCAAATATCTCTGTATGTACTTTTATTCCACCATTTTTCTTACCAGTTTTGGGATTACGTCCTACACCTTTAAAGACCAAGTTAGAAAACAGACTTATTGTCGTAGAATCTATTATCTTTAGATTCTTCAGTCATTTGGGCTGTCCACAATTTCGGCTGTCCGAGTAAAGCTCATGGCGGTATTTCTCATATAAGTTCATATAGATCGAACCGAATATCTCGGAATCTCGACGTTTGTTTGCATCTGACAAGGTACTTCGACAAGGAAAATGCTTTAAACCAAGATGATTAAAGCGATTAACATTAGCAAAGAGAGAGGCCTTTATCTCACGCAGAGAGTCTAAACGCATCATTACTGCATAAAGCATGACGACAAGATAATGCCATGCGTCAAACTTCTTTATATAGTGTTCACCCCCCTGAGCTTGGCTCAGAGAGAGAATTTCATCACGATTAAAATAGTTTAATAGTTGAACATATAGCAGCTGTCCGACAAAATGTGTACTTTTGCTCATCTTATTTCATTTTTATTTTGGCAACTACAAAGGAAATAAGAAGGGCTGAATGTGCAAAACAATCAGCCCGTTTTTTATTATTCTAAATTAAAAGATATGAATGCACTAAAAGTTTTATCGGACACCAATATAAAGTTATTAATGTGCATTTTGACACCCCCACATACTACTCTTTCTGTAGATTCGATATGTACACAAACTACCTCAACTCATGCACTGCATATGGTGCACCAGAGGTTTTTACCTTGAGGGTCTCGTAGGTTGCAGTGGCTGGATGATAGACAGAATAGCCCATACCTTGGTCGGTGGACATACCGAAGATGATGTCATTACCCGACTTACAGAGGGTTGCAGCCCACCCAGCTGTGGCAGAGAGGTCCAACTTTGTACAGCTCTTATTGTAGAGATTAATCTCGAAAGGTTGGAAGCATTTATCGTGGACATAGTCTGGTGGATTGCTTGCAGCACCTGGGATGTTCAAGTAAGCATACACCTTTCCGTTGCCGCCATACACCTTCATGTAAGCATACGAGGTTTTATTGCCTTTGACTCCTACTAAGTCAACATCCGCAAGGGTGAAGCAGTAGGATTTATCAAAGTCTGTCTGACCTTTCTTAATACGCAGAAATCCCTCCTTGACACCAGGTTGATAGCCAAACATCGCTACACAATAAAAGTAGATATCACCCTTCTCATCGATGAAAGGGTCGCCAGCTGGCGACTCACCAGAGGCCATTGAGACACGAGGATCACTAACAACTTTGATAGGTTTATCGGTTTTTGTGTCAATCAAAGCCACGTAAGCTCCTGCTTCACAGACGTAGGTAGACTTCATCTGACTAAGTGCCACATAGAGTATTCCGTCTCTTATGATAGATGCGGCAGGCTCTGGATTATTGTCACCAGCGGCTTTCCCCAAGGAGTACTCCGCTAAATCAATCTCTCCAACCTTCTCCATTGCGGTAGGGTCGATGATGATCACCTTTCCTAACCCAGAACAAGAGACGTATGCCTTATTGTCAGAAGCGAAGGTGATGCACATTGCTGCCGCTCCACTGGGTAGTAGGATGGTATTCCCTTCCTGCACGAGTTTACCCTCTTTCGGTGCATATTTATAGATGTGTTCGGTGTCGGTAATATACACTTTCCCCTTATATACGAAGGAAAAAGCACCCTTTGGCATCACCAGCGCATTATCGGTATTGAGCGAGCCAACGTTCATGTCTTTGAAAACACTTACGTATGTATTGTCTCCGATGTTAACACTATGGACGAAACCCATCTCCGTCTTTGCCGGTGCAGGCGGTGTGTCAGGTGAGTCTTTGTCGCAAGATAGTAGTCCGACGGTCGTTAGCAGCATGATAGCTGCGGCTAAGAAATAATGTTTCATTGTGTTTTGATTAAAGAAGTTAATAATTATAAGCTCATTGCCCCACCTGCCAGTTTGTCTCTGAACAGGTTGAAGCGTAGTTTTGCCTTTAAGGTTCTTCCGGGCAGAGGCATCTTAAATTCCATGTAGTTCTCCTTGTTGAAGACGTTTTCTAACTCAAAGCTCAGTGACATGTTATTATGCCATAAAGACTGTTGGAGGCCTATCGTGAAGACATCATTAGATGGTATGCGCCATTTCCTACGCTCCTCTGCGAGCGAACTCATCTGCCATCCCCAGTCAAACTCACCCACATGCGACACGTCAATATATACTCTCGACAGCTCACGGCGGCCTATCAAGCCCTCTGCATGGTACTCCATGCCATAGTTATAGTAAAAGGCAGGGATGTTAGGAACGTGCTTATTATAGGTAGGGTTGCTCGTTCCTTGTTCGTCATTAAACCATCTTTGCCTGTCTCGGATATCCTGTAAGGTGAGATTAAAGTAGAGATAGACATTGCGTGTGACGTCCACCTTCACGTCAGTGTCCATTCCAATGGTCCTTGTCTTCCCTAAGTTCGTATAGATAGAACGTGTGTCAGCAGGAAAGAGTCTTATCATGTTCTTCATCATCATATAGTAGAAATTCGTCTCCCACTGTACCCTCATGAGTCCACATAGTCCTCTTCTATCAACGATGAAGCCAAGGTTCAGATTATTCCCCACCTCTGGCTGTAGGTTCACCGACGGTTTGATGCTTATCCCATTGCCAAAGAGTTCTCCCGTATCAGGTATCCTCACATTATGCGAAAATGACAGCTTTGCCCGTACATCCTTCCACAGTTCATAGCTGAAGCCCTCACTGAATCCATAATACGACCGTTCCACACGAGTCTGCTTTGGTGCTAACTCGTCTGTTACCGCCCCTTTTACCAGTGCGTCACTGGTTCTGTAAACCCTTGAATTAAGGTAGTATATGCTGATTGTCAATGAGTTTTGTAGTCGACGATTATTCGACACAAACAGATGACTGAGCCCAATGTTGTTTGCAGTCATCCTACTTGGATAGGCACTGGGGTCAAAGCCAAGATAGCCTTTCATGCGTTCGTCCTTAGGAGTATAAGCCGAGTAGGCGTATTGGTCATTGAGATTAAGCGTGTGCCGACCCCGTGTATATTTCAAGTTAAACTTACTCCTCACCTCAAACTGCCGATCATGCGACTCGTTAAAAAGGTTGTCGTCCGTCTCTCCTACGGCTTGCGTGACTGTTCCGTCCCATTGTCTCCTCGTAGTGGCGGTGTCTATCATATTTGAGCGGATAATGGGAGTAACGATAGCATACTTCATATCCAATCCTTTAACGAGGAAGTCTTGTTTCTCCAACACGAGGTTTGGCATGATATTTATCCCTTTTGTATAGGCATGTCGAGCGTCGAAATTAAGCGACTGTATCCCCTTCTCATTCTTATAAAAGGCACATTCTAAGTCGAACTTATCAAAGTAAAGTTTCCTAAACCCTAACCCAACATGATAGAAATTGGCTTCGTAATAGTCGTTCCTACGTCGCACCTTTCTATATGCCGACGCAGGCAGATTGGTCTCGAACACTGGCCACGACATCATATAGTCATTTTTCGACTTATTCTTAAAGAAGGCCACGTTAAATAATACCCCCAGTCGGCTAAAGAGTTTTTGTCCACTTACGAGTGTCTTCATCGTCCCAAAGGATGCCAACTCTTGTGTGAAACCCACTAAGTCGCACTCGTCTTCTCGCGTGACGATATTGATAGCACCTCCTAAGCCATCTCCGCCATACTCCGCAGGAACAATCCCTTTATACACCTCGATATACTTGATGACATCTATCGGGATGTCATTAATATCAAAGGACCCGTCAGGACTGTTCAGTGGGAACCCATCAATATACACAGCCACACGCTTCCCTTCTAAGCCATGAACCGAGATGCGCGACGCACTCCCCAGTCCGCCTGATCTCCGAACCTTAATTCCTGACGTCTGCGTCAGTATCTCCTCTATGCTACTCGCTCGTCCTCTCAGTTTTACTCCATCCACAACTGTCACAGCCATAGGGCTTTGCCGTATCTGATTTATCTCCGCACTCTGCACTGAACTCCGCACGACAACCTCACGAAGCGAGATCGATGAGGGTTCGAGATAGTAGTCTCTTGTCGTATCACCACCCACCGTAACGACCTCTCTAAGCCGTTTGTAGCCTACAGCCGACACCTCTATCGTATAGGCACCCGCTGCGGTAATCGTCAGTTCATAACCGCCTGTCCTGTCAGAGAGCACCTTCTGCTTCGTTCCCTTAACTGCTATGCAAGCTCCACAGATAGGAGTCGACGTCTCTTTCTCCACTATCTTACCCCTTAACAGCCGTTGGGCTGCCACGAGCAGAGGGCACAGACATAACATTGTAATAAGGATTAGTCTCTTCATACCTAACTTATTTTTTTATGAGTTCCTGCCACCCAGCCGTGTTGTAGCGTATATATTCGGTCAGAGCCTGCCTCACCTCCTCCTGCTGAAGGTCGGGTCTTGACACAATCTCACCGATAATCGTCAGCCATGTAGAGGCGCTGATACGAAAGAAGAGGGGCGACACACTCGTCTCCACCTGCTCCATGTAAGTCCTACTTATCGCCACTTGTTCGTCGATAAAGTTCTCACGGAAATTCTCTAAGGAGGTGCCCTGCGACTCAAAGAGCAGTAGCCTCAACTCCTCCTTATATAAGAAGATGATGCGAAGCATACTCGATAGGAATTCCTTCTGCCGTTGTCGAGAGAAGTCAAGACGCTTTTCCTCGTGCTCACCCTTGCTGTGCTCCGCCATACACTCGCCTATCACAGAGAGCAGCGGACGAAGGACAGCACAGAAGATATCGTCCTTTGTCTTAAAATAGTTGTATATATTCCCTAGCACAACACCGGACTTAGCCGAGATTGTACGCATCGATGTCTTTCTATATCCACACTTAACAAATTCACTGCGGGCAGCCATAACAATCCTACTCCGCACATCTTCTTTTAATGTTTTCATTAATTATCTTATTAACGGACAATGTTTTATTTTGTTCATAAAAAAAAGCGTATTGCATTCATTCTGCAGTACGCTTTCAATTGTTTGGTGCTCTATGGCATTTTAATCTCTTCTCCATTCTATCTACTTTTGCTGCAAAGATAGGCGAAGATTTCCGTCTTGTCAATACTTACTAATAGGTATTTTAACCCCGAATCGATTATTAGATCCTAAACATATTTTGTTTTATCATCGAGCAGATTGTTTGTCTTTTAGGCGCAGACGTAGCAGGCTACGTCAAGTTACAAAGACAAACAAGATGCCGATAAGAAAATAAAAGCTGTTAGGAAACAATATCATATCCCATAAATTTGTGCCTTATATGAGAAAATTCCATCCGTTCAACATTATGAAATATTGTTACAAAATAACAAGAAAAAAGGTAGAGTAAAAGACTAAAAACGAGTGTTTTAAACATCACCGTAACCATCTTGTATTCAATCAGTTGCAAGGATGGCTTTCAAAAGGGCGTTTATAAGGGTGCAAAAGGGCGTTAGTAGGGGACTTAAAGGGCATCTTTTCAAAGCTAATTGGGCGTCTTTTCAAAGCCAAAAGATGATGTTTTGAAAACGAGTTAGTTACAAACCCATTTTTAATATGCCTCAATTCCGCAGCATTATTCCTTGTGAGGTACTTTTATATATTGAAGTGACATTTTTGGGGTTTATCCATTGATATGGGGATTTTCTGGGGTTCTTGGTTCTTGCATAGACATGAAATCCCCCACCCAAACCAATGGGGAATATGATAACCACAAAGAAATACTGTTTATTCAAGGAAGACTTCAGAGTAGTAGGTTTTATTTGTATATAGGTTCAGAACGTTCTGCCTTCCAGTGCGCACCCATTTTGCTGGCACGCTGACAAAATGTAGGATAAAGGCTTTCAGCCTGCTTGTCTTTTTCAATGGCTTGACCTTTTCGCTGATATGACGGACGAGATAGATATATAAGTTCTTCAGCATGGCGGTAACCATCATGAAAACCATATTCTCAGCCATAAAGGAAAAGGGCAGATGCGACCAGCCAAAGTCATTGTTCTGTATATCGAAGTTCTTTTCGCTTGCTCCACGCTCATTATAAAATGTAATGATGTCTTTCTCGGTAGACATCCAGTTATTGGTGAGGATACAGCGGTATGTGTATATTACTCCGAACATATCCGTCTGTTGCTTGCCCTCCTTGTCTTTAAAAGAACTACGCTGTACGACAAGCTTGTAAGAATACTTTGTATCAAACTTGTGGGCTGGAACAAACTAGTGGTCAAAGTCTAAGTCAACATGACTGCCCACCTTTATAAGCCTCATCCTCCGTATCATATGTAAAAGTAAGGTGTTCAGCTTCTCTGCAGTGTTGAAACTGTAAGACCTGCCAGAGGTTTCGCTCTTATAGACAATATTTTTCTCGGCAAGTTCCTTTAGTCCGCGCCCTACAGTGTCGGCACCGGGTAATAGCGTATCAGGTCTCTATCTGAACTGCCCTATAAGCACATTAATGTCCTCAAGGCATTCTCCACCACAAAGGTAACTGAAGAAGAGAGAGCCGAAAATACTTCCATGGCTGAATGCTTTGCCGCTACTTCCACGTTTACCCAATACAGATTCTGTAAGTTTTTCAAAGCCTAACTTTGAGAAAACGTCCATAATATGATAAATTCCACCGAAAGAAGTGATATTCTCGTTTTTAATTGCTACCTTTGTCATGTCAGTTTTTTGCTTACTTGTTATGTTCGCAGCACCAAGATAGGTGAAATTTCTGACATATCCAAGTGTTTTGAGAACTTTGTTTCTCAGACACTTGGAGTTCTCACAAGAATTTATGCTGCGGAATTAAGGTATAACTAATCAGAGATATCTATCCATTTAACGGAAGAACCTAATAAATGTGTCAGGTGACAAACCTCAATATACTGTATTCAAAAGGTTGGAGAATGGTAAATATATTTATAATATAGGTCGGATTCATGGAATATAAAAGAAAAATTTTTCCTGAGGAAGTAGCTCTTATTGCCTTTCTAGCGTCCAAAGCTCAATTCCAATTAGAAAGTAATTGGGAAAATAAATTTATTGCTTATCCTCTCACAAAAGAGAAAATAGGCAGTATTGGGCTTTTTAAAAATAACCAGAAATATACTCGAAGACAAAGTAGAGTTCTTTCATGTTGCAAGTTTCATGATGTTGATAATGTTGAAGTAGCGGTTTATCTTTTAATAGATTCTAATGATACGCTCTATGAATTAGATTTTTGGAAGGTAGATGATTCAGAAATTTGTCATATTCCTTCCGTAGACTCTATGGAGGATATCCCGCAGATATAATCAGACTATTTTATGAAATATTTTATTTTAAAGTGGTCATCAGAAAAAAAGCAGAACAATAAAACAAAACGAAGCTTATGGTGTCGTTTGCTGCATAAGATGATCGTTTCACTCAGTGCAAATCCTGATTTTGATGATAAAATAGAGGATGTTACTCTATGGTTTATTGAATATGACGATGTGGTAAATCATATTGCAAACAGAGAAATTGGATTTGCTAAAGATGGTAGGATTATTGTAAAAATGCCAGACGATAGAAATTATGGTTATTGGCTGGATACAAATTGCGAATTGGAAGATTTCAAAAAGATGGGTATAAATATGATAACCGAAAAAGAATTTAACGACTTATGGAATTCGGTCTATTACGATAGAGAAGCAAAAGAATTCAAGCAGACTGTTATCAAAAATGGAGACTAAAGAATGTATGCAATCTTGCCTTCACGGACATTTTGGGCAGCATCCTTTACGTTATGGATGAGAAGGGCACGAAAGTCTTCGATGCTTCATACGATGCGTGGGGGTAAGCAGACGGAAACGCTCAACACCATAGGTTTGCACCGCGGTTACACAGGACACGAGATGTTGAATGAGTTCGACATTATTAATATGAACGGCCGCTTGTACGACCCTGTACTTGGTCGGTTCTTTAGCCCGGACAACTATGTGCAGATGCCGGATAACAGCCAGAACTTCAACCGTTACAGCTATTGCCTGAATAACCCACTGAAGTATACGGATCCGAGTGGGGATTTTTGGAACCTTATCATAGGTGCTGCTATTGGAGGGGTCTTCAACTGGGCGTCACATGGATTCCAGCTTAATGCGAAAGGACTTGGGCACCTCGTCACTGAAGCTGTTGCAGGAGCTGTTGGTGCAGGATTAGCGTCGGGAGTGAACGTTGCCATGGCAGGAGGTAATTTCTGGACTGAAGCCGCAGGATTGGCGAAGGGAATTTCTTCTACGGGATTCCTTGCAGGCGCTGCTTCGGGTGCTAGCGCTGGGTTTGCTGGTGGTTTTATTAATAATGCAGGCAATTCTTGGTTAGATGGACACAGCTTTGGAAAAGGTCTTCTTGCTGGCTTAGGTTTTGGAAGCATAGGAGCTTTAGAAGGTGGTATTGCTGGAGGTTTGCTTGGTGGTCTTGATGCCTTGGACAAAGGTACAAACTTTTGGACGGGGAATACTTCTCTTGACTTAAGCCAAGGCTATGCTGCTTCCGGTAATTTTAAAATCGGTGAGACAACCATTACAGGGAAATATGTAGGGACTTATGAGGGTCAAAATGTATTCGAAAGTTCTAAGTTAGGATCTTATAAAATAGGTAAATATAGTGGTGTAACAATACCAGAACGAGGAATAATTGTCGGGAAAGGTGTCTTTACATATAGGGGAACAGAAGGAATGGCTATGATGCAACACGAGTTTGGACATATCCTTGAATATCGAATTATTGGTCCTCGGGCATATTGGTCTGTCATTGCTCCCGAAAGTTTATTCAGTGCTTCACTGTCCTCTTGTGATGAACATCACAAATATTGGACAGAAACATGGGCAAACTATCTATCAAAAGAACATTTTGGAGCTAATTGGCTTGGAAAATTTTTCCCAAGAGATTATCCTGTACAAGATATTAGCTTGATAAATAAATGGAAAATATATTTATCTACGCATACACATTATGATCCCAATGGATTGCCCATTTATTACTAATAAAAAGATTCTCCTATGCTAAAAATAAAATTAGTTTCACGAATAACAATAGCGTCTACATTCTTAATTTGTCAGGTATTGTTATCTTGCATCCCCGGATTTGATACGATACATTCCATAAGAGTCAGAAATTGCACCTGCGACACAGTGATTATAGGTGGATCTTTATATAACTGCATTGATAGTGTAGATGTTTTTTTAGAAACGAGTAATAACACTGCATTTTCTAGTTTTACCAGTATTGACGAGTCCAGGCTTTTGAATATTCATGGAAATCTCATTTTACCAGACTCGATCGGCAGAACTACATATTCGTCATTGTTTAATCACAATCATAAAGGATACCTATTCATAATTAAATTAAGCAATGCAAGAAAATATGCATGGCGTGATATATGCAAACACAAACTTTATGACATAAAAGTAGTAACTGCAGATGATGAATTACAAAACAACAACAAGATTATAGAAGTTTATAGTTCTAAATAGAATGATAGTTACCAGGTCTCTGAGAATAAATAGCTTTCTCAGAGACTTACCAAATTACTACAACATCGTGAATTCTGTTATTTGTGACGGTACATCACCTTTGGCAGTCACGTGCATTGAATGACTTATTCTTGTTAAACTATGGTCTTCAAGGCTTGAATGCATTACTATTAAAAGGAAACTTTGTCGATGAAAGAAATTATTATGAAGATTTTGTCAATTATTATCCATGGTGGAATACTGAATCAGTGTGGAAATAAATTACAACGTTGTTTGTTTGTTTTAATACTACCTTGTTTTTTATGTTCTTGTGATATAGGGCATAATCTAACATTCGAAGGACAGTCCCATCCGTTTATCTGTATAAAGACAGATACAGGCACGATACGGGTTAGTTGTTCGTACTTTCAGGGCAGTTATTATTTACACTATGGTATGAAAGGTGAGTGTACTATGAATTACGACTCTCTTAAATTGCAGACTAATGATAATAATTTAGTGATTCATAACAACTTGCCTCGTAAAGGTGTTCGCATGTATAAACTGCGTAAGGAAGAGTATCTCTCTATTCGTTTAGGATTCGAACGTAAAGATATATCCCTTGGCATAGTAAATCCCTTGGTATTGTCTATCCTGCCATCAGACTTCATCACATTTAATGGTCAACGAATAACCAATGACACTTTGCGAGTAGAGTTGAAACCGGGCTTAAAAGATCATAGTTAATTATGAAACACGCAATATTACTTTGTCTTTACAGACAATTGAGGCAGTATCCTATTCGTTATGGATGAGGGACTATTCCTATGAGCCCGTAGGAACTGCTGTTTGTCGCTCTCATCACCTATGGTATTCTCGTGCATTAAATGATTTGTTTTTAGCGAATTATGGACTTCAAGGATTATATGCTTTGATTTTAAAAGGTAATTTTGTAGCAAATAAAAACTATTATGAAGATTTTGTCGATAGTTACAGTTGGTGGCCGACACATTAAATGGCTTGGGCTGTACATGATTTTTATGTTATCTGTACAATCTTGCGATATGGGATTCATACTTCCGTTAAACAACAACAAGTTTAGTTATGACATTTCTTTATCGGAGGACAGTATGGTTAAGGTTCGCAGTATGTACTTCAATGGCTGGTATTATCTTCTCTTTGATTTAAAAGGTGAATATGTAATTAACCCCGATTCCTTAAAATTAAAATTTTGCGATGAGAGTATAATGGTAGGGAAATTATTACCCTGCTCTGAAACAGATACATATAATAAAAATAATACTTATGTAAAGAATCGTTTAATTAAAGTACAATTACACTATGAATCTAAAGCTAAGAATCAAGGGGTTGATGAGCCTATAGTCTTATTTGTTTTACCATCAAACTTCATTATGAGAAATGACAAAAGAGTACTCACAGATTCGTTGAGAATAGTATTGAGGAGACCGAAGAGGAAATAGCTGTGGTAATTAACCGTTTTAATACCTTTAGTTCTTCTAACGAAGGGTATTTAATAAACATCCTTGAACACTGTAAATTCACACTGGCAGCTAGTCTGTTTATCAGATAAGGCTGTCGGTGTGTTTCTACGCTGATTGGACTATACTTCTCTTACGACAAGAATGTCTATCTTCATGCTGTGACGGAGATGGAGAATGCTGATAGGAAGATACCGGGCGATGTACTGACCACATCTTTCAACGACTTCGGAAAGATCCAGCTGATAGAAGATGCGGGCAAGAGGCTCAGGATGGACTTCAGCTATGGTCCGGATCAGGAAAGATGGTATTCGGAGCTGTCAAAGAACGGCACGGATGTCAGGACAACGGTCTATGCCGGTGAATACGAGAAGATAACGGAGAACGGTGTCACGCGCGAGTTCTACTACCTCGACGGCGACACTCAACTCCATCGGTCTACACCGAGACTACACGGGACATGAGATGCTCAGCGAGTTCGACATCATCAATATGAACGGTCGCTTGTACGACCCTGTGCTTGGTCGGTTCTTTAGCCCGGACAACTATGTGCAGATGCCGGATAACAGCCAGAACTTCAACCGTTATAGCTATTGTCTGAATAATCCACTCAAATATGCTGATCCTAGTGGTAATGTATTTGTCCTTGACGATTTTATCGCAATAACTGCAATGGGAGCAATGATGGGTGCCATGAATGCAGCTATGTCAGACAAGCCCATATGGAAAGGAGCTTTATTAGGTGCAGCTAGTGCAGCCGCTACTTATGGAATAGGATCAATTTTTAATGGCGTTGGGACTTTTGGACATGAACTGTTGAGAGCTGGTGCACATGGCTTGTCTAGTGGTGTCTTTAATGCTTTAAATGGAGATAATTTCTGGAATGGATTAATTTCAGGAGCAGCTTCTTCAGGTATGGGGTCTTATGCACAAAGCGTTAACTTGAACTCTGGACTTATGGTAGCTTCTACGACGGTCATGGGTGGTGTAGTAGCTTGGGCCACGGGAGGAGATTTCCTGCAGGGAGCAATGCAGGGGATGAATATAGGACTGTTCAATCATGCGGCGCATGATGGGAACAATGATGATAAACCATATAAAGTGCTCCCTGATGGTACAGTAGAGTTGGATGAAATCGAGGTCATTGGTCACAAAAGTAATGGTCTAGTCCCCTTTAGAAGTAAGGATGTTTGTGTAACATTTGACAGAGGAGCTGACCACCCAATAGCTTTGAGTCTAAGTGTCTATCTCAATAGTATTCTACATACAGCCTCTCAGAATGGCATTTATTCCGTAAATATATCAAGCACGTCTAATCACCCTTCTAATGCAACACGGTCAGCACATAGTGTAGCAAATGGGTCTAGAGCTATAGATATTAACTATATAAATGGTCAGCATGTTTCACCTCAAAATGCTTATGCAAGATACTTACAGAACTTAATCCGGAATACTCCCGGGTATATGGAAAATTATGGTCCATTTATTATAAATAAGGTAGTAAAAGGAAAAGTAATTCCTGCTCCATGGGCTCGAGAAATTAGAGGTGGGCATTACAATCATGTGCATATATCTATGCCAAAGTGAAATTATAAAACAGATAGAAATGAATACTTTAAAGTTATCTATAATTACTTGTTTTTCAATACTATATTCTCTCACATCTTTTGCAGAGGTAAAACCGAATGTCAGTATTGAAATAGGAACCTTCGACTCTATACCATCAGAGATAGATGGTGGATGTTGTGTCTTTTATAAGTATCCAAACAAAATGCGAAATAAAAGCTACATAATGGTGAATGACCTTGCAACCACGGTCTACATGGTGATTAATCATCGTCTAGAAGAGTTTACTCTTGTATCCAAGCGGAAAGACGTATTTTGGTACAAGAATAAAAGGTTTACTTTAAAAGTGACAATCAACCATACACAAAGCAAAGGTGATAGTGAATTCTATAATGTGAAAGGCATTCTTATTGTAGAAGATCGTAACAAGAATCAACGGAAACTATCTTTTTGCGGGAATTGTAGCTGGTAGTTTATACTTTGTAGTATTTGATGTAATTGATGTCTTACTTATAAATAGTATATGAATAGCAGGTGTGTGGGGATGAGCATTCGCAAGTTCCTACACATTATGTCCTAAGACTCTGTTGGTAATTGGGCGTCTCGCTGACGATTGCTTCTCATATATCTACAACAGTAATAACCAGCTGTCATTATTAGTGCTATATTTTATAGCTATTACTGAATATTATCCTTTAATAAGATTACTAAGCATGGGATCGTTTTTAATCTTTTGAATCTCTGAATCAACAAGTGATAGTATCTCTTGTTTCACCTTAATTCCGCAGCACTTTTTCTTGTGAGATGATTTTGTGTATTGAGATGTCTTTTTGCCTCTACGTGTGATAGAAAGCGAGTTTAGGCTGGAATTTGTCCTTACAGGCGCATACAATCCCCCACCCAAGCCAATGGGGAAATAAATGCAACAAAGACATGCTGTTTATTCAAGGAAAACTTCAGAGTAGTATGCTTTATTGGTATAAAGGTTCAGAACGTTCTGCCTTCCTGTGCGCACCCATTTTGCTGGCACGCTGACAAAATGCAGGATAAAGGCTTTCAGCCTGCTTGTCTTTTTCAACGGCTTGACCTTTTCGCTGATACGACGGACGAGATAGAAGTTCTTCAGCATGGCGGTAATCATCATGAAAACCATGTTCTCAGCCATGAAGGAAAAATGGCAGATGTGACCATCCAAAGTCATTGTTCTGTATATCGAAGTTCTTTTCGCTTGCTCCACGTTCATTGTAGAATGTAATGATGTCTTTCTCGGTAGCCATCCAGTTATTGGTGAGGATACAGCGGTATGTGTATATTACTCCGAACATATCCGTCTGTTGCTTGCCCTCCTTGTCTTTCAAAGGACTACGCTGTCCGACAAGCTTGTAAGAATACTTTGTATCAAACTTGTGGGCTGGAACAAACTGGTGGTCAAAGTCTAAGTCAACATGACTGCCCACCTTTACAAGTCCCATTCTCCGTATCATCTGTAAAAGTAAGGTGTTCAACTTTTCTGCCGTGTTGAAACTGTAAGACCTGCCAGAGGTTTCGCTCTTATAGACAATATTTTTTTCGGCAAGCTCCTTTAGTCTGCGCCCCACTGTGTCGGCACTGGGTAATAGCGTATCAGGTCGCTGCTTGAACTGCTCTATAAGTGCATTGATGTCCTCAAGGCATTCGCCACCACAAAGGTAGCTGAAGAAGAGAGAACCGAAAATGCTTCCATGACTAAAAGCCCTATCACTACACCCACGTTTGCCCAAGACAGATTCGGTAAGTTTTTCAAAGCCCAACTTTGAGAAAATGTCCATAATGTGATAAATTCCTCCGAAAGAAGTGATATTCTCGTTTTTAATAGCTATCTTTGTCATGTCAGATTTTTGCTTACTTTTTATGTTTGTAGCACCAAGATAGGTGAAATTTCTGACATATCCAAGTGTTTTGAGAACTTTGTTTCTCAGATACTTGGAGTTCTTACAAGAATTTATGCTGCGGAATTAAGGTGGCATATGATAAAGCGCAACATCGACACCATAAGTGCCGGTATTCTGCATGGTAGCGGAACCCCATTTAAAATAATTTTTAACGGATTATACCATAACAAATAATGTGTAGAAGAATATTAAATATCGTTGTCCTGCTTCTCTGTAACCTCCTAACTTCGTGTCTTGGTGTGTTCTATATAGACTTAGGCAATCATTATGCATGGTTGGAGGACAGAATAATAGTTAAGATAAAAGAAGAAACGGAAAACAGCCTTTTCTATGATCTTCTTATCCGCCCACAGGTCTTGAATTATGACTATGACAATAAATTCATTATAGCCTATCAGATTTACGATGGCAGTGACTGGTATAATTCTAACCAAATAGCAGAAGAAAAAGACAGTTTGTTTATCCAGTTCGCAAAGCTGAAAGAAATGAAACATTGCTATTGGATTATAAATAAAGAGACAAATCAGGTCATAGGTCCTATGAGGAAGCCGGAATTTGACAGGAAATGTGAGGAACTTCATGTAAGGCAAAAATGCGCCATTTCCATGAAAAGAAACTCTGGAAAAACAAGGGGCTATAAGGGTAATACTTTTTGATGGTATTAAAAAGAAGGTTCTACTGTAATTAAGGATATTCAGAATTTCCCTATGTAATGATCTTTCAAATCCCTATTGATAGCTTTTCGAGTCTCAAAAAGAAAAAGGTTTCTATGTCGGAGGATGAGAAAAAAAATAGATAGTAAGAACCACAAAAAACATAACAAACACTTGCTTATTAATGTAGAAAAGCGTAAATTTGTCCCATAAGTAACTTTAACAATATGCAAAAACCACAATGGAATAGGATAAAGGACTTTGTTCAACGCAAAGAACTATCGCTTGCAATGGGCTTACACCTTGGTGCAATATTCCTCTGTGGGCTGATTTATATCCTACTGCCCGAAGACATCCACCTACGTTGGGGATTGACTTACTGGCTGATATGGATTGTCCTCCTGTCGCCCATTCCGCTGATGATTGCAGCACGGAAAAGCAAAAGAAAGTTGGTGATACGCCTTTATAGTGGAGTGATAGGCATAGGGCTTTGGCTATTTGCTATTTTCCTTCAAGCCATAGGAGGCGATATCTTTCTCCCTCCAACCTACTTCTGCAAAGACGGTGACTACCTTGCAAGGCAATACAGATACGACTTCTTCGAAAACAACATGACGGCTATTTATAAGGTTATCAGGCTGACAGAAAGGAGAGTTGCATTCTATCGCTACAGCAGTCCCGACTCTATCAAGGTTTACGATTCATTGAATGTCATCGCTTTCTATTGCCCTACAAGGATAGTAGAAGACCCATGGGTCAGCGACACCATTGCCCCTATCCGTGTCATCGAACAGCTCTACGATCGCCCGATAGAGCCCGAACAGAAGAAAGAAGTGGAACAACTTGCCCACCGCCTTAACGCCCGACTCGGCTATACACTGGCTGAATAAATAACGAAAAAGATATAATAATGAACTACTTAGTGCTTAAACAACGTATTTATCTTGTCATATCAGTCCTCACACTGATAGTTTTAGGCAGTGGCTACGGCTCTTGCACAATGTTTTCAGACAGGTTATCTGATAGTGCTATGGTGGCACTCGATTCCTTCCACCACTGCCAGTATATGGCACTTTCGAGGGGTCTCGGTGCAGCAGGGAGGCGGTCAGAGCAATTAGATTATGCCGATCTGCTCAGCCGTCACACAACTGCAGAACAATTAGTGGAGATTGCCAATACAGATACTTCACGCATAACAAGGCTCTGGGCATACAGAATTCTACTGAAGAAGGCTGACAATCAAGTATTTGATGTATTGAAGCAGGCATTGAAAGATACGACATACGTAGAGATGATGTCTGGTTGTATAGGATTTGAAGAACCTTATAATCGCGCTGCTATCTCTGTCTATAGGTACGATGGCTACGAACTTAAACTATCCAACCAGCTGCGTTTCTCCCTTGACAGCCTCATCTTCTTCGATTATATGAAGCACTATGGCTTTGAAGATGGACTGCCCATAGACTTCAAACCCCATAAGATTTATTATGCCACAGTCATCGAAGAAGCCGACAAGGGGAATGATGCTATCCTCCCTCTCCTCGCTCAATACAAGAATCCCAATGACCGACAGCGTATCAACAAGTTGTTGAAAGACAATCTAAAGAAAGCAGGTGAATGCTCCTATGAGGCATGTGAAGCCATCAGCAACTGGAACGACCCTGCCTTCGAGTGGTATGCTAAGGCTGCTTGTCAAGCTACCATCAAACAAGAATACTATGATGCTGATGAGGTCCTCCAACTTCTTTGTGCCTACCCTGCCCCTTGGAGCTACCAAATACTTAAAAAACTGCTCACTCAGAAAGGAGATTACAGCTACAGTGACATTGCCAAGGATTATCTTGCAGAGCGATATAAAACGCGCCCCATCCCTCCTATCTTCAAACCATTATACGATAAATATATGAAGAAAAACACATAGAAAAAAAATAGAGACTTATTACATTTTGCTACTATTATCAGGCTTTATAAATAAAACTAATTATCTTTGCCTTAAAAGAAAAATCAGCTTTGCTAAAAAAGAACATTCAGTTTTGATAAATACGAAGGTAAGAATTTTTGCTTAATGGTAAATACATGGGTGCAGAATATAAAGAAGTTTTATGTAAAAGTTTTCCAGAAATAAAAAGTATAAAATTGGAAGGAGGTGATTCACAATTTATAACCAATAGCCAAATAAAAGTCAACCGACTAATTCATTTGGGAACTGGAAAAAATCATTCAATTTGGTCACTGATATTTATGAAAAATAATAAAATCAAAAAGGAGTTTCTACACAAACTGGAGTTTTTCTATAGAAATTTGGGTAGCATTTGGTCTGTAGAAGACTTTACAAACGATAGAAATGTTCAGAGTCTCTTAAAAGATTATTTATTGGTTCTGGAAGAAAAGGGTATCGTAAAAATTATCGAAGACAACAAGTTTAAAATAACGAATTTGCCATCGAGTATAATGTCTTGTCAGTCTAATAGCGGAACTAAAGAAAGATAAATTCAAATGGTCATTAGCCACAATGTTTCAGAATTTCTTGTTTTTGTGTTGTTTCCTAACATCTTTTTTCCTAAAAGTTTGTATTATCCAAGTAATATTTGTATATTTGCAATGCTAGAACCCGCCAAGCCTCTCAACGATGCTCAAATGTGCGGGTCGTTTTTTAATATTATATGACAAACACAATACCTTTCGGCAAAAGCTATACATCACCCCACGACCTTGTTTCTTTACTACAATTAAGAGGTCTTTATATTCCCGATGCTTTGAAGGCAGAACACTACTTGGAGCATATCGGTTATTATCGTCTGTCTGCTTATATGCACCCATTGCTTGAGATACCAAAAGAACATCATTTGTACAAACGAGGTGCAACATTTAGCAAAGTAATGATGCTATATCGGTTTGACAAGAAGTTACGTCTTTTGCTATTCAACGAACTCGAAAAGATAGAAGTTGCTGTTCGCAGTGCAATTGTCAACATAGGCAGTTTTATTACAGGAAATCCTTTCTGGATGACAGATTCTGCAAACTTTGTCAACTCGGCTAAGTTTCATAAAACAATGAACTTAATAAATCAGGAGCTTTACAAATCAAAAGAGGACTTCATCATTCATTTTAAGAAAACATATTCTGACCCATACCCACCAGCATGGATTCTTTCAGAAGTACTTCCATTTGGAATCATCACAAACATATACAACAACATCAAGGACAAGAAAATCAAGAAAAAGATCTCCCAATCATTTGGACTACAAATAGCACCTTTCGAATCTTGGTTGACCATTGTAACTCTGACAAGAAATACATGTTGCCACCACTCGCGTGTGTGGAACAAGCAAAATACAATCCGTCCAATGTCCCCTAAAAAGATGACTCATCCATGGATTACACTTCAAACGGATTCACTTCGTGTATACTATAATATATGTATCATCAAGTATTTCTTGAATATCATCTCTCCAAACAATGATTTGTTCCAAAAGATAAAGACGCTTTTTGCGAATTATCCTGAGATAGATTTGAATGCACTTGGCTTCCCACAAGGATGGGAAAGCGAACCACTTTGGAGATAAGCATATATAGTCAAAGTCTACTATTTGTATCATTAATAACAGGTAGCAGAACTTCACTATCTTATATAGATTTGCCAATATAGTCCATCAACGAATATGAATCTATATTTACTCATCAGTTATATATCTTCATTGCGTTGGGAAAGTTGTTCTATATTTTATATACTTGGGAACATTTTGCTATCATTGATTCGTTTCGCAATGTCATATATTCTAATAATTATTTTACTCTCTTGTACCCTTTTACCCTTCCAAATAACTCTTTACTTTTCTATCTACAAAAAAGCGAGGAGCCCAATAAGGTTCCTCGCTTTATATGAATAGGATATTGAATTATCCAAAGTTATCGTACATAATTGCATCCTGATCAACACCGATGCTATCAAGATAATCAGTAACAGTCTTGATGAGCATTGGAGGTCCACAGAGATAGTACTCACAATCCTCTGGTGCCTCGTGCTGCTGAAGATACTCATCACGGATGCAGTTTACTGCAAAACCAGTGTAGTATTTCACGCCAGCCTCATCAGCCTTAGGGTCTTGACGGTCGAGTGAGAGGTGGAAATGGAAGTTAGGATATTCCTTCTCAAGTTCCCAGAAGTCTTCAAGGAAGAATGCCTCGCTGAGTGAACGTGCACCATAGAAGAAGTGCATCTCACGGTCACGTGTATGAAGGGTCTTTGTCATGTGCATAATCTGCGCACGCAAAGGAGCCATACCAGCACCACCACCAATCCAAATCATCTCCTTACCAGAAGTGAAGTTAGGATGGAAGTCGCCGTAAGGTCCACTCATCATCACCTTATCACCCTCCTTAAGAGAGAAGATGTAAGTAGAGCCGATACCCGTTGGTACGTTCTGGAAACCAACCTGCGGACGTGGCAGGAATGGAGGTGTTGCAATACGAACAGTCAGTGTGATGATATCACCCTCAGCTGGATAGTTCGCCATAGAGTAAGCACGAACAGTTGGCTCAGGATTCTTTCCCTTCAATGAAAGGAGGTTGAACTGCTTCCAAGGTCCAAGATATTCCTCACCAATATCATTCTTATCGAAGTCCTTGTCATAGTCGATGCAATCGTAAGCAGGAATAGAAATCTGTGCATAAGAACCAGGAACGAAGTCCATGTGCTCACCTGGAGGCAAGGCAACCTTGAACTCCTTGATGAAGCTGGAAACATTCTTGTTTGAGATAACAGTACACTCCCACTCCTTAACGCCCATAACAGACTCAGGAACTTTGAGTGACATATCACCCTTCACCTTACACTGACATCCAAGACGCCAGTGGTCTTTAACTTCCTTACGACTGAAGTGAGGACGCTCAGAATCGAGAATCTCACCGCCACCTTCTGTAACCTGTAGCTTACACTGACCACAGCTACCCTTACCACCACAAGCAGAAGGGAGGAACACGCCGTTCTCATTCAGCGTAGACAGAACTGAGCTACCCTGATCAACGGTCATCTCCTTATCACCGTTAATTGTTATCTTTACCTTTCCGCTTGGACTGAGATACTTCTTAGACACAAGCAGGAGAATCACCAACACAAGGATGGTGATAAGGAATACCACAATACTTATTGTTATGAATTGTCCCATTGTTTACTTAGATTTTAAGACCTGAGAAGCACATCATTGCCATTGCCATCAGTCCTACTGTAATAAATGTGATGCCAAGACCCTGCAAAGGCTTTGGAACATCAGAATATTCCATCTTCTCACGAATAGCACCCATTGCCACGATAGCCAGTGTCCAGCCAAGACCAGAACCAGTACCATAAATGAGAGCGTCCCATACACTACCAATATACTGAGTGCTTGCTGGGTCAAGACCAATACGCTGCTGCATAAAGAGTGATGCACCCATGATGGCACAGTTAACGGCAATCAGCGGAAGGAAGATACCCAACGCACCATAAAGTGAAGGTGAGAACTTCTCAACTGCCATCTCCACAATCTGTACGATACCAGCGATGACAGCGATAAAGAGAATAAAACTAAGATAAGTAAGATCTACTCCCTCTGCAAGACAATCAGGTCCGAGAACCTTTGTCAACAAGAGATAGTTAACAGGAGTGGTAACAAGCAACACGAATGTTACAGCCACACCAAGACCCAATGCAGTTTTTACGCTCTTTGATACTGCAAGGTATGAACACATACCAAGGAAGAACGCAAATATCATATTGTCCACAAAGATGGACCGGAAGAATAAACTAATAAGATGTTCCATAATTACTTCTTGTCTTCTTTATAGAAATATGCACGATGAATCCAAATAACACAACCGAGGAGGATGAGTGCCATAGCAGGCATTGACATCATTCCGTTGTCCATGTAACCAGCGTCATAGAAACTCTGTGGGATAATCTTAAAGCCGAGCAATGAGCCACGACCAAAGAACTCACGAACAGCGCCAACGACAACAAGTATCATAGCGTAACCCAAACCATTACCAACACCATCGAGGAAACTTGGCCAAGGCTTGTTTGTCATAGCGAAGGCCTCAAGACGTCCCATGAGGATACAGTTGGTAATAATCAGTCCAACATAGACAGAAAGCTCTACACTCACATCGTAAGCTACAGCCTTAAGAATCTGACTAACAATCGTTACCAGAGCTGCAACAACCACCAACTGCACGATAATACGAATACGATTAGGGATTGTGTTACGGATAAGTGAAATAATAACATTAGAGAATGCCGTAATAATAGTAACGGCAAGTCCCATAACAATCGCCGGCTTCAGCTGTGAAGTTACGGCAAGGGCAGAACAGATACCGAGCACCTGGACCATAATAGGGTTGTCCAGATTCAGCGGATTGCTGAACACCTCTCTATTTTGTTTTGAGAATAAATCCATATTCTTATTGTTCTAAAGATTAGAATATTATTTGCTGTTCAGGAATTTAACGTAAGGTTGAAGTCCGCCCTTGTCTGCGTGGAACATCTCTGTTACACCATTACTGGTAAGTGTTGCGCCAGTGACAGCATCCACCTGTGTAGATGCATCCTCGACTTTCTTCTCAACAGCAAGCGCTACCTTCTGCGTATCGTTACCTTTGAAGAGGTGCTTACCTTTGAACAAATCCTGCCATGCCTTGTTGTCCTTGATTTCAGCACCGAGACCAGCTGTCTCACTCTCGTGGTTGAAGTAAGCACCGAAGACGGTTCGCTTATCACCATTGATAGCGATGAAGCCATTGATAGGACCCCAAAGACCATTACCATAAACAGGGATAACATACTTATCCTGACCATCTACCTTACAACGGAACAGAGCGAGCTTGCCTTCTTTGGCATCCTTACTATTCAACTTAAAGCCGGCATCAACGCCACCCTGCTTTCCAGCCTCAACGACCTTACCATCAGCATTGATAATGTCATCAGCCACGATAATCTTCTTCCAAAGCTCAACAGCCTCCTCGTTGCTCATATCACGATTCTGATTGAGCGCAAAGAGAATCTGCTTCTGCTGATCAAGCTGCACATTAGCATCCTGCATCGGCTTCAATGCTTGGAATACGAAAGCAAGCAAAAAGGCTATAATCAGCACAAGGATGGCAGAATAGATAATTGTATAAGAATTACTATTTGTTTTCATTTCTTCGTCCTCCTTATTTATTTAGCACGTTTTGCGCGCTTGCTGATGTTTGACTGAACTACACAATAGTCGATGAGTGGGGCAAACATATTGCCGAAGAGGATGGCGAGCATCATACCTTCTGGATAACCTGGGTTCATCACACGGATAATGATTGCCATTGCACCGATGAAGAAGCCATACACCCACTTACCTGTCTCTGTACGTGCGGATGTCACTGGGTCGGTTGCCATGAAGACTGCACCGAAGCAGAAACCACCTAAGACGAGGTGCTCATACCACTGAATTGGTGTTGCACCCGTTGACTGGAAGAGAACGCCCATCACAGTACCACCGAGGAAGACGCTTAACATTGTCTTCCAACTGGCAATGTTCGTCCAAAGAAGGATGACAGCACCGATAGCGATAGCGATTACTGAGGTCTCACCAACTGAACCTGGAATAAGACCAACAATCATATCGCAGATAGAAGTGTTTACCGTTGTTCCCTGCGCTATCTCGCCCAATGGGGTTGCCATAGTGAAACCGTCAGGCAGGTTATAGCCAAGTCCAAAAATTGATTCACGTGCTACCCAGATGCTATCACCCGTCATCTTACTCGGATAAGAGAAGAAGAGGAAGGCACGTGCAGCCAAGGCAACATTAAAGAGGTTCATACCTGTTCCACCAAAGATTTCCTTCGTGAAAATTACCGCAAAGGCTACTGCAAGAACGAGTATCCAAAGTGGTGTGGTAACAGGGATTATCAATGGAATCAGAATACCTGATACAAGGTAACCTTCCTGTATCTCCTCACCCTTCATCTGCGCCCAAGCAAACTCAATGCCCAGACCAACAATGTAAGACACGAGAATCTTTGGTAACAGCGCAAGCAGACCATAAAGGAACATACCCCAGCAAGTAGCATCACCCAACTTGCCAGCTGCTAAAGCATTCTGATAACCGATATTATACATACCGAAGAGCATAGCAGGTACTACTGCCAGTACAACTATACTCATAATTCGCTTCGAATCAATTGCGTCGTGGATAGAAGTTCCGCTCTTTGATGTCTCGTTAGGAACATAAAGGAACGTCTCGAAACCATCATAGACACTCTTGAAAGCATGAAGCTTTCCGCCCTTCTCAAAGTTTGGGCGTATCTTATCGAGATAATTTCTTAAACTCATATTATTTTTATTATAGGGTTCTTAAAGTCCAAGTTTCTGTTTCCAGAATGATTACAAAGCCTTTGTAATGTTATTACAAGACCTTTGTACAACTATTACAAAGCGTTTGTAATACGTTAAAAAGGCATTGGCAACATTCTTGTAGGTCCATAACCGATTATCGACTGACTGCTGATAACATTCTGAGAAACTTTATTTGAAACTATAGTTAAAGTTATTGTGGGCTCATCAGACCCCTATGAATTCTCTTTTCTAAGGATATCCAAGCCTTCACGAACAATCTTCTGTAAAGGTAACTTGGAACTGTCAACGAACTCAGCAAGTGCAAAGTCCTCTGGACTTACCTCATAAATACCCAACTGCTCTTGGCTGTCGATATTGCCAGCGATGATTGACTTGATAAGGTACTCGCCATAAATATCCATTGGCAACACTCTGTCGTACTCACCACTCATAATCATGTGACGTTCGCCACCCTTGACACGAGCATCGAGGTTGTAAGCCTTCTTACCCTGCAACCAGCTGAAATAGCTATGTGAAGTTGAGAAGTCATTGAAACGAGGAAGCATCCAACCGAAGATTTCGTGTACATCATCACCCTCAGGAATCAATGTTACCTCAGAGGTATGTGCGCCGAGTACGGTCTCGTCATTAGCGATAACGCCAGTGAGAGGATTACCATTGAGGATACGAACGTTGCAACCATCAGCGATATTATCAGCAAGAATCTGCTTCAGAGGCGTACCAACGAGCGCATCAACATAACCCGTCTGCTTCACCATGCTACCTGCAACGGCAACACGACGTGTGAGGTTCACCTTGCCCGTATTGAACAAACGACCGAAAAAGATAACAGCTGTTGGTTCAACCGTCCATACCACTTCACCCTTGTTAACAGGGTCAAGATGGTTAACCTGTACGCCAACATTACCTGCTGGACAAGGACCATCAAACACTACGACCTCAACATCGTTTGCTTCTGTCAGCGCACCCGCTGTCTGCTTAGCACCAATACCCAAATAAACCTTTGCAATCTTGGCGAGAGCAGTCAAACCAATCTGGAAGTCGTATTCCTGACCTTTCAACTCAAACTCAAAGTCGCCTTGCAAAGGTTTATCACGAAGTGCAGACACGAAGATGGCCTTTGGCGCTGTGTCTGGACGTGTAGCAACTGCGTAAGGAAGCTGATTGATATAACCAAACAAGCCCGCTTGCAACAATGAAGCCTTAACGTCATCAGCAGACATACCTGCCAAGCTCTTCACGCCGAAGTCAGCATACTCCTGCTGCTCATCAGCAGCAACCTTTACACGCAACACCTTACGTCTGTCTCCGCGCTCAATGGCTGTGACTGTACCACTCACAGGAGAAGCGAAGCTAACTTCAGTGCACCCTTTGTCAACAAACAATGGGTCACCAGCTCGGACATGGTCACCTTCACGAACAACCACCTTAGGTGTCAGGCCTGGGAAATCATCTGGAACCAAAGCGTATTCCATAGCCGATTTCACAGGTAACATCTGTTCCTGTGCGCGTCCTGTAAGGTTAATGTCTAAGCCCTTTCGTAACTTAATTACATTTGCCATAACAATGATAATGCGATTTATTTTATATTATTTCATTCTACTTTTTTAGTCGTAAATAAGCTATTCAGACATAAGATAAACAATCCTTTACTTTACCGAGCGTAGCTTATTTTCTGCAAAAATAATGCAAGCGAGTGCAAAGAAAAGTTACTTTCAATTTGCCGAGCGTAGCTTATTTTCTGACAAAAATAATGCAAGCGAGCGCAAAGAAAAGTTACTTTCAATTTGCCGAGCGTAGCTTATTTTCTGCAAATATAGCAATTTTTAAGCGGATTTGGCACATTTCAACATAATAATTTCAGTATAAAACGTTTTTTTATTAGTTTTGTAAACGCATTGAAGAAACTCAGGACAACTATACGGTGGGTTATATGGACTATAGCGGGTCTTTATTTAACCGCAATCGTACTGCTGCACATACCAGTAGTACAGGATTTTCTTGCCCAAAAAGTAGGTAACCTTGCAGGTGATAAACTAGGTACTGAAGTACATGTAGGGCGCATTGATTTAGGCTTCATCAACCGCTTTGTTTTAGACGACATCCTCATCTATGACCAAAGTCATAAGAAGATGCTATCAGCATCACGCATCGGTGCAAGAGTTGACATCTGGCATCTTCTCCGAACAGGAGAGATAAACATATCCTCTGCACAGATTTTTGGCTTACAAGCTGAGCTCTACAAAACAAGCAAAGATGCCAAACCAAACTTCCAATTTGCATTGGACTCATTGGCTTCCAAAGACACGACCAGTCACACGCCTTTGCACTTATCCATCAATAGTCTTGTTGTCCGTCATGGTAGCATCAAATACGATTGTATGGATGCACCCACGACACCTAACAGACTGAATCTGAACCATATCAACCTCACAAACATCTCGTCTTATATCATCCTTCACAAATTGGATGACACGAGCGTATGGGCAAACTTGAGGTCATTGGCCTTTAAGGAGGCATCAGGTTTAGAGGTCAAGCAGTTAGCCTTTGATTTAAACGCCAATCAAAAGCAAGCCAACCTGCGTAACTTTGTTTACGAAGGAACAAATAGTAAGATTACTTTAAAAGCCTTACTTACGACCTATAAGTTCAACGACAAGAAGTTGGACATCAATACCTTACGCTATGACCTTCAGAGCCTAAAAGCCCAAGTAAAACCATCCGATTTCGTCCCACTTCTCCCCGAATTAAGAACTATAACAACAAACTATACAGCTGCGATTGACGCAAAGGGTACGAACCAATCAGTAGTAGTAAAGCAACTCAACATTTCTGACCCATCCTTTTCAACCCACATAAAGGCAAACGGATGGATAAAAAACATTCAGGAGAAGCCTACATGGGACTTCACATTCAGCCCTTTAAAGGTAAACAAGAATACGCTTCTTGCCATTGCGAAAGTTGCGCATCAGTCTCTCCCTAAACCTTTGAGTAACATCGGTAATATCAACTATCGTGGTAGCTTCGCGCACAGCATGAATAAGTATTCTGCAAAAGGATTGCTCAACACGGAAGCCGGAAACGTCCAACTAGCGACGACCATTCATGGAAAGAACATCCAAGGGACTATCAACACAACCGACTTAAACCTTGCAAAGGTACTTGACAACAACGATTTTGGAACAGTAAACACAAACATTAAGGTGGAAGGAAATACTGACCTCACGTTAATCATTGCTAGGGGTGACGTTTCCTCTTTTTATTATAAAGGTTATACCTACAAGAACATCCACCTTGACGGAAGCTACAAGAATGATATTCTGACAGGAAAAGCCGCAATCCATGACCCGAATGGAAAGCTTGATATTGACGGAAAGGCTGCCAATATCATGGCTTTCATACAACAGAAAGGAAAACTATCTACCAACGTCACAATTACCGCTGATGCGGTCAACCTACATAAACTACAGCTGACAGAGGCTTTGGGCAACCGAACGATTTCGTTTACATCCAAGATAAAAGGACAGGGCAGAAGTCTGAATGACGTCATCGGCAACCTTGACGTGAAGAATTTTACGATGATTGGCGAAGGTCAGAACATCACGCTGAACCAAGTAAATATCAATGCCAACAACGGACTTCTAGGTAAATCGCTCGATGCACAAACTGACTTTGGAGAGCTACACCTCGTGGGGCAATACGACTACGAGGCACTCCCACAAAGTATCATGCGAACCTTAGAACATTATTTACCAAGTCTTATCCAGGCAAAATCGCAATATCCGTTATCGTATGGAAAGGCAAACTATGCCTTCACCTTGCGCTTGAATGATACGAAACTGCTGAACAGTCTGCTTAAAACACCGATCACCTCTTCACATGCTATGAGACTAACGGGTATTGTTCGTGAGCGGCAGCATGAACTTGACTTGAACGTCAACGCCCCCGACGTGACCTACAAAGGACAGCAGATAAAGAAACTTCTGCTGAACATTAACAGTGAGCCGCAAGGCTTAGTTACGACCATCTCTGCCGAACGAAAGGGAGAGCAAGGTCCACATATTCTTATCAATGCACAAGGACTTATCGCCGACAACACAATCAGTTCAGACATTTCTTTCCGCATACCAGGACTAGCTCCTATATATGGGAACATCAATAGTGAGGCATCCTTCTCACGCCTTCATGGCGACTTAAAGACACGCTTGCATCTCAATCCATCAAAGATTAACTTTGACTCTATAACCCTGCAAGTGCAACCATCCGATATTTCATATCATCGGAACTATCTCACCATCGATCACTTTGAACTTTCTAACAACAATCAGCATATCATCGCCAACGGACAGACCTCTGGTAATCAGAACGATTCCATCCTTGTAAGATTCAAGGATGTCAATGTTCCATACATTCTCAACCTCGTCAATTTTCATAGCGTTTCGTTTGCTGGAACCGCCTCAGGTATCGCTTCTATCAAGTCATTCTTCCATCATCCACTGTTGCAAGCGAAGCTTGAAGTGCAAAACTTCCAGTTTGAAAATGGTGACTTGGGAACTCTTTATGCTGATGCAAACTACAATGACAAAGAAGGTAAAATAAACATCGACGCTTACGCAGATGGCGGTGATGGAACGCGCACAGATATAAAGGGATATGTTGATATTAAGAAAAGCTATATCAACCTTCCAATCTTTGCAAATAACTCACACCTCTACTTCCTCAAAACCTTCTGTGGCTCCTTTATGGATAACATTGAAATACAGGGAAATGGCTGGTGTAAGGTCATCGGACCTCTTAGTGCCATCAACCTTGAAGGCGATATGCAGGTGAACGGAAGTGTACATGTAATGCCTATTGGCGTTACCTATACCATGCGGGACGCACGTGTACGTATCATTCCAAACGAGATTATCTTTGGCAATGACACCATCACCGACTCAAAAGGAAATATTGGTATCGTAACAGGTGGGCTACATCATACAAATCTTACCCACCTTACGTACGACATCAATATCTTCGCACGGAATCTCTTAAGCTATAACTTCCCAAAGAAGCTGGGTAAGGAGTCATTCTGGGGTATGGTATATGCAACTGGTAAATGTAATATAAAAGGTGAACCCGGTTCAACAACCATGAATATTGACGTGAAGCCTGAAAAGAACACCTATATAACATACGATGCTTCATTGACGAACGATGCTGGCACAAACAACTTCATAAGATGGATTAACTTACCAAAGGATAGTACGGGCGTATTAATCCCAGAAGCTGCTGACACCCTTAGTTTTGCAGCCAAACCCGCTCCAAAGAAGAATAACACCAAAATCGACTTCGACGATATCCCAAGCGACCTGCATATCAACTGCCTCGTTCGGACGAACCCAAATCTTACACTGGGTGTGCTGCTTGATGATGCAACAGGTGATAACATCCGCCTGAATGGTTCCGGAATCATCCGTGCCACCTATTATAATAAGGGAGCCTTCCAGCTATTTGGAAACTACAACGTGGAGTATGGACAATACAATCTTACGATTCAGAACATAATCAAGAAGCAGTTTGTCTTCCAGCCAGGTTCAACCATCGCCTTCGGTGGCGACCCTTTCAACGCAGCATTGAACCTGAAAGCCAATTACTTCATCAACTCTGTACCATTGGGCGACCTCGGGTTGGGAAGGTCGTTCACAGCGAATAACACGAAGGTGAACTGTCTGCTAAACATTGAAGGTACGCCAGGCGCACCGACAGTCTCATTCGGTCTCGATCTACCAACGCTCTCCCCTGATGCACAACAGATGATACACTCAATCCTCAACTCTGAGCAGGAACTTAACCAGCAAGTACTTTACTTACTGGCTGTTGGACGTTTCTATCCACAGAGCAACAATAACAATACGGCACGAAACAGTGGGTCGCCAAGTCGTACGTCACTAGCCATGCAGAGCCTTCTTTCTGGTACGATTTCACAACAAATCAACACCGTCCTGTCCAATGTTGTGAAGGACAACAACTGGAACTTTGGTGCAAACATTGCGACAGGTAATGAAGGCTTCGACAATGCAGAATACGAAGGATTACTCTCAGGAAGTATGCTTAACAACCGCTTACTCTTTAATGGACAGTTCGGTTATCGTAACAATGTAGCCAAGGACAAAGCCTCCTTCATCGGCGATTTCGACATCCGTTACCTCCTCTTCCCTAGCGGAAACGTAGCCTTCCACGTCTATAACCAGACGAACGACCGTTACTTTACACGTAACTCATTGACAACGCAGGGTATAGGCTTGATACTAAAGAAAGATTTCAACAGACTGAGTGATATCTTTGGAAGCAGAAAGAAAAAAACAAAAAAAGAGAAACAAAAGCACTAATATACAGAATATTATTCGTAACTTTGCACCCGTTATGGGTGGATTGTACCCATTTCAAAGGCAATATAAAGTCGAACTTTATTAATTAAATTATTTTTTAAACACTTTATGACAAATTTCAAAGACGTCCAGAATGTACAGCCTTTAGCTGACTTCAACTGGGATGAGTTCGAGAACGGCTCACATGCCGAGGCAAGTAAGAACGATCTTACAAAGGCTTATGACGAAACTCTTAACAAGATCCAGGAGCATCAGGTAGTTGAAGGTACTGTTATTTCAGTTGACAAGAAGGAAGTAGTTGTTAACATCGGCTACAAGAGCGATGGTATCATCCCTGCTTCTGAATTCCGTTACAACCCAGAGCTCAAGGCTGGTGACAAGGTAGAGGTTTATGTTGAGAACCAAGAGGACAAGCGTGGTCAGCTCGTTCTTTCTCACAAGAAGGCACGCCTCCAGAAGAGCTGGGAGAATATCAACAAGGCACTGGAGAACGACGAGGTTATCCAGGGTTACATCAAGAGCCGCACTAAGGGTGGTATGATTGTTGACGTATTCGGTATCGAGGCATTCCTTCCAGGCAGCCAGATTGACGTTCACCCTATACGCGACTACGACGTATTCGTTGGTAAGACAATGGAGTTCAAGGTTGTTAAGATCAACCAGGAGTTCCGTAACGTAGTCGTTTCACACAAGGCACTCATCGAGGCTGAGCTTGAGGCACAGCGTAAGGAGATCATTTCTCACCTTGAGAAGGGTCAGATCCTCGAGGGTACCGTTAAGAATATCACCTCTTATGGTGTATTCGTTGACCTCGGTGGTGTTGACGGACTCGTACATATCACTGACCTCTCTTGGGGCCGTGTAAGCGATCCACACGAGGTTGTTGCACTTGACCAGAAGATTAACGTTGTTATCCTCGACTTCGATGAGGAGAAGAAACGTATCGCTCTCGGTATCAAGCAGCTCACTCAGCACCCATGGGATTCACTGGATCCAAACCTCAAGGTTGGTGACCACGTGAAGGGTAAGGTAGTTGTTATGGCTGACTATGGTGCATTCGTTGAGATTCAGCCAGGCGTTGAGGGCTTGATCCACGTTTCAGAGATGAGCTGGAGCCAGCACTTGCGTTCTGCACAGGAATTCATGAAGGTGGGTGACGAAGTTGAGGCAGTAATCCTCACACTCGACCGCGACGAGCGTAAGATGTCTCTCGGCATCAAGCAGCTTAAGGAAGACCCATGGGAGTCTATCGAGGTTAAGTACCCTGTAGGTTCTAAGCACATTGCTAAGGTTCGCAACTTCACTAATTTCGGTATCTTCGTAGAGCTTGAGGAAGGTGTTGATGGTCTTATCCATATCAGCGACCTCTCTTGGACTAAGAAAGTTAAGCATCCATCAGAGTTCACCTCACAGGGTTCAGAGATTGAGGTTGTTGTTCTCGAAATCGACAAGGAGAATCGTCGTTTGAGCCTTGGTCACAAGCAGCTCGAGACAAATCCTTGGGATGAGTACGAGGCAATCTACACTCCTGGTTCTGTCCACGAGGGTAAGATTACTGAGGTTATGGACAAGGGTGCCGTTATCACACTCGCTGAGGGTGGTGAAGGCTTCGCAACTCCAAAGCACCTTGTTAAGCCAGACGGCACACAGGCACAGCTTGGTGAGGTTCTCCCATTCATGGTAATCGAGTTCGTTAAGGACACTAAGCGTATCATCCTTTCTCACTCTCGTACATTTGAGGATGTTAAGGAAGAGCCACGTCGCCAGCGTCCAGCAAGCCAGAACAAGCCAAAGAATGACGCAGCTGCTATCAACAACGTTGCTGCTGGTACATCTCTCGGTGACCTCGGTGTTCTCGCTGACTTGAAGAAGAAGATGGAGGGTGGCAAGTAATTTACACTCTAAAATCTAACATAAATAAAAAGAGTATCAAGTTTTCTTGGTACTCTTTTTTTATTCTCATAGCTCCTTGTTGATCAGAACACCTATTCATATATAGGACTATCGTAATTGCATATCGGCTGTGCACTACAACGGAGCCTTATCTTTACCAATCTTGTTCTTATGTGAAACGAAAAGAATGTACGCTCACAAACACCAGCCCACTCCCTAATAGTTAATCAAGAAATTGCTTGAAACGTTCCATTAAATTTAGTATCTTTGCAAAAAAAACAAAATGCAGGAAAATAACAATCAAACTTTATGGCAGATAATTAAGCGTTATTTCAATGTCTTACCTGACAAAGACGGCGAAAAATATGTTATTAAACAAATAACTAATGGCATCAACTTTCAAGGTTCTAATCTCTGGATACTTATCTTTGCCGTATTTATTGCATCCTTAGGCTTAAATGTCAATTCAACAGCAGTAATTATTGGTGCTATGCTCATCTCTCCACTGATGGGACCAATCATCGGTATGGGATTAGCTCTTGGAATTGCTGACTTGGACTTGTTCAAACAATCCATAAAAAACTATTTGGTAAGTACATTCATTAGCGTTGTTACTGCAACAATCTACTTTACACTTTCACCTATCACGGATGCTCAATCCGAACTCTTAGCACGCACATCGCCTACCCTTTATGACGTATTGATAGCTCTTTTTGGTGGTGCTGCTGGATTCTTAGCTACGTCAACAAAAGGAAGAAACAACGTGGTGCCGGGTGTTGCCATTGCCACAGCCTTAATGCCACCACTTTGTACAGCAGGTTATGGACTGGCTGTACAAAACACATCCTACTTCTTTGGGGCATTTTACCTTTATTTCATCAATACTGTTTTCATTGCTTTTACAACCTGCGTAGGTGTACGCTTTCTGCATTTTCATAGAAAGCAGTTTATCAATCGTGAAAAAATGAGACGAGTAAATCTTTACATCGTCAGCATTATCATTATCACAATTATCCCTGCAAGCTACATGACATGGAACATCATTAAGCAAAGTGTATTTGAAAATAACATAGAGAATTTCGTTACAAAGGAACTTAATTATAGCGGAACAAACATTCTCTCACACCAATACGACCTAAAAACCAAAACCCTCCATGTGGTAGCGGTGGGCAATCCGATATCAACTGATTCGATAGCTAAAGCACAAAAAGCGATGACTAATTATCAGCTTGATGGCTACGCACTAAAGGTGATACAAGGATCTAACTCTGATAGCTTATTACTCTTACAGCACAAGAATAAAGGTCAGTTGATGGTAGGAGAAAAGAATACGGCTGAATGGCAAGAACTTGCATATAGAAATGATGTATTACAGAAGCAGCTAAACTCATACACGCATTATCCTGTACTTGCAAACGACATGAAAGAAGAACTTAAAGTCGTATGCCCCGAAGCAAAGAGTATTATGCTTTCGAAAGCATCTGAGTCTTTCGTTGATTCTGCCTCAATAAAAAATCACATCGTGGCTATAATCAAAACAAACAAGACACTTGCCAAAGACAACAGAAAACAGCTTTATGACTGGCTGAAAGTGAAAGTCAAATCTGACAGCCTTGAACTAATTATTTTACCATAATAATAGTACTATACAAGAGTAAGAAATACCAAACCATCACGGGTTTGGTATTTTTTTTATACTTACATACATAAACAAAAACACTAAAATTGAATGTAGAAGATAGTTATATAGACTTGACTTTTTTGTAAAAATTGTATTGCTATCAAGTAAACATTGTTTTTAAAAGGCGCTGATAGTGATTTTTATTAATATATAAAATATTATCACAATAACCATGAGATAATGTTATTCTTTATAAAATTACCACACAATTCTCACATCAATATTGCTTATATCAAATTTATTTATTATATTTACAACGACAGCATATTTTAAACTAAATAAAACATATCTAAGAATATGTCGAAAATTGGAAGCATTTTATTAGGAGTAGCAGCTGGAACAGTTGCAGGTATAGGTGTACTTTTTGTACTTGACAAGGATAAAACCTTATGTAAAAAGAATTCTATAGGCGATAAAGTTGATGAACTAAAAGACCAAATAGATAGTCTTACAAGAAAAATGCGTGATAAATCAATGGAGTTAAAAGGCACTTTAGAAGAAAAGGTTGACAATCTTTTATCAGATTCAGACAGTAAACCTGAAGACCTTGTTAAGCTATTAGAAAAGAAATTAGCGTCATTGAAAGAAAAAGTTAAGAAATAACTTAGCAGATTAGTAACCCTTAAAATCAAATTATTTATGAAAAGAATCTTCAGTTTAGCTACTTTGATTTGTTTATTCATAGTAGCTCTTACTTCAATCTCTTGTAGCAAGACAGATGACCCTGCAGACAATGATATCTTTGTAGGAACATACAAAGGAAGAATCACTTATTTAGGTGATAAAATAAAGAAAAGTGCCGATAATGGTTCTATAACCGTCATTAAGGCAGCTGGTAGCTACTATTTTAGATTTTCAGATGGAATCCCTGACCTTAAAGGCGTAACCTTTAAGAAGGAAGGTGACCACACTTTAGTAAATATCGACTTGAAAGAAGGCGTAAAAATAATTAGAATCAATGCTTCATCATTGAATATTCTATACACTAAAGATGGCAAAATATGGACTGCTAACGGAAAGAGATAGTAGAGAAAAAACATAAGAGAAAAGCCCCGAAATGTATGACATTTCGGGGCTTTCCATTTATTAGATAGAGAGATTTAGAAATAAAAAGTTGATATTAAACCCATATCTACCATTAGACCGCAATATATATATATTTTAACTATGGGAGTATTACCTACCATCTTTATTTTCTTATCAGTTTCTTGTCTGTCTATATAACTCGACATAGTCTGCTATGCCTGCGTTACAAAGCCAAACATCTACTCAATAATAAAACAATGGCCTATATGACAAAAATGTGCTTAAAATCCTTGTAACTATCTAATAATCATTATCTTTGTTTTATTTATATTTTTATGGCAAAAAATCTGCTTTTATTGTGGCTCAAAATCGACTATAAAACGTGGTCATCTTAATGGTAGTCAACGCTGGTATTGTAAGTGCTGTAAGAGGAGCTTTGTTGGACATAATCGCCTTACCAATACCATTGTCAATAATCGTTATTCCAAGGGTAATCTAACAGTCAAAGATCTATCAGAGGAGTACGGAGTTTCAACCAGGACAATTTATAGAAAACTCACCAAATCTTATAAAGAAGAACTTCCCAACCTTCTTGTTCGCCCTGTAGTGGTTTTAATGGATGCCACCTATTGGGGACGTAATTTTGGTGTCGTTATCATGAAGGATTCATTGTCTGGTGATGTACTTTGGTTTAAGTTTATCAATAGGCATGAACGTCTTGAAGACTATAAGGAGGGCATAAGCTACTTGGAGTCACTTGGGTATACCATTCAAGGGCTTGTATGCGATGGTTTTAAGGGACTTAGGCAAGCTTTTCCCAATTATAAATTCCAATTATGCCAGTTCCATCAAGTAATGACTATAAAGACAAAACTAACTTCAAGACCCAAGCTTGAGGCTTCAAAAGAACTGCTTGAATTATCCAAGATGTTATGTCATACGGACAAGGAGTCCTTTATTGGGGCTTTAAAGGAATGGTACACCAAGTGGGAGGATTTTCTTAAGGAACGGACAACAACAGAAGATGGAAAATCACATTATACTCATAAAGCTCTACGTAGTGCTTTTTTGAGCCTTAAAAGGAATATGTCGTCATTGTGGACATACTATGATTACCCTGAATTGAAGATGCCAAATACAAACAATGCCATTGAATCACTCAATGCAGATTTAAAGACAAAATTGAACCTACACAAGGGGATCAGTATGGAAAGAAGAAAGATCTTCATCCAAGACTTTATAAAGTCCCATTCTCCTAAGAAATAAAAGGGGAATGGGAGATTTTAAGCACATTTTTGTCACATAAGAGAAAACGACGCTAAAATAAGCACACTTTTGTCACATAAGCCAAAACAATATATATATAGGCTCTAATAACTTATTTGGGTTAAAACACCCACTTTAGTGTCCTTATTTTTTCTTTCCAAACACAATGTTTAATAAGAATAAAACCACAACAGCACCTATAGCACCTGTGATGATAGAACCAATCCACCCGTCACCAAGTGAAATATGAAGCACCCTTCCTAAAAGCCAAGATCCTACGCCACTTCCAAAAATACCAACAATGATATTTCCAAAAAGTCCTAAACCGCTACCTTTATAGATAAGTCCACCTAACCATCCTGCAATGGCTCCAATAATAAGTGATGCTATAATGCCCATAAGCTTTAAATTTAATGTATAACACAAAGGTAAGAATTTTACCTAAAAATCCAAACAAAAACAAGAGTACTTTCCCTTATACCACAAGCGTATAAAACTTCTTACAAGGTTACTACCTAATCCATACTTGCCAAATTATTACTTTGGAGATAACAATATAGAGTAAACACGTATTAGCTAAACGCTATATTAGTTACGCATAGTAAATCATAGAAGAAAGGTCATAGATAGTTCTGCGTAAATTCCATTATAAAAAAGACTCAACAACTTATCTTAAAACACGCAATAGATTTCGAAAAAACATTACAAACTCAACAGACTATCTCACTTTAAAAGAAAAGAAAATTCATCCTTTTAGTATCTTTACAACAATCTGTTTATCAAGTTATTACAAAATAGCATTTCAAAAGATGCTCTTTAAGCCTTCAAAAGGGCATCTATTGAAGCATTAAAGAGCATCTTTTACCATGCTATTGGGCGTCTTTTAGAAACCAATTAAGCATCAATTGAAAAACACGAGGCAAAGAAAATAAACAAAGTAGGCAAAGAACGAAACTTGCCCCTCTCTCCCCTTTCCTTCGTCTGTTCATCACGACGGGGATGTGAACCCCATGATACACCTACACTAAATTAACCTACGTACATTTTAGCAGCAGCTAAGCAATTACCTTATATCCCTAAAAGATAACATAGTCTTTCCTTAAAAGCTCTTTTTACAAAATATCCCAATGTAACTTTCTGATGACATAAACCTCTATCCCTGTTTGTCCAAACAGTTTTCTGCAATCGGCTACACACCACGGCAAGTAATGATGATTATCGAGGTGTTGGGTGAGCCGTGAGGTGAATGAGAATTTTGTATGCAGTTAATTTGCGTGAATTTTTCACGGCATATATTTATTTTTTGTATATTTGCACCTATTAAAAATAAAAGATGCATTTAGATGCTATCTGTATTTTATCATTTATGATCATTTAAATTTGTAAGTTATGTTACTCAGAGTAATACTAAAGAATTTCCTGTCTTTTGAAGATGAGGTTCAATTTGATATGTTCCCTAATATGAGAAAGGAGTCTCTCCCCAATCATATTACTATGGCTGCAGGAGTGTTACCAACACTAAGAATGGCTGCTATATATGGTGCCAATGGTGCTGGAAAATCCAATATGCTTAAAGGTGTTGACTTTATCAAGTTATTAGTGACTAATAAAGATTTTTTAAATCAATCTAAAGTTTCAAGATATTTTTATGCGTTAAAGGATGATCCTGCTTCACAACCAATAACTCTGACAATAGAGTTTGTTACAAAAGCAGGAAAAGCATTTATCTATGCTGTTGAAATTGGTGAAGATGGTATTAAATCTGAAATCCTGCAAGAATCTGGACTTGGTGCAAAAGGGAATAAAAATGTCTTTACAAGAGAAGGCGACACTTTGTCTTTTGCAGTAAAACCATCAGATGAGGTGCAACAAATGATTAAAGTATGGCTGAAAAAAAATCCTTTTGCCAGTTTATTGACTATTAATGATGATATGCCTGTTTTATCAGATGAAAACATTGCTATTGCCAAGAATTGGTTTCATGAAGAATTATTACTAATCGGCTTTCATTCGTTCATCCCTAGCTTAATTGAACTTTTTAGAAGAAATAAAGAAATCACTGAGTTTACATCGGCTCTATTCAAGGCTGTTGATTTAGGAATCAATACGGTCAAAGTTCAAACAGAGGATTTTGATGAATGGATTCGCTCCCACGATGAGGCAGAACCGTTAATAGAGAAATTAAACAAAATGCAATCTGGTGGAATATCTCAAATAACAGAGAACAGAATTAGACGAAATATCACCGTTGAAGAAGGGGTTAGAAAGATTAGTCAGATGATGTTTGAACAGTTTGGGAAAAACGGCTTTTCAAAAGATATGGATATTGTGGCACAATCAGATGGAACAGTTCGCTTACTCAATCTTGCTCCTGCTTTTTATGATGCGATGATGGTTGGTAAAACAGTCCTAATTGATGAAATTGAACATAGTATCCATCCACATCTTACAAGAGAATTAGTAAAAATATTTTCTAATAAGGAGACAACTGGTCAGCTGATATTCACTACGCATGAGACATGTTTGTTGGATCAAAAGTTTATTCGTACAGATGAGGTTTGGATGGTTGAGAAAAAGGATGGTAGCACTCACATGTACTCATTAAATGATTTTAAGATTCATAATACCATCAATATTGAAAACGGGTATATGGAAGGACGCTATGGTGCTATTCCCTTTATTGGAGAGCGAAAGATATAATGGCTTATGGACTTTTCAAAGTTTTCATATATAAAAGATGACTCCGAACAGGAGCCAAAAACGTCTATTTGTTATCGAGAAAATGAAGAACAGACTGATGCAGAGGATAGGCAGACAGACGTAGGGGATAGTGAAGCAAACAATGTCATCACAGCTTTCAATGCCTCCCCAAACTACCAAAAAGGGGATAGTTTTCGTGAGCCATCACTTATCTTTATTATCTCAGGTGGAGAAAAAAGAGAACGAGATTTCCTGAAAGAACTTATAAGCGGTAAGAAATCCTCAGTTTTAAGAGCGTTATTTCTTTCAAAAGAGAGGCAAGGACTACTTCCTGATCAAATGCAGAAAGAATGGCAGAAGATTAGAAAGGAGGGTAAATTTATAATTGATGACCAGACTTATTATTTAGAAAAAATAGATGAGGTCTTCTTATTAACTGATGTCGATATTTTTTACGATCAGTTACAGGACATTCTCTCTTCTAAGGCGATGGATGATTCTGGAAGATGGATTATAAGCAATCCCTGCTTTGAGATATGGTTATACTATTGTTATAAAAATGACCCTAATAATGATTTGAATTGTATAACATCATTATCTCCCAATCAACGAAGCAAAATACTAAAACAACGTTGCAACGAAGTTGTAAAAGGAGGACTAAATGGCATTAGGGCTTTCGGGTATATGAACAATGGTATAAAAAATAGCAAAGAACATTACGCTGCGGATAATAATGGCATTCCTGTTCTCTTTGCTACACAAATGCACGAAATGGCACAGTGCATAATAGATAAACTAAAATAGAAATACTTATCATGTAACTTTATAGTGGCTTGTACTTTCAGAGGATGTGTCAAAATGCAAATTAATAACTTGACAACTTTCAAGCTATAAGTACTTTTTTCCTTAAAGCAAAGAAAAGACCATTTCTTTACTCAAAATCGAGTATAGAAATGGTCTTTTAAAATGAATTGTTTCAAACTGTAAGATTATCAAAATGATATTTGCATTTTGGCACACCCTCTGAAAAGCATCTTTTTGAAACCAATTAAGCATCAATTGAAAAACACGAGGTAAAGAAAATAAACAAAGTAGGCAAAGAAACAAAACTTGCCAACGACATCGTACTTCACTAAGTTGTCCGAAGACAGCTCAAGACTGTACGAGCGTTGGCAAGATTATATTTTTAAACCTGCAACTTTAAGAAGGGGACTTCTTAAAGAGAGATATTAAAAAGTTTCTTACTGGAAAGTCATTACATATCTACCTGCATTTGAATTATCCCATGCCAAAGTTATAGTACTACTATCAAACGTTAAATAATAAGCCCAGTTACTATCATCAGCATGACCAGTTGACGTCCAATAGTGTCCACTTGTTCCTAAGCCACTGAAGCTACCCCAAGCGTAGTATCCCAAAGCAGGAAGGAAGAAGTAGCTGCTCTTATATGTAGGAGTACCCTGTTTAACTGTTTTATTGAGTGAGAAGTCATCTTGACGTATATCTCTATTATAAGGGGCTGGAGCTTTATACTCTGATATCTGAGGAATATATGACTTTTTCAGTAGCCACATACCTCCTTTATGAAGATGTCCCATAGATGTCCAAATTTCTTCTCCATCCCAACGTGGGTCACCATTCGAGATATACCATGCCATCTGATTAACATTTGGAAGCATACGACAAGAGTACTTAGCATAATTAACACCAGCTGTTCTATCATTATTATAGAAGTTGTCATTACCATAACCTGAATAAGTTCCATTTGCAAGTACAGGCTGCAAAGGATTTGCTGAATTCCACTCACAGCCATTCCAGAAATTATTGTTTGCATCCCACTGATAATACTGTCTACCATCGTAATCTGTTACGTTGATATCGGCAGCCATATCATAGTAGTCGTTCTTCTCATAGTCGAACGCTGGATAAGTCTTAGTAATAGCACCTTCAACGTTTGTAACATAGTCCTTGATCCAATAACGAACAGTCAAGGCGTGTGTACCTGGACGAATAACAACATAGGCACCATTGGTTTTTACATCTGCTGTGCTGGTATTCAAAGAGAAACCGTTTGCATAAGAACCGCTACCCTTTGTGGTCATAGTGATAGTCTTACCGCTTGCAGAACCTGTCAATTCACCTGTAGTTGTATCAAGTGTGTAAGTACCAGTAAGGTCATTGTCAGATGTCACTTCAATCTTTGTCAGCTGACAATTCTTTACGGCTGTATTGTTTGTAAAAGGCTGAAACACAAGGATAGCAGCCTGATGGTCGAGACGGAAATAAAAAGCGCCATTTCTACCTGTAGCATCTGCTGTACCGCAGTCACCAACCTCACCAATATGAAGAGTGCTGTTAGGCAGTGTCTGGCTCTGTGCTGCAGAGATAGTTACGTTGTTGTTAAGACCATTCTTACCTGGGTAATATACCTTATAAGTAGTGCTATTTGTGTACTTACCAGGAACCTTAAACTTAAAGCTTGGAGTCTTCTCTGTTGGAGCATTGCTACTCTTGTTCCAAGTTCCGTTATCATCCTTTACATAGATATGGTCACCAGCCTCCCAAAAGAAAGCACCATTATCATAGTTGAGTGAGGTACGAGTTTCGGCTGCACCAGTCACAAATGAAGTCAGGTTGCTATTGTTTTCAGTGTTTGTATCTATAGTGCTTTGTGCTACATCTTCATTAGAGCAAGATGCAAACGCCATTACAATGCCACACAATGCTATTAATGAAAGCAGGCGCACCTCAAATGTCTGTTTTCTCATTATTATAAGTTCTTTTATGCTTATTACTTATTTAAATAAAATCCTCTTTTGATTAATCTTCCCACATAGAAGTATGTCCATTGCTTAACGAAGCCTCATCACCAACCTCAAGCCACTCAAGTGCTTGTTTTGCATTATTAGCATTAGGACCTTTCTTGTGATTACCCGGTTTATGCTGACCAGGAAATGAAGTCTCTGCAAGTAAAGTTTCGTTATTGATAACAATAACTTCTGTATAGGGTGTTTGGTAACCCATCTTAATCTTATTCTGTTTCATAACTTATAATGTGAATATGTTACTTAAATATGTTTTTTAATGCTTGTTCTGAGTTTGTTGGATGCCAGAACATTTACACTCACTTTTTAAAAAGTGGGAGTGTAAGGGTCATAAGAATTGGTATTTATTCCTGATTCTGTTATCCTAATTGAAGAACCCATTGCAGTATCACACTGCTCTTTTACCCTAATTATATATTAGGTTGTCGTTAGTCCTTAATTATGTGTATCCCTAAACTACATCCTTTTAGTAATTAATTTTCGGGAGCAAATTTACTGAAATAATTTCAATCTTGCAAGATTCTAAACTAAAACAACACCTTCTTTTTCATCTTTTTCAATACACTTGAACAATGGGAGTTTTATATCAAAAGAACTACGACTCATCTATCTACTTCTTTCTTTGTCGTTTGAAATAAAAATCGTACCTTTGCAGCCAAATTATTATATAATAAGGTATTAGAAAAAGATGATTACACTTTCAAACCTTGCTATCCAATTTGGCAAGAGAGTTCTATACAAGGACGTTAACTTAAAGTTTACACCAGGTAATATTTACGGAGTCATTGGTGCCAATGGTGCTGGTAAATCAACCTTGCTTCGTGCCATTTCTGGCGACTTAGAGCCCAACAAGGGGACAGTAGAGTTAGGCCCAGGAGAACGTCTGTCTGTTTTGGAACAGGACCACTTCAAATATGACGAGTATAAGGTAATGGACACTGTCCTCATGGGACATGAAGCACTCTGGAAGAACATGAAAGAGCGTGAGGAACTTTACGCTAAACCAGAGATGACGGAAGAGGATGGTAATCGTGCTGCCGACTTAGAGTTGAAGTTTGCTGAGATGAATGGATGGGAGGCTGAAAGCAATGCCGCACAGTTGCTCCAGAATCTTGGTGTTAAAGAAGAGTTGCATGAGAAGCAGATGTCACAGCTATCAAACACTGAGAAGGTACGCGTAATGTTGGCTAAGGCTCTCTTTGGTAAGCCAGAGAACTTATTGCTCGATGAGCCTACTAACGACCTTGACCTTGAGACCGTTGAATGGTTAGAGGATTATCTCGGTGAGATTGACGAGCATCAGACAGTATTGGTTGTATCGCACGACCGTCACTTCCTCGACTCAGTCAGCACACAGACAATCGATATCGACTTCGGTAAGGTGACCGTCTTTGCTGGTAACTACTCTTTCTGGTATGAGAGTTCACAGTTGGCTTTACGTCAGGCTCAGAACCAGAAGATGAAGGCTGAGGAGAAGAAGAAGCAATTGGAGGAATTCATACGTCGATTCTCTGCCAATGTGGCTAAGAGTAAGCAGACAACCTCACGTAAGAAGATGTTGGAGCGTCTGAATGTAGAGGAGATTCGTCCATCAAGTCGTAAGTATCCGGGTATCATCTTCTCTATGGAACGTGAACCAGGTAACCAGATTCTTGAGGTTGAGAACTTAAAGGCTGTTGATGAGGACGGAACAGTACTCTTCGATAATGTGAACTTCAATATTGAGAAGGGACAGAAGGTAGTCTTCCTTTCTCGCAACTCAAAGGCTATGACAGCCCTCTTTGAGATTATCAATGACAATCGCAAGCCTGATGGTGGTACTTACAACTGGGGTGTGACAATCACCACAGCCTACCTCCCATTGGACAATACCGAATTTTTCAATAGCGACTTAAACCTTGTTGACTGGTTGTCACAATATGGTCCGGGCAACGAAGTGGCCATGAAGGGCTTCTTGGGTCGTATGTTGTTCAAGCAGGAAGAGGTTGAGAAGAAGGTGAATGTACTCTCTGGAGGTGAGAAGATGCGTTGTATGATTGCACGTATGCAGCTTCAGAATGCCAACTGCTTGATTCTTGATACACCAACCAACCACCTTGACTTGGAGAGTATTCAGGCGTTTAATAACAACCTAATTGGCTTCAAGGGTAATATCCTCTTCAGTTCACACGACCATGAGTTTATTAACACCGTTGCTGATCGTATTATTGAGTTGACTCCAAAGGGTACCATCGACAAGCTGATGAGCTACGATGACTATATCCATGATGAGCAGATTAAGGAGCAAAAAGCAGGAATGTACTAAGATTTTCAAAACATGGCATACAATTTGCATATCTGCCAAAACAAATAGTACAATTTAATTATGAATAAGAAAGAGAAAAAAATAAAAATTGAAGGCGACAATCTGGAGTTGAACAACGAAGAGACTACCCAGAACGACGCTGACACACAGGCTGAAGAGTCAAACGAAGAGGAAGCTTCGACAGAAGACGAACAGGACACTGTATCTTCTGCACAGTCAGAAGTTGAGCAGTGGAAAGACAAGTATATCCGTTTGGTTGCTGAATTTGAGAACTACAAGAAACGTACACTGAAGGAGAAGTCAGAACTGATTCTCAACGGAAGTGAGAAGACTGTAGCTGCTATTCTGCCTATCCTCGACGACTTTGAGCGTGCTATTGCTGACAAGACAGAAGACCCACAGGCGATCAAAGAAGGTTTTGAACTTATCTATAAGAAGTTTTTGAAGACCTTGGAGACACTTGGTGTTAATAAGATTAAAACCGATGATGCCGACTTCAATGTTGATTATCATGAAGCTATAGCAATGGTTCCAGGAATGGGCGATGATAAAAAGGGTAAGGTAATTGATTGCGTTCAGACGGGTTATACACTCAATGACAAGGTGATTCGTCACGCAAAGGTAGCTGTAGGACAATAATAAGAAAATGGCAAGAAGAGATTACTATGAAGTGTTGGGTATCAGCAAAGACGCCTCTGATAACGAAATAAAGATAGCATATAGAAAACTTGCTATAAAATATCATCCTGACCGCAATCCTGGTGATGCTGAAGCTGAGGCTAAATTTAAAGAAGCAGCTGAGGCATACGATGTATTACACGATCCACAGAAACGCCAACAGTACGACCAATTTGGCTTCGATACTCCTGGCAGCTTTGGCGGTGGTAGCCCATTCGGTGCAGGTGGTTTCTCTATGGACGATATCTTCTCTATGTTTGGCGATGTATTCGGCGGACATGGTGGAGGTTTCGGAGGCTTCGGAGGCGGTGGTCAACAGGCACCTAAATATCGCGGAACAGACCTTCGTTTAAAGGTTCGTCTATCATTACAAGAGGTTGCTACGGGCGTTACCAAGAAGTTCAAGGTACGCAAGGACGTAACTTGCGAACATTGTCATGGCTCTGGTGCGGAGAATGGTAGCGATACCGAAACCTGCCAGAACTGTCATGGTTCGGGTGTTGAAATCCGTACACAGCAGAGTATCTTTGGTATGATGCAGACCCAGACTACCTGTCATGTATGTAATGGTGAGGGTACTATCATTAAAAACAAATGTACCCACTGTCATGGCGAAGGTGTTGTAAAGGGCGAAGAAGTTGTTGAAATCAACATACCAGCGGGTGTTGCTGAGGGTATGGTGGTCAATGTTCCGGGCAAGGGTAATGCTGGTAGACACAATGGTGTGGCTGGTAATATCCAAGTATATATCGAGGAGGAACCTAACGACACCTTCATTCGTGACGGACAGAACATTATCTATAACCTCCTACTCGACTTCCCAACAGCTGCTTTAGGTGGTCAGGTTGACATCCCAACTATCGATGGCAGTAATGTAAAGATTAAGATTGAACCAGGAACACAGCCTGGTAAGACGCTTCGTTTACGCGGTAAGGGACTCCCAGCCGTACAAGGCTATGGCAGCGGTATTGGCGACTTAGTGGTTCACGTTAGTATTTACGTTCCAAAGGAGCTGACGAAAGAAGAGAAGAAAATGATAGAAGGCATGCGTAAAAGCGATAACTTCCAAGGCGATAAAAAGACCAAATGCTCTATCTTCGAAAACTTTAAGAAGCTCTTTGAGTGAGTTTGCTAACGAGTTAGACGAGTTGACAAGTAAACGAGTTTTTAATAAGCAATGAGCTTAAAAACAGAATTGAAATAATGATTATATGCCCCATTTGCCTTCATTGGCTAATGGGGCTAAGTCATTTCCTTACATTCCATCACCACCCAACACCCAACTATGACTTACCAAGAAACAGTAGAATATCTATTCAACAGCACCCCCGTCTTCGAACATGTCGGGGCATCAGCCTATAAAGAAGGACTGGAGACGACAAAGGCATTAGATGAACACTTTGATCATCCGCATACCCACTTCCTTTCTATTCATGTTGCAGGAACCAACGGAAAAGGTTCATGCTCCCACACGTTGGCAGCTATCCTCCAAGCTGAAGGATATAAGGTCGGACTCTATACCAGTCCGCACCTCGTTGACTTCCGCGAACGTATCAGAGTAAATGGAGAAATGATATCTGAACAGGAGGTGATTGACTTTGTTGAACAAGAACGCAACTTCTTTGAGCCACTGCACCCTTCTTTCTTTGAACTCACAACAGCCTTAGCTTTCAAGCACTTTGCTGAGCAGAAGGTTGATATTGCCATTATTGAAGTGGGCTTAGGTGGTAGACTCGATTGTACAAACATCATCACTCCTATCTTATCGATTATCACCAATATATCACTCGACCACACCCAGTTCCTCGGTAATACACTCGGAGCAATCGCAGCAGAGAAGGCTGGTATTATCAAACATCGTGTACCGGTCGTTATTGGTGAGTCTGTCCCTGAAACACAGATTGTTTTCAAGGCAAAAGCACAGAAAGAGGATGCCCTCATTGTCTTTGCTGAAGACATCCCTGCAATACTTTCTTCTCACCCGAACCCTGATGGTGGTATCGCTTATCAGACTCGTTTCTTTGGTGATATTGTGGGCGAATTGGGTGGTAGTTACCAAGAGAAGAACGCCAACACAGTACTCACTGCCGTCATGCAACTGTATAATAAAGGTGTCATCAAGAACGCAGAGAGTATTGCTAAAGGCTTTGCCAATGTTTGCGAACTGACCGGACTGATGGGTAGATGGCAGAAACTACAGGCTAACCCGTTGGTCATCTGCGACACAGGACACAACGTTGGTGGATGGACCTACCTCTCCCAACAAATCAAACGTCAACAATGTAAGCAGAAGCGCATTGTCTTTGGTATGGTGGATGATAAAGACCTTCACGCAGTCATGTCTATGCTCCCCGATGATGCCATTTACTATTGGACACAACCGAGTACGCATCGTGCCTTCCCAGCAGAGAAGGTTGCCGCAACAGCCAACGACTACGACCTACACGGAAACATCTTCCCAACCGTCCTTGAAGCCTACCAAGCCGCCCTTCATGATGCCGCCCAATCCGACTTCATCTTCGTTGGTGGCTCCAGCTATGTGGTTGCCGACTTACTGACAGGCTTACAAAAGAAGTAGCAAAAGTCCCTTCTCCATTAACCCCATATCACTACATAAAGTTTAATTTTCGTTTCCTGTCACTTTTAACACTTCTTCCTATGTGCTTATACTCAATATATTATAGGCATTTAAGTGATGACAGAAGTGACAGGAAAATTGATTTTCATAATTTCACGACCATCTCTGCAAGTTCCAAAACGAAGTGCAATAAAAGAAATCCACTTTTGCGTGATTTTTCTTACTAAAAAGTTTGTATTATCAATAATTATTCGTATCTTTGCTGAGTCAGTCCTCGCCAAGCCTCTTAACAATGCTCAAATCGTGCGAGGCGTTTTTTGTTTATACACATTTGAATATAGTGAATCTTATTCCCTTTACAAAACGATTTGAATCTTCAGAAAATCTCGTTGATTTGCTTGAATCTCGAGGTTTACAAATTTGTGATAGAAACAAAGCCATACAATACCTTGATAACATTGGTTATTACAGATTGTCTGCTTATATGTATCCTTTGTTGAAAATGCCCAAAACAGCACATTTGTACAAGAAAGGTTCATCCTTCAAGAAGGTGATGATGCTTTATCGCTTTGACAAGAAACTAAGACTGCTCATGTTTAATGAGATAGAAAAGATTGAAATTGCTATCAGACGTGCGGTGATGCAAATAACAGCAGATATGACAGGCAATCCTTTTTGGCTGACAGACTTTTCTTATTTCTTAGATGGTTTCAAATTTAATGAAACAATGCGAGCTATATCCAAGGAATATAGTAAATCTAAGGAAGAGTTCATTCTTCATTTCAAACGAACCTACTCAGAACCTTATCCACCATCGTGGATTTTAGGAGAACTGCTTACTGTTGGAAACGTCAATGCCATTTATCGTAACATCAAACAAAATCGCATACGCAAACGCATAGCAAAACGTTTTGGTTTACCTATAAATGTGTTTGAGTCATGGCTCACGGTTATTGCTGTTACTCGAAATGCCTGTGGTCATCATTCAAGAGTATGGAACAAGAAAAATGCCATTCAGCCAGCAATTCCCATTAGTCCCGCAGGAGAATGGATAACGCTTCCAACAGATTCTATGCGTGCTTACTTTGACCTCTGCATCATCAAATACTTTCTTAATGTTATATCCCCAAATAATGATATGCAATCCAAACTAACATGGTTATTCATTCGGTTTCCCGAAATTGACTTAAAAGCTCTCGGCTTTCCGCAGGGGTGGAAAACGGAACCATTATGGAGGTAATAACATTTGGAATGACTACTGATTATTCACTCCATTACATGATCTTCTTTGTTTCCGTTTTATCATATTATGGGGAGGGCGGTTCAAACGACCCCATCCAGTCCATATTTATGTAATTTTTGATGTGACCGAAAGTTAAATATATTAAATCTCACACTTTTCGTAGCACTAAGATAGGTGAAGTTTCTGACATATCCAAGTGTTTTAAGAACGTTGTTTTTCAGGCACTTGAAGTTCTTACAAGAATTTATACTGCGAAATTAAGGTTTATAATATTTTTTATTTATCTTTGCATTTGAACTTCCGTAAATCAAAAAAGTATTATTTATATAAAAATACTAACATGAAACAAATCTACATCTTGTTAATAGCCCTACTCATGGGCTTATCAGCTAAAGCAGAAAGCTCTGGTACTTGTGGACCTAATCTAAAATGGCACCTTACTGATGATGGAGTTTTGACCATTTCAGGAAAAGGGGAAATGTATGATTATTCAGTTCCATACAACAGTGCACCATGGAGATACTTTGGTGTTAAACGAATTATAGTAGGTGATAGTGTTACGACAATTGGAGAGTATGCTTTTAGCTATTGCAGTTCTCTAACCTCTATAACCATTCCCAATAGTGTTACGACAATTAAGGAATATGCTTTCAGCAATTGTAGTTCTCTAACTTCTGTAACCATTCCCAATAGTGTTACAACAATTGGCGACAATGCTTTCAACGGTTGTAACTCTCTAACTTCTGTAACCATTCCCAATAGTGTTACGACAATAGGAGGTTGGGCTTTCAACGGTTGTAGCTCTCTAACTTCTGTAACCATTCCCAATAGTGTTACGACAATTAGAGAGTATACTTTCGACAATTGCAGCTCTCTAACTTCTGTAACCATTCCCAATAGTGTTACGACAATAGGAGGTTGGGCTTTCAGCGGTTGTGGCTCTCTAACTTCTGTAACCATTCCCAATAGTGTTACGACAATAGGAGGTTGGGCTTTCAGCATTTGTAGCTCTCTAACCTCTGTAACCATTCCAAATAGTGTTACTACAATTGGCGATAATGCTTTCATCGGTTGTAGCTCTCTAACTTCTGTAACCATTCCCAATAGTGTTACGAGAATAGGTAGCGAAGCTTTTCGTAATTGTATTTATAACCATAGAACAACCAAAACTAATCAGAAATATCCGAGTGTAAATCTTTAATTACCAGCATATTCTAAAATTTAACACTTTTCGGTTGCCATTTGTCGCTTCCCAAATTTCCACATATTTTTGAGACGTATTTCTGACGTGGAGAATTTGCGGGGCTTGTTTTTTGTCACACCGTGCAGACAGTTGACAAGGGTTTACAACCGTTTACGACAAGCGACAATAACCGCCCCGATATGCGGAAACAGTCACACTGTGTAGAAAAGCGACAATGGTTGACTTCCGTTCACATCCGTTTACCATTTCAGAGATATAGGATTGAAGAAATGAACCATTAAACGATAAAACGGTATGAAAGCAACCAGAAAATGCAGTTTTTGCGGCAAGTCCTTTGTAACCCGAAGCGGTATGCAAAGATATTGCAGTGAGGCTTGTCAGGCAGAAGCCAAACGAGCCAGAGTGATGCAGAAGAACAACCTCTTCAAAGTCGCCCAACCCTTGATGGAGATACAGCATCAGGAGTATCTCACCTTTTCCAAAGCAGCCATCCTCATGGGCTGTTCCCGACAGTACATTTACAAACTTGTAGCCATCGGCAAGCTGAAAGCCTCACGCATCAGCAACCGCATGGCATTCATCCGCAGAGCCGACATCGAGCAGATGTTGGAGGGCAATCCCTATCACCGCATCCTGCCCGGCAACACCTCCACACCAAGGAAATCATCTTCATCTTCCTTACCTGCCAAAAGAGAAAAAAGGGAAAAGGAAAGCGAAGAAGTGTTGGACTTCTATTCGGGCGAGGAGGTGATGTCCCTTTTTAAGGTAAAGCAGTCATGGCTTTACACTTCCGCCAAGCGTAACCATATCCCCATCTGCCGTATCGCAGGAAAGAACTATTACAGCAAGAAGCATATTGACGAGTTTTTCGGTGTGGCAGTTGATATTAGCGAAATTACCGACTGGCTACTGACCGAGGAGGTGGAGGAACTGTTCGGCATGAAGCCGACCGCACTCCGTGCCTACACCTATCGCCATAAGATACCCACTAAAAGAGAGTACGGGCGTACCTATTACTCCAAATCACATTTGAACGAACTCCGCAGAACTGACCTTGTGAACGATGAACGCTACTATACCGTTGAGCAGGTGCAGCAAATCTATGGTCTTTCGTCAGCCAACATCTGCCATATCGTCAAGGTGAAGCACATCGAAAAGATAAAGGTGGGTGTGAAAAACCTGCTTTTGCGCTCAGATGTGGAGCGTGTCATGGCTGAAAGGAACAAATAACCGTGAAAAATCGGGATTATCGAAAATTATTTCAAAATGATGTATCGTGGAGGTATTCACGGATATTTCACGTTGTTCCTTTGCCATCGGAAACATGGATACAACTCCAAAATGTATACAACCAATTAAAACATAATTATTATGAGTAAATGCAAAACAGTTACCTTGCGTAAGCGCAAGATTAAGAACGGGACACAGTATTCACTATGCCTTGACTACTATCCCGGCTACCGTGACAATGTCACCATGAGAGTGATTACACGTGAAGCCTTAGGAATTTACATCTTCGCCAAACCTGCAAACCAGCAGGAACGGGACTTCAACGCACGCATGATGAAGAAAGCGGTCATCCTGCGCAACCAGCGCTACGAAGCCATTTTCAATGAAAACAACGGCTTTTTTGACAAGACCAAGATGAAGGGCGATTTCCTTGCCTATTTCAAAGGACTGGCTGACCGCAAGAATATCAAGTGGCAGCACGTATACAAGCATTTCCAGCGGTTCGTGAACGGCAAATGCACCTTTGAGGAGGTGGATGTGGATTTGTGCCGCAAGTTCATGGAATACCTGCTTGATGCACCCCAATCCATCCACACCAACCAAAAGCTGCACATCAACTCCGCAGCAGGCTATTGGTCAACTTTCCGTGCCGTGCTGCACACCGCCTACCGTGACAGGAAGATAAAGGAGAACCCAAACGGCTTCTTAGACCGCATCGAGTGCATTCCCACCATCAGGGAGCATTTGAGCCAAGAGGAACTGATACGGCTTGCCGAAACACCCTGTGAGGAGGAGGTCTTGAAAAAAGCTTTTCTTTTCGCCTGTCTTACGGGACTGAGAAAGAGCGACATCAGACAGCTCACGTGGCAGCAGATACAACCATACACCAACGGCAGGATGTTCGTTACCACCCGTATGCAGAAAACCAAAGAAATAGTGCATAACCCCATCAGTGATGAAGCCTATGGACTGCTGGGAGAACGGGGCGAGGGACTTATCTTTGAGGATTTCAAGGACAAGATGCTGCAAGGACCACTCCAACGGTGGCTCACGGCAGCAGGGATAACCAAGAAAATCACCTTTCACTGTACCCGCCACAGCTTCGGAAGCCTGCACGTGGAAATGGGAACGGACATGGCTGTCATCCAAGCCTATCTCGGACATAAGAACATTACCACCACACAAATCTATTCCAAGATAGCAGCGCAGCAGATGTGTCAGGTGGTGGACAAGATAACCTTGAAGCGCAAGGAGGCATAAATGTCTCACATTGACAGGTATTCAGAGGGGCGGTTATGGCTACAAGGCTATAATCGCCCCTCTATGTTTTTGGCTTGATGCCACCATTTATAAGCCCCTCAGAGTATGAAACAGAGTATGATATGATGACATTTCGTGAAATACATTGAAAAAGACCGTTCTAACCGCAAATAACGGGCAGTAATTGGGAAAAATAGCATTAACTTTGCACAAAATAATACAGGAACATTCAATCTCTCAACGAAATATGGAATCATCAATCAAGGACAAATACATCATCTTGGGCTTTGTCGGCTTCGCCATCGTCCTAATATCTTCCATTGCCACGCTGGTAATAGCGGACAGCTTCAACCAAGACAACTTTGTCAGGTGGATAGTATTCGTATGCTGTAACCTGTTGGGATGGTTGCTCTATCTCTCCTTTCAGACACTTATCTTTGATACATACGAAATCTACAAAATCAAGTTCGGCAAGAAAGAAACGATTGCCGAAGCCATAGAGGTGCAGGAAGAACTGTCACAAAATACACTTGAAGAAGCCACATCTGTGCCTGGACCTACATCAGTCCCTGAGCCTGTACCCGAATCATCCCCGACAAAAGAAGAGACACTTATCCAAACACAACCGATAGAGCTTACTATCGCCCCGGATCTTCACGAAAAGAACCGTGCCAATTACGCAAGCAGAGAGCAACGGGAAAAGGAAGAGCGCATCCGCATGGTCATGGAGTATTGCCATTATTACCTGCCTCGCATTGCCGACCAAGAAACCGTGAACCACATCTGTACTGAGGTGGACAAATGGATGAATCTTAACACTTATACCCCGAAGCCCATACAAAGACCGTTTACCAAAGACATCAACAACATTCCACTCCGTCACTTCGTATGGAATATCTCTGAGCGTTTCCTGTACAAGAGATACTACAATGGGGATAACCGTGCCAAGTTCATCAAAGCCCTTTTCCCGAAATCGTTTGCTGATACAGACTTATCAACCATCAAGAATTTCAAGGTAGAGCCGTTAAAGACGGAAATTCCCATTGATGAACCCGAAAACGGCAAACTTGATTTCCACTATCCCGAGGATTATGTGCGGAATTAGGATAATCACGACACCAACGACAACCATCCGGTAACTCATAACCGCCTGTTTTACATCGTTTCCCGAGTAATTTTACCCGTCATTTATGGCTGGGCTTAATTATTCGGGAATTATTTTGCAATGACGTGTCGTGGAGATATTCACGGATATATCATTTCAGTCCTTTGCGCCAAGTCTTACAAAAGAGACGAGTACGCGAATGGAAAAATCAATTCTTACCTTCAACGACCTCCCCGAGGTTGTCGCTCAGCTTCGAGACGAAGTGATGAGCCTGAAAAGCCTGCTCGCCGAGCAGCGCAGTGTGAACAATGCCAAAACGGTGGACACCCACGTGCCCATGTCTGTGGACGAGGCAGCAGAGTATTTAGGTATCCCTAAGGGTACGCTCTACATGAAACTGTCAGAAGGGACAATCCCTGCCACCAAGCCCGGCAAACGCTATTGCCTTTACCGTGACGAACTGGACAAGTGGCTGGAAACCGCCCGAAAGAATCCCATACCGTTGTCAGACGAGGAACTGAACAAGTCCTTATCCTCTTCCCACCGTCGCAAGCCCAACCCACGTAACTGGTGAATGATATGGAAGAGGATAAGAACTATATCAACCTGATACGTGGCGACCTCACAAAAGCATCCCAAGCGCATAACGGTATGCCCGACAGTGTAGGCATGATGAATATCAAGACGGCAAACCAAACCATTCTTGAAGCATCGTTATTGCCTACGCCCCGTGCGCTGTGGGACAGCTTTTGGTACGAGGGGGAACTCTCCTGCTTGTTTGCCGATTCCAACGTGGGCAAGTCCATCCTTGCCGTGCAGATAGCCGACCGCATCGCCCGAACCGACAATGTGCTGTATCTGGACTTTGAACTGTCCGAAAAGCAGTTCCAGCTCCGCTATACCAACGAGCATGGAGAGCTCTACACCTTTCCCGACAAAATCTATCGGGTGTCTATTGACTGCAACCAGCTTTTGGATGCCAACTTTGAGGAAGCTATCATAGGCGGCATTGAACAGATGGCTGTGCAGACCGACTGCAAGATTTTCATCATTGACAATCTTACCTACCTGTGTTGCGCCATGGAGAAAGGCGATGCCGCAGGACGGCTGATGATTCAGCTGAACAATCTCAAAAAGAGATATGCGCTCTCTATCCTTGTCCTGGCACATACGCCCAAACGCTCTTTGGATTGTCCCATCACATCCAACGACCTTGCCGGAAGCAAACGGCTCTACAATTTCTTTGACAGCGTGTTCACCATTGGAAAAAGTGCCCAAGACGGAGGGCTTCGCTATGTGAAGCAGCTTAAAGTGCGCTATGGCACGTTCTCTCATGATGCGGATAATGTAATCGTTTACGAGATTGACAAGGTGGATGCTTTCTTGCAGTTCGTGTTCAGGGGCTATTCCACGGAAAAGGAACACTTGAAAAAATTGGGCGACAATGAATCAAGCCAAAGGGATTGCCAAATTCTGCAACTCTCCCAATCGGGCAAGTCCGTCAGGGAGATAGCCTCACAGGTGAATTGTGGCAAGTCCACCGTAAACCGTATCATCCAGCGCAGCAAAGAGAGTAAAAACGCAGGTGTCCCAAGTGTCCCACTGTCCCAACCCTTAGAGTGTGGGACAATGGGACAGGATGGGACAGCCGACAATCAACCATCAAAAACGGACTAAGCTATGGGCAATTATTCATTACAGAAGTATAAAGGAACGGCAACACGGCATACCTGCCCCAAATGCGGAGACAGGCATTCTTTCGTCTATTACGTGGACGAAAATAATGTGCCGTTGCATCCATCGGTCGGCAGATGTAACCACGAAAGCGGTTGTGGGTATCACTACACTCCGAAAGAGTATTTTCAAGAGCATCCTGAACACAGAACTACCAATGATTTCTCTTTTGACAGGCAAAGAGCAGAGCAGAAGAAAGTGAAGCAGCAAAGTAAGCCGACAGCCATCGGCTATATTCCCCCTCACTATGTGGAGAAGTCGCAAAGCGAGCGTAGCAATTTCTTCCGTTTCCTCTTCACACTCCTTACTTCCTACTATGGCGACAAGGCGAAAGAGGTGTTGAAGCGGTTGTTGGAGGAATACCGTTTGGGGGCTACCCGTGACGGCTCTGTTATCTTTTGGCAGATAGACAGGACGGGCAAGGTACGCACGGGAAAGGTGATGCAGTACAATCCCGAAGACGGACACCGTATCAAGGGAGGACAGACATCGGCAGTGAACTGGATACACAGCATATTGAAAAAGCAGCGTGTGTTGGCAGAGGATTGGCAACTATCCCAATGCCTTTTCGGGGAACACTTGTTGAAAACGCATCCCGACAAGGTGGTGGTCTTGGTGGAATCCGAGAAGAGTGCCGTTATCGGTTCTGCTATCTTCCCCGATTATGTATGGCTGGCTACGGGTGGTAAGAGTCAGATGAGAGAAGAGAAACTCCGTGTACTGTCAGGGCGAACCGTGCTTCTCTTTCCCGATGCCGATGCTTATGCCGAGTGGAAACAGCGAGCCGAGAGCATGTACTTTTGTAAGGTGGTGGTTTCGGACATCATCGAAAGGAATGCCACCCCGAAACAAAAAGAAGCCCATATCGACATAGCCGATTGGATTATCTTTCAGATACGGGAGGGCAAGGTGATGAGTACAGCCAACCACTTGGTCGAGGCTGAGAGAATCCTCCAGCGGATGATAGAGAAGAATCCCGTCCTGCAAAAACTGATAGACGATTTAGACCTTGTGCTGGTCGGTGCATCTCCAATCGGCAACGATGATGAAAAACCTCCCTGACGGAGGAGAGCGGAAGCCGTAGGCTGGAGTTTGCAGACAATGGCTTGCCATTGATATAGCCCACTATAACTACACGCTCCGCTTACGTAGTTGTGGGCTCTCCCGAGGGGATTAGGGTTTTACCCTAATGACCCACTCAGGGCGTTTCTCCCCTGAGAACCCAGAGCAAAGAGTGACCCTCTCTTTGCAATCTCCGCTTATGGGTTGCACCCCTAAGAACCCCATGCGTTTACGGACAGCGGAAAAGCAAACAATAAAGTACAAACCCAAAAAACAAGTATCTATGGCAACAAAATCAAGCATACATATCAAGCCCTGCAATATCGCATCGAGTGAGGCTCACAACAGGAGGACTGCCGAATACATGCGCCACATCGGAGAGTCCAGAACCTATGTGGTTCCAGAACTCTCCACCGATAATGAGCAGTGGATAAATCCCGACTTCGGCAGTCCGGATTTGCGGATGCATTATGACAATATCAGACAGATGGTAAAGGAAAAGACCGGACGTGCCATGCAGGAAAAGGAGCGTGAACGCAAAGGCAAGAACGGTAAAATAGTCAAGATTGCGGGATGCTCCCCCATACGTGAAGGAGTGCTGCTTGTCAGGTCGGACACCACACTGGCAGACGTGCGTAAATTCGGTGAGGAGTGTCAAAGACGCTGGGGAATCACACCGCTGCAAATCTTCCTGCACAAGGATGAAGGGCATTGGCTGAACGGTCAGCCGGAAGCGGAAGACAGGGAAAGCTTCAAAGTCGGGGACAGATGGTTCAAGCCGAACTATCATGCCCATATCGTTTTCGACTGGATGAACCACGAAACAGGAAAGAGCCGAAAGCTCAATGACGATGACATGATGCAGATGCAGACCCTTGCATCCGACATCCTGCTGATGGAACGCGGGCAGTCAAAGGCTGTCACTGGTAAGGAGCATCTGGAACGGAACGACTTTATCATTGAGAAGCAGAAAGCTGAACTGCAACGCATGGATGCAGCCAAACGGCACAAAGAAGAACAGATAAATCTTGCCGAGCAGGAACTGAAACAGGTGAAATCAGAAATACGCACTGACAAGTTAAAGAAGACAGCCACCACGGCAGCGACAGCCATAACTAGTGGAGTTGCTTCTCTTTTCGGGAGTGGAAAACTGAAAGAACTGGAACGTGCCAACGAAAAACTGCAAGACGAGGTTTCAAAACGGAACACCAATATTGAAAAATTGCAGAGCCAAGTACAGCAGATGCAGAAACAGCATGATACGCAAATCCACAATCTCAGAGAAATGCACAGGCAGGAACTTGACATGAAAGAAAAAGAACTGTCACGGCTCGCCAGAATCATAGACAAGGCTTTCAGGTGGTTTCCGATGTTCAGGGAAATGCTGCGCATGGAAAAGTTTTGTGCCATGCTGGGATTCTCTAAAGAAATGACTGAAAGTCTTATAGTCAAAAAAGAAGCCCTGAAATGTAGCGGTAAAATCTATTCCGAGCAACACAGGCGGAACTTTGATATAAAGGATGATATTTTAAGGGTGGAAAATGACCCTGACGATGAAAGCAGGCTGAACCTGACAATAAACAGGAAGCCGATTGCCGACTGGTTCAGGGAGCAATGGCACAGGCTTAGATATGGAGCAAGAGTGCCGCAACAGGAAGAAAGAAAAAGTAGAGGATTCAAATTATAATAGAAGCAATTTGATTAGTAATCTAAAAGCACTCCGATAACGATTAGAGTGCTTTTAGATTGTTTATCATTAATTATCAAAGCAAGTGCAGTTTAAGATTTTACTGAAGTTTGCATTAATAAAGAATATACTACAGCTGATATATGCGCAACATATTGTGACGCTTGTGATTCATTTCCCTTGAAATCCTTAACAAATACCGCTAAGGTATAACTGATATTATTAGGCAGACATATATAGGCAACATCATTGTGAGCTGCAAGAACACCATTTTCATTAACATAACCTGAACCTGTCTTATGCGCTATAACAACCCCTTCTTTATCAAGAAGTGGAGCTGCTATCCTATCTACACCTGTTTTGCATTCTTTTAACGTATTCTTAATGAAACTTTGTTTCTCATCATCGATAAGACCTTCAGTAAACAAACGATTCATCAACATTGCAGCACCAAGAGGAGATGTATAGTTAGAGTAAGCCTTGTTATGGTCAGCCGACATTTCCTCTTCCGTATAAGCTATCTGAAAACTTGAACGAGGAATGAGTGTGGCTATAAAACTATCTGTTTGAGCGACATTAACCATATCCTTAAACATAAGGTTGCTTGCATTGTTGTCACTCTGAGTAAGAGTATAACGCAGCAAATCTCTCACTGTCAATGATATGACTGGCCCTGAATAATCTTTCAGCATAGGACTCCAAGTCTTTGGGTCAAGTTTATCCCTATTTATATTTACTAAGGTATCAAGTGAAATTCCTTTATTGTCAAAGTCATTACAAAGAGCTAATGCCTGATGAACCTTAAACACACTCATCATAGGATAAACACTCTTATTATTGACCTTAACCGTATCTCTGTTATTAACAATAACCGCCACACCAATTTCGCCAGGACAAGCTGAGACAATTTGAGAAATGCTATCAGTCAAAACATTTGTTAAAGGAGGATTTGCGCTATCTTTTGTCGCTGATTTATGGAACAATGAAAATACCAAGATGAAAATGCAAACTAAAGCTATACTCAAAACTACGATTTGTTTTTTTCTGTTTTTTTCCATGTTTATATTATTTATATTTGTTTGACGAGAATATCTTTATTTGCCGACAAAGGTACATAATTTTACGGAAAAATATGTTTCTAAAATATATAAATCAGGGCAACCGCATCAAAATGTCAATAACCTGATAATCAATACTTGTCGATTTTGTATTAATAGGGATAAGTGGGGTGGATACAAGGATGAGAAGTTTCAACAATTTACAATATCCCCCCTTAAAAATGCATAATTTTGTATTTGTCTGAATAATAGCCTGTTGTCAAAAATCATGTTTCTTAAAAAATATTACCCGCAAGGGAAATTTGAATTATATGGGGCAAAAAATCAATTTTTATGGGGTAGTAGTTTCGATTTGGACCAATGGTTTTTTTAGGAAAATGGACAATAAGGGAGAGGAGGAGGTTGAAAACTACGTTTGTTTCCTAAGCTAACGTTATTTTGATGCGGTTGCCCTGTATATAAATAGACAGCTGTGGGGAAAATGTGGGGAAAAATTAGATAATTAAAAAGGCTAAATGACTGAAAATAATCACTTAGCCTTTTAATCCGTACCCAGACCCGTACTTCGTAATTGCTGCGCCCATCATTCAAGACTGTCAAATCGGGTCTTTCCTGTCAAGCCAATGATGCCTATGCGTATGCCAAACACATGGATTACGGATTTCTCGTTCCGTGAACAAACACTTTATCCGCAACTCTGCTATGTGGTGTATTGGCTTAACTCCATTTCTATGGGCAACACTTTTGTTGCAGATTTCAAGCAGCTTTTATCGAAATACCCATCAGTAAGAACTCGTTTATTAGGCTTTCCTCATAATTGGGAACAAGAGCCTTTGTGGAGATAAAATAATTGCCCTGTTTCTTAAAAAGCACTGGGGCAAACCAGCTCCGTCTTTAATTGTTTCCAATAAATGGATTGTTTCAAGCCCCTATAGAAAGAGAACAAAAATTCCTGTGTGAAAATTAATCTACGACAAGGAGCAAGCAAGGAGCAATATCAAACAAAAATCAATACCTTTGCAGTACATATGAGATAGACCAAAACAAAAGTGGAATATCGGAAACGAATAGCAAGGAAAAGAGAAGAAACGACCCAAGTTGATGTCCTTTTTGAGTTAATAATCAATAAAAGCGTTAAATCTTCACCTTTTAGAATGTGCAATTAAAAATAACAACCATATTTCTGACTTATTATCTATAAAATATTGAGTAATAATCGGTTGTAAATACAGCGATTGCACCAACCTACAAAAAGTAAATATCGGAAATAGTGTTAAGACTATAGGAGAATTCGCATTTAACAAATGTACCAATATAACACAGATTTCAAGTGAGGCAGTCGTACCTCCAACCTGTGAATCAGGTGTTTTTTTCTACATAAATACATCTAAATGTAAACTTATTGTTCCTAATAATAGTCTTGACGCATATAAACAAGCATACCAATGGGAAGACTTTCTCTTAATAGAGGGTAGTACTACTGGCATTACAAACACTGTTTATAATAAAGCAGGACTTGCCGATGTCTATACAATAGATGGTGCAAAACGGCTAAGTAAAGCAAGCACTGACGAAATTAATGCTTTGCCTAAGGGTGTTTATATTATCAATGGTAAAAAGATAATCATTAAATAACAGACACATCGGTTTTCCTAAGCCACACTATATATTTTTACCTGTTGTATGTTTATCTGACAAAAAAATAAGAATAGGAATAGAAACTTACAAGGAAAACTTCGATGGCTTATACAGAAAACCTTATTACTATACAGCAGCAAGTGAGCAATCATTTGCTGCTTTTTCATTTACTTTCTTACAAATATCAACGCAAAGAGTTATATTTGCAAAACGAAAAGGAGAGTAATATATGATTAAAATCAAAGAAAAAACAAGAGAAGAACTTATCGCTGATTTCAAGTGCGCCATTGAGCGGAAACGAGAATTTGAAGAGTAAGCCCCTAATGCCTACCATATTCGGATTAAATTTATCAGACATCATCTGTCAAGGACTTTGGACTTTCAGAAAGTAAGGCTCTATAACGAATCGTGTGGGTAATTCGTCATAGAGCATAAAATATTGTTGAAAGGTATAGCCTCCAACGAAACACAACTCCAAATTGACCTTCGTTTTAATACGCTTAACGCACATTAAATCCCTACCCTTCCATATACAGCGATGGTGTTAATCCTCCGCACATGTGGTGCATACCATCCGCACCACATGTGCTAAGCACCCGCACCACTCGTGCGGAATATCAATACACAACCCACACGATGCGTTATAGAACCTAATAAAACACAAGACAAAGCTGTCAGAGCAAAAACAAGAAAACATCACTGATATCAAACAACTTATAAACAAGAGGAAAACTATAAGAAAGAATAAAATCAAAACTACTGAGAGTTTCCTCCTTTTTTATATATATCTTTGCACAGAAGAAAAGATAAGAAAACAGGGAACAATATTTATCATTAATAAAACTTTCAAACATTAATCACATGAAACAAATCATATATCTATTCTTATCAGGAATTGTCCTATTGACAGCTTGTCAGAACACTCCTTCTAAGCAAACAGATAAAGATGTTCAAAACATCAATAGTGCAAAGCAAGAAACAAATATCGATAGCATCCAACAAAAGGCTAAGGTTGATAGCGTTAAGCAAATCCTTGCAAAAACGACTGATCCCTTGAAGCGCATCAAGCTTCATCAGCAAATAATTGACATCCAATTTAAGAGTGCATCGCCAGAGGAGCGTTGTCGAATCTTTGATGAGTTTAGTACGGAAGTGCAAAAAGAGTTGAATAAGGTCAATGACCGTGAGAGTCATTTCCTTGAGCACTATTACGAGTATAAAATAGACAGCATGGGCAATGAAATAGTGCCACACGATTCCATCAAAAAGAAGGAGCTATTCTATAAGAACGCAGGGATGGAAATAGTAGATTTAGGAGAAGGAATCGTGGAAATGAACCTTCAGACCAAAACATACATTAAGTATGTCAAACTATTGCCTAAGTACTATCAAGACTACTGGTACCTGATAAAGGATGCAGAGAATATTGCCCCAGATGCAGCCCTCGTAATATCGTGGCGAGAGTTGGGTAACCTGCTTGCTCGACACGAAGCTTACGTAAAAACATATCCAACAAAGAAAGAATTTTTCTGTAGACTACAAGATGACTATATATTCCTTCAGTCTGCCTATTTGTTTGGCGTAGACAATACTCCTGTGTATTATGAAAACATAGACCAAGAAGTTAAAGAAGAGTGGAAACGATTCATGAAGGCTTACCCAGATAGTCCGACAGTACCTTTTATCAAAGACATGCTTCGGATAAAGAGTCATGAGGATAGGGATGCTATTAGGCAAAAGCTAACAAAGTTTCAAGAGAACTCAGACTATCCTTTGCTTAAATCCTGTCCAGGCAAAATCAGAACCTATTCTGAGGAGTTTTAACAGAAGATAAAGGCACTAAACATGTAGTCTGAGTTATCAACTCACATTTACAAAGATTGTTATAAGGCTTTTGTAATTAAATTGATTTTAACCCTATTCAGTCAATAGAAATATCGTTTCTAACAATATCTAATGACTGATTTGGGTTAAAACCTTATTATGTTAATTGTTTTTAACACACTATACACCATTATTTTCAAAGTTAAGTTTGCTGTTATCGTTTATTTTTATTTACTTTGCAAGTCTTGTTATAGTAACTAAAAACAGAACATCATGGTAAAAGCCGAAGAGCCACACTATGCGTGTGGGTTGAAGAAAGAAGACTTCCAAACTACGATAGATGGTAAGAAAACCGATCTTTATGTACTTAGAAATGCCAAGGGCAATGAGGTTGCAATCACTAATTATGGTGGTGCTATTGTTGCTATCATGGTTCCTGATAAAGACGGAAACTTGGCAAATATCATTCAAGGACATGATAATATACAAGAGGTAATCAGTTCACCTGAGCCTTACCTTTCAACCCTTATTGGTCGTTATGGCAATCGTATTGCCAAAGGACGCTTCCAGTTGAACGGAAAGGAATATAAACTCGCTATTAACAATGGTCCTAACTCTTTACATGGAGGTAAGGAAGGCTTCAATGCAAAAGTATGGGATGCAGTACGGGTTAACGACCATGCTGTTGTTTTGAAATACACATCATCTTATGGTGAAGAAGGTTATACTGGCGAAGTTGAAGTTTGGGTAGCCTATTCATTCTCTGATGATGACGAACTCATCATCAAATATTCTGCAAAGACAAATAAGAAGACAATCATCAATCTTACCAGTCATGGATTCTTCTCATTGGCAGGTATTGCCAATCCAACCCCAACGATTGACGATTTAGAGTGTGAGATCAATGCCGACTTCTACATCCCTATTGATGAGACATCAATTCCAACAGGTGAGATTTTGAAAGTCGCTGGCACCCCATTTGACTTCCGTAAGCCTAAGAAGGTAGGTCAAGAGATTGATGCTGACCATGAACAGATTAAGCATGGTGCGGGTTATGACCACTGCTTCGTGTTGAACAAGAAGGAAGAAGGCGAACTCTCATTCGCCGCACGCATCAAGGAGCCAAACAGTGGCAGAACGATGGAAGTATATACCACAGAGCCAGGTGTGCAGGTATATACCCACAACTGGGCGGACGGTTACAAGGGTCAGCATGGTGCAACCTTCCCACGTCGCAGTGCCATCTGCTTCGAAGCACAGCACTTCCCTGATAGTCCAAACCATCCTTACTTCCCTTCAGTCATTCTGGAGCCATGTAAGGAATATACACAGAAGACCATTTATAAGTTCGGTGTAGAGAAATAACGACTACGGCTAATAAGAATAATAAATAAAAACTGAAATACAACAATGGAAAATCAAACTAACAAGAAAGGAACCTTGGTAGCAATCATCACCATGATGTTCCTATTTGCGATGATCTCATTTGTCACCAATATGGCTGCCCCATTCGGTACAATCTGGAAGCAGCACTATGAGTGGGCAGGTATGATGGGTAACATGATGAACTTTGCAGCTTACCTCTTCATGGGTATTCCTGCAGGTATGATGATTACAAAGTATGGTTACAAGAAGACTGCTCTTGTTGCTTTGGCACTTGGTTTCGTCGGCATTGCCATCCAATATGGTTCAAGTAGAATGGATGGAAACGAAATCAGCACATACGCAGTTTATCTGCTTGGTGCCTTCGTTTGTGGTTTCTGTGTTTGTATCTTGAATACCGTAGTAAACCCAATGTTGAACCTTCTTGGTGGTGGTGGTAATCGTGGTAACCAACTTATTCAGACAGGTGCATCATTAAACTCACTTGCAGCAACACTGACTCCGATGATTGCAGGTTCAATGATTGGAGAGATTACTAAGAGCACATCTCTCAAGGTTGTAACTCCATTGTTGTTGATTGCATTAGTTATCTTTGCAGCATCATTCGTTATCGTTTGGTTTACACAGCTAACTGAGCCAGAGACAGAGAAGTCTGACGTTGTAGGTGGTATCAGGGGTGCCTTGGGTTATCGCCAGTTGGTACTTGGTATCATTGCCATCTTCTTCTACGTAGGTATTGAAGTGGGTATTCCAGGACAGCTTTTGTTCTACCTTAGTGAGCCAGTTGCAGAAGGTGGCGTACTCGGTAGCGCAGCTATTGCAGGTCTTATCGCAGGTGTCTATTGGTTGTTGATGCTCGTTGGTCGCTTCGTTAGTGCCTTCATCAGTGGTAAGGTCTCTTCACGCACACAGCTTACTGTAACAACTGTTTTGGCTCTTGTGCTTCTGATTGTGGCTATCTTTATGCCAGAAACAGACAAGATGAGCCTTACAATTCCTAACATTGCAGAGAGCACATGGATTCAGGCAGAGGTTCCTGCAAAGGTGTTGCTAATTATCCTTTGCGGTATCTGTACATCAGTAATGTGGGGTGTTATCTTCAACCTCGCAACTGAGGGACTTGGTAAATATACAGCTACAGCGTCAGGTCTGTTCATGACCATGGTTGTGGGTGGTGGTGTAATGCCATTGATTCAGAACCTCATGGCAACCAAGGTTGGCGACATCCAGAGCTACTGGTTGATTGTAGCAATGCTCGCTTACATGCTCTTCTATGCGTTGATTGGCTCACACCCTTCAAAGAAGGCTTAAATGGTATCCTCATAATGGCAGGCTTTATGCTTGCCATTAAATTAAAATAACACCTTATATATATACTAACAATCATATTTAAAGAATTACTAACATGGACATTGAATTTGTAAGAAGTCGTTTTATTAAGCACTTCGATGGCAAGACAGGAAACATTTATTTCTCACCAGGACGTATCAATCTCATTGGTGAGCATACCGATTATAATGGTGGTTTCGTATTCCCAGGTGCAGTTGACAAGGGCATCATGGCGGAGGTTCGTCCTAACGGCACAAACACAGTAATGTGCTACTCAATCGACCTCAAGGACCGTGTAGAATTTAAGGTTGACGACCCAGAGGGTCCACGCGCCACATGGGCACGATTCATCTATGGTATGGTTCAGGAGTTTAAGGCGCTCGGCGTTGACGTAAAGGGATTCAACATTGCCTTTGCAGGTGACGTTCCTCTCGGTGCAGGTATGAGTTCTTCTGCTGCTATGGAAAGTTGCTTCGGATGTGCATTGAACGACTTGTTCGCTGATAATAAGATTTCAAAGTGGGACATCGTCCTCGCAGGTCAGGCTACAGAACACAAGTATATCGGTGTGAACTGTGGTATCATGGACCAGTTTGCAAGCGTCTTCGGTCAAGAAGGCAAGCTGATGCGCCTCGACTGCCGTAGCCGTGAATTTGAGTACTTCCCATTCGATCCAAAGGGTTACAAGCTTGTTCTTGTAAACTCTAAGGTTAAACATGAACTCGTTGGTAGCCCATATAACGATCGTCGCAAGAGTTGTGAGAATGTTGTAGCTGCTATCGCTGAGCAGTTCCCAGAGAAGAAGTACGAGACATTGCGTGATGCTAATTGGGATGAGTTAGAGGCTGTCAAAGATAAGGTAAGTGCAGAGGACTACAAGCGTGCACACTTCGTTCTTGGTGAGAAGGAGCGTGTCCTCGCTGTGTGTGATGCACTCAACGCAGGCGACTACGAGACAGTTGGCCAGAAGATGTACGAGACACATCACGGACTCAGCAAGGAGTATGAGGTTAGCTGCGAAGAGCTTGACTTCCTCAACGATGTTGCTAAGGAGGATGGCGTGACAGGTTCGCGCATCATGGGTGGTGGCTTCGGTGGCTGTACCATCAACCTCGTTAAGGACGAGTTGTACGACAAGTTCATTGCTGACGTGACAGAGAAGTTTAATGCCAAGTATGGCCATGCGCCTGAGGTTTATCCTGTTGTCATCAGCGATGGCTCTCACAAGGTTTGCTAAGAATATAACGGCATCTGACAAGGTGCATCTTTCTATTTAGAAAGTATGATATTGGTAGAGGGCTGGATTCTTCAATAGAGATTCAGCCCTTATCAAAAAAGAAATACATAAAGGATATTTAGATTAAGTTACCTAACAAAAAGAATACTACAGCAAAACCAAAACAATCAAGATTTTACATCTCTAATCAAAATCATGAACATGAATACATACTACAAAGGGGAACCCAAACACCTAGTCTCAGTTGACTGCATCGTCTTGGGTTTTGAAAACAAGAAATTGCAATTACTCGTCGGTAAGCGTAAAGTTGAACCATACAGCGGTAAGTTATCACTCTATGGCGGATTTGTAAGAGAAGACGAGAGTTTGAAAGAAGCAGCGAACAGAGTATTGTTTCAATGTACAGGCATCAATGACATTTACATGCGCCAGGTAGGTGCTTTCGGTGAAACCGATCGTGACCCTGGTGACCGTGTCATCTCAATTGCTTATTGTGCCCTCATCAACGTCTCTGATTACGATCAGAAGTTGTTAGAAGAAAACGACTTGCAATGGGTTGACATCAATGAGCTGCCTGAATTATATGGTGACCATATTGAGATGGTACAGATAGCACTGGCACAACTCCGTAAGCTCATCAACAAGGACCCACTCGGTTTCAATCTTCTTCCAGAGCTCTTCACACTCACCCAGCTTCAGAATGTTCATGAAGCCATCTTAGGTGTTGAGATTGATAAGCGTAACTTCCGTAAACGCATCAAACAAATCGATTTCATAGAGAAGACAGAGCTTATTGATAAGATTACGAGTAAACGTGGTGCAGCATTATATCGCATCAACAAAGAAATATACAACGAGGCCTCACTCTAACGTTGACGAGTAAGGCTAACATCGTAAGAATCTAAGATTACAATTACTGAAGAGGGTATATCGAATGTAAAACGTCATAACGAACATTCTGATATATCCTCTCTTTTTATATGGCTCTTTACAGCCCTAGGGTGAAGGGTGTTGGGACAAACGAGAGGACCTCACCTTTTGGCTCACCTTCTTGATACATCATATTGTCAGACAGGTCACACGGAAGAACGGAAGACACGGAGGTCCACCAAAATTTTTCAAATCCTACTTTATTATCCCCTGCCATATAACGCATCCATCATCACGAAACCGCTGTTTCGTGCTAAGCACCCGCACCACATGTGCGAGCCATCAACACGACAGCACTCAACAACCGAACAAAACCATACAAGCCCATCGCACTCATTATTTTTGGGTAAATTAATCAAAATAGTAAGTTCAATATTTTGATGTATGCATATTTATCTTTATATTTGCATTATAATTTAAAAATCCTATCTATTTATGAATGACAAGAAATTAATGAACAGAGCAGCGGATAACATTAGAATTCTCGCAGCGTCTATGGTTGAAAAAGCTAAATCAGGACATCCTGGTGGTGCAATGGGTGGTGCGGACTTTATTAACATCCTTTTCTCTGAATTTCTCGTCTTTGACCCTGAAAAACCTGAATGGGCAGGACGTGACCGATTCTATCTCGATCCTGGTCACATGTCACCAATGCTTTATGCTGCATTAACCCTCCAGAGAAAGTTCACGGTTGATGATATAAAACAATTTCGTCAGTGGGGTTCAATCACCCCAGGACATCCTGAAAGAGATATCGCACATGGAATCGAGAACTCTTCAGGTCCACTCGGTCAAGGTCATGCCTATGCAGCTGGTGCAGCTGTAGCTGAGAAATTCCTCGAAGCACGCCTTGGTAGCACAATGATGCAGCATAAGATTTATGCTTACATCTCTGATGGTGGCGTCCAAGAAGGTATCAGTGCAGAAGTAGGTCGCTTAGCCGGCAACTTGGGCCTTAACAACCTCATCATGTTCTACGATGCCAATGATATTCAGCTTTCTACTGAGTGTGGTGCCGTTATGTCTGAGGACACAGCCATGAAATATCGTGCATGGAACTGGAACGTATTGAAGATTGATGGTAACGACCCTGATGCTATCCGCGAAGCACTCGTTGCTGCAAACAAGGAAGAGCATCGCCCTACCCTTATCATCGGTGAGACTGTGATGGGAAAGGGAGCTCTGCAGGCTGATGGCAGTAGCTACGAACATAGCATTAAAACACATGGCGCACCATTGGGTGGTGACGCCTATATCAATACAATAAAGAATCTTGGTGGTGATGTTAACGACCCATTCAAGATTTTCCCAGAGGTACAGAAGCTCTACGATGATCGTGCAGCTGAGCTCAAGAAGATTGTAGCTAAGCGTCATGAAGCTGAAGCAGCATGGGAGAAAGAGAATCCTGAAAAGGCAGCACAAATGCGTGAATGGTTCTCTGGCAAGGCTCCAAAGATTGATTGGAGCGGTCTGGTACAGAAACGCGACATCCCAACACGTAATGGTTCTGCAGCTTGTCTTGGTGTTCTTGCCGAGCAAGTGCCTAACATGATTGTGTCATCAGCCGATCTCAGCAACTCTGATAAGACGGATGGTTTCCTCAACAAGACACATGCCTTCACACGTGACGACTTCAGCGGTGCCTTCTTCCAGGCAGGTGTTAGCGAGTTAGCAATGGCATGTATGTGTATCGGTATGATGCTTCATGGTGGTGTCATCACTGCAATGGGAACCTTCTTCGTTTTCTCTGACTATATGAAACCAGCTATTCGCATGGCTGCGCTCATGCGTATTCCAGTGAAATTTGTTTGGAGCCACGATGCCTTCCGTGTTGGTGAGGATGGTCCAACGCACGAGCCTGTAGAGCAGGAAGCACAAATCCGCTTGATGGAGAAGTTGCAAAACCATGCTGGACAGGATTCTGTACGTGTACTTCGTCCTGCGGATAGTGATGCCACAACAGTTTGTTGGCAGATGGCAATGGAGAACATGGACACGCCAACAGCACTCATCTTATCACGTCAGAACGTGATGAGTCTGCCAGAGGGAACCGATTACCAACAGACACGTAAGGGTGCTTACATCGTGACAGGCTCTGACGAGCAGTATGATGTTATCCTCGTGGCAAGTGGTTCTGAAGTATCAACCTGCGTAGAAGGAGCTGAGTTGTTACGCAAAGACGGTGTGAAGGTACGCGTCGTTAGCGCACCATCAGAGGGTCTCTTCCGCCGCCAAAGCAAGGAATATCAGGAGCAGATACTGCCAAGAGATGCAAAAATCTTCGGTCTTACCGCTGGTCTTCCTGTGACACTCGAAGGCTTGGTGGGTGCCAATGGTAAGGTATATGGTCTCAACAGCTTCGGTTTCTCAGCACCTTTCAAAGTTCTCGATGAGAAGTTAGGCTTCAACCCAGAGAATGTTTACAAACAAGTAAAAGCATTTTTAGCATAAACGTTTAACCAGATGTCCCTTAGTTCCATATCGAACGAAGGGGCTCATAAAACCTAAACAGCTTATGGAAATTAAGACAGTAGGAGTTGCCTGCGACCACGCAGGCTATCCATTAAAGCAATTCGTGATCCAATATTTGGAAGAACACAAGTATCCGTATAAGCATTTTGGCTGTAATAGTGATTTGAGTTGTGACTATCCTGACTACGCTCACACACTGGCTGAAGCCATAGAGAGCGGTGAGGTTTATCCAGGTATTGCTATCTGTGGAAGCGGTGAGGGTATGGCTATCACACTTAATAAACATCAAGGAGTACGTGCAGGTTTGGCATGGAACAAGGACGTTGCTGAGTTGATTCGTCAACATAATGATGCTAACGTTCTCGTACTCCCTAGCCGTTTTATCGATAATAAGACTGCTGAAAAGATTCTTGACGCCTTCTTCAAAGCAAGTTTTGAGGGCGGAAGACATGAACGTCGCGTTAAGAAAATTCCTGTTCACCAGGAATAGAACTAGCAGGTTGATGGGCTGCTGCTAGTTATTGCTAGTAAATCCTAGGTTTCCTAGTGACCCTAGTGTCCCTAGTACTCCTAGTTTCTCTAGTTCCCCTAGTACGCCTAGCCCTCCTAATTTAACGAAAAAGGTGTCCAGAAGTAATTCAGGACACCTTTTTCTATTTATAAAATCAATTTTTCCTTTTTCTGTATCAGTATATTAGCCTAAACAGCAACATGATGAAGAATCATTTGGAAAGCCTTCACCCTATCAACAAGACATTGAAAGCTTTCCCGATTGAATAGAAGAGAGATTAAGCCTCCTCTTCACCTTCGTCAACTTCTTCAGGAAGGTGGAAGCGATACTTACGTGCAAAGACATCACCCACATTATTAATCTCAAGGAAGCTTGTGCCACCACCAGCACCGAATGAACCAGAAAGATAAGCGATCTTATCCTCTAACTCTATATACCCCTTCTGGCGGAGCATACGCAATGCAGCCGTAAACATCTCCTCGTTAGACTTTTGGCGATGCTGATAAATAGCAATCACACCATAGCTAAGATTCAACCAACGCTGCACCTTATCCTTGTAGCAGATAGCCAACACTGGATGTGGACCACGGAAAGCCGCAAGATTACGAGCAGTCTGACCTGTCTCGCTATCAGTGATAATGCCCTTTACACCCAATTGCTCAGTTGCCTCAATTGCACTTCGTGACAAGAACTCACGCTGGTCATTCTGATTAATCATCGGAACAGTGATATGTCCACGCTTATGTGCATCCTGCTCTGCCGCCTCAGCAATACGTGCCATCGTCTGTACAGCCTCAACAGGATACTTACCGCTTGCTGTCTCACCACTCAACATCAACGCATCGGTGTGACTATAGATAGCATTTGCGATATCCGTCACCTCTGCACGAGTAGGACGAGGATTGTTTATCATCGTGTGCAACATCTGAGTAGCCACGATAACAGGCTTCTTCTTCAAGATACACTTATTGATGATGCTACGCTGAATACCAGGAATCTGCTCGATAGGAACCTCAATACCTAAGTCACCACGTGCAATCATAATACCGTATGAAGCATCAATAATCTCGTCAATATTATCAACTCCCTCCTGATTCTCAATCTTTGAAATAATCTTTATATCAGAGTTATGCTCATCAAGTATCTTCTGAACGGCATGAACATCAGCTGCTGAACGTACAAAAGAGTGAGCGATGAAGTCAATATCTTCCTCTATCGCCAACAAGATGTTCGATTTATCTTTTTCTGTAAGCGCTGGTAGTTCGATGTGCTCACCAGGTACATTCACACTCTTGTGTGAGCCAAGATCACCTTCATTCTGCACCTGCGCCACTAACATCGGACCAACACTCTCGATAACCTGCATATCTAAAGCGCCATCATCAAAGAGGACATGATCGCCAACCTTCACATCACGTGCGAAGTCAGGGTAAGAAACATTCACGATGTCCTTTGTTGAATCCACATCAGGACGACCGAAAATCTTCACCATATCGCCTACTTTATAATGAATAGGCTCCGCCACAGCTGTGGTTCTCACCTCTGGTCCCTTGGTATCAATCAGTAAAGCCAAGTGCTGAGACACAGCACGTGTATTGCGAATAATCTCCTTAATACCTTCAGGACTTGCATGTGCCGTATTCATACGAACGACATTCATTCCTGAGAAGAAAAGCTTTCTTAGGAAGTCAACGTCACAGCGGCGGTCGCTAATAGAACATACTATCTTTGTTTGTTTCATAAAATTGAGTGTGTTATTGTTTAATTCGACATTGCTGAGAAAATCATATATAAGAGGGATGATAGCAGTATCACGAGCAACAATAGGGAGATAAAGACGATTGTAACCTTCTTACCAACCCCACTCTTCGAGGACTTTTCATACCTCATTGGAGCAACTTGCTCGTTCATGTTATCTGTTCTTGCTTGTGTATGATTCACGGGGGCAGTTGTCTCAGCACCACTGTCCGTTGTCGCACCCACCTGTGGGGTTGCAACAATCATACTTTCACCACAATAGGGGCAATTACATTTTAGCGTATTACCACCCTCCGATTCTATAACAAAGGGGCGATGGCAATGTTTGCAAGCTATTTGAAATTGCATTCTTTCTTCCTTTCGTTGATTTATCGTACGTCATCAATGAGGATATGCCCATCTTGCGATTGCACCTTCACCTGACGATATTCTGTTTCACCATCTTGTGATAATCTCACCTTGTACCAATTATCATCTATTGGAACGACACTGAGGTTACGCTGAAGTTGCTGGAAATCAGGCTCTGAAGCCGTGTTTCCAAAGGCTCCCCACCATACTGTCCATGAATCAACATCTGTTTCGTCACTGCCTTGCGTTCCAAAAATCATTCGGTTACAATAGTCGGTGAGATAACGACTATAGAACATAGCATCGGCATCTTCTGACAGGACAGCCTTCTGATAGAACGACTCTAAGAACTTACAGATGCTCTTGCGCTTTTCATCTTGCCGTTGTGCTTCAGCCTCTTGCGCTTCTTGCTGCGCACGAACCTGCATCACAGAGTCGGCATGTGCCTTGCGTTGTGCCTGCAACTCTAAAGCTTCTGTCTCTTGCTGGTTTTGCCAATAAAGGTAGCCAAAGACAGCTCCACCGCCCAAAAGAAGTACAATCAGTACCGTTAGAAAAACCTTCATTCCTGAACCTTGACTCTTTCTCCCTTCCTGCGCTACTATAGGTTGTTGCTCATAAGGTGTGATAGGAGTGCCAACAGACGGAAGGTTGACAAGCAATGACTGCCCACAATAAGGACATGTACAACGTATTTTTTCATCGTCATCTGCCGAAATCGCAAATGAGCGATGACATCTACTACAGGTCACATTATATTGCATATACTATAAATTCTTAAGATCAATGATTAGTGAGAACAAAGGATGCATGATGTCCTTACATAGTTAAACACGTACTATCTTGTGCAAATTTAGTAATTTTCTTCCATACTTGGAAATGTTTTAATCAATAATATAAGCCTAAATCAACGAACAATCTTAAATTCCTTATCTGATGACGTACAATAAGCTGTAAACTGCTCATATCTCCCTATCGTAAAACTAATTATCATCGCTTTAATCTTCTTTAAAAGGCAGCAACCCCTCTATCCACATCGGCTTGGGTTCAGCATTCCCATCGGTGTTATCAGGCGAAGAAACCGACAGTCCCATCAGTCGGATGGGGCGGTCGTGATAGTCCGTATCTTTCAACAACTGCTTGGCAAGGGGTAGGATATCGTCTTTCGCTCGGAGGATTTTATCCTGTGTAATACTGCGCGTTATCTGTGTTGTTGCATCCCACTTGAGTTTTAGCGTAAGCGTTCTACCTTTGAAATCCGTCCTCTCCAATCGTTCAACTAATTCGAGGGTGATATGATAGAGTTCGATGATAATCTTTGACTCAATGTGTAAATCCTCAAGGAACGTGCGTTCACACCCTACTGACTTACGTTCATGTGCAACGACAACTGGACGATTGTCAATCCCACGTGAGAAATCATAATAGACATGCCCCATCTTGCCAAACACCTGCACAAGGTGTTCATGCGATATTTGTCTGAGTTGTTCACCTGTGAAAACCCCCATTTCATACATTCGGTCAGCTGTCTTTGGACCTACGCCCCATAGTTTCTCCACTGGGAGCTTGCCAATAAAATCAAGCGCACGGTCGGGATGCACTGTGAAGATACCATTCGGTTTGCGCATATCTGAGGCAATCTTCGCTAATAGTTTATTATAACTAATACCAGCAGAAGCTGTTAGCGAAGTACGTTCGAATATCTTCTGTTTGATTTCCTTAGCCACATCAACGGCAAGTTCTATTCCCATTTTGTTGTCAGTCACATCAAGAAAAGCCTCATCCAATGAGATGGGTTCAACCAAATCAGTATATTCATGAAAAACAGCATGAATTTGTCGTGAAACTTCCTTATATTTATCGAAATGACTAGGGACAACAATCAGCTGCGAACAACGCCGTTTCGCCTGCGCCATTGACATTGCCGAATGCACGCCATAGACACGTGCCTCGTAGCTGGCTGTAGATACCACACCACGTGGTCCGTCGAAGCCAACAGCAATCGGCTTACCACGGAGTTCTGGATTATCTCGTTGCTCAACCGAAGCAAAGAAAGCATCCATGTCAATGTGAATAATTTTACGCATAATCGTGTCCTCTTTTCATTGCAAAGGTACGACGAAGAGTGGAAAGACAAGTATTTCTAACAAATAAATAAAGAAAAAAGCTTACCTTTGCAACAAAATGACAAAAATCGAGTTATAATAAAGATACAGAATCAAAGTACGAAGAATCAAATGAGAGAAATTGAGAGTCATGATACCATGGGAAAGTTTCAACGAAGTTTGAAGCGTACCTTCGACATTGTTGCAGCTCTCTTAGGACTCATCCTCTGCTTACCACTTTTTCTCATTATCAGTGTTCTTATTACTTATCAAAGTAATGGTCCGATATTCTTCCGACAGATACGTATCGGATATAAAGGACGTCCCTTTGCCATCTATAAGTTTCGTACAATGAGTAGTGTCGTGGAGGAGAATGGGCCACAACTTGTTGCAAATTGTGACAACACGAACTCCACCCGGCTAGAACAGTTCCTGCGTGGACACCATCTAGATGAACTGCCACAACTTTGGAACGTACTGCGTGGTGACATGTCATTTGTGGGACCACGTCCTGAACGCAAGTACTTCATTGACAAGATTATGGAGCAAACTGACAGTTATCACCTCATCTACCAAATGCGACCAGGACTCACTTCAGAGGCCACACTCTATAATGGATACACTGACACAATGGAAAAGATGCTCAGACGAATGGATATGGACATCCATTATCTAGAGAATCGCACCTTGTGGTTGGACTTTACCATCGTCATTAAGACGGTTCTAAAAATTCTTACAGGAAAGAAATTCTAAACACGAAAATGAAGAAATACATTCTATTCATATTACTCGCCTTGTGTTCCTTGAACGGCTTTGCACAGTCGTCCATGACGGATTCTCAAGTAATGGACTTCGTGATGAAGGAACATAAGAAAGGTACACCACAATCACAGATTGTCACTAAACTCATGCAGAGTGGTGTAGATATCTCGCAGATACGCCGTGTGAGAAACTCATACGAGAAGATGCAGAAGGGTAATGCTGCTTTTGGCGCTGTGAAAGAGGGGACAACGACAGATCGTAGTCGTACGAACAACGGACAGACAAATCCTAATACTACCTCAGGAAAGAGCAAACGACAGATTGCCGAAGAGACGCTCAAAGACTATAACGACAATGAGCAGGTGGGCGATAGATATTCAGAAGGACGTATCACACCGGATCGTTCGTTAACGAATACCTATAATGAGAATGATGGCGAGTTTCTTAAGATGCAGTCAGAGATGAACGATTGGATGCCGCAAGATACTGCCGCAATGTACAAGAACCTTCTCAAGCAGTTAAGCCGTAACCGCAAGAGGGTTTGGGGACGTGACATCTTTAACAATAAGAGTCTTTCTTTTGAACCTAACATGAACATGGCACTGCCACGCAACTACCACATCGGACCTGGTGATGCCGTGTTTATTGACATCTATGGGGCTTCACAGAAATCATATCAGACAACGGTTGCACCTGATGGCTACATCACCTTAGAGGGTTTTGGACCTATTCAGGTTAGTGGACTGACCGTAGGGCAAGCCAACAATCGCATCCGTGAGAAGATTGGCAAGCGATTTAGTAGTTCTAACATCCGGCTCTCTGTAGGTCAGACACATACAATCATGGTCAACGTTGTAGGCGAGGTGAAGACACCTGGTACCTATACGCTATCATCTTTTGCAACAGTCTTCAATGCACTTTATATGGCGGGTGGTATAGGTGATTTAGGAACACTCCGTAACATCAAAGTATATAGAGGAGGCACACTTATCAGTACGGTTGACGTTTATGACTTCCTACGTCGTGGACATCTGAGTGGTAATGTGCGCTTAGCAGATAATGACGTTATCGTTGTTGGACCTTACGAGATGCTGGCACAGGTCAGCGGTAAGGTAAAGCGTCCGATGTTCTACGAGATGAAACGAGGCGAAAGTCTTGGCACACTCATCGGTTATGCGGGTGGATTTGCTGGTGATGCCTATACTCGTTCGGTACGTGTACGCAGAAAGACGGGTCGTCAGTACTCCATCTTCAATGTCAACGAGTTTGATATGCGCAACTTCCGTGTAGCTGACGAAGACTCTGTCAGCGTCGATTCTGTTATCCCAAGATATGAAAACATGGTTGAAATCAAGGGAGCCGTGTTCCGTCCAGGTATGTATGAGGTGGGTGGACGTATCAATAGCGTTCGTGGATTGATTGAAGCAGCAGACGGACTGACCGAGGTGGCATTTGCCCCACATGCGGTATTACATCGAAAGAAGGCTGACCGAACATTAGAGGTTATCTCTGTTGATGTAGAAGGTATCCTCACAGGACGTGTGGCTGATATCCCGTTACAGAATGAAGACATACTCTTTATTCCTACTCGCACTGACGCACAGGTACAACGAACAATAACCATTCATGGAGAAGTTCTCTATCCTGGTGTTTATCAATATGCTGATAATGAGTCGTTAGAAGACTTCATCTTACAGGCAGGTGGTCTTAAACAGAGTGCCTCAACCGTAAGAGTGGATGTGTCACGCCGTATCACAAACTCGCAAGCACTGACACCTGATTCCATCATTGCACGCACCTATTCATTCGCTCTGCGCGATGGATTTGTCATTGAAGGTGCACCAGGTTTTGTTCTTGAGCCATACGACGAGGTGTATGTTCGTAAGAGTCCTGGTACAACGAACCAACAGAATGTTAGTATCGAAGGCGAAGTCGTCTTTGGTGGAAGCTACACACTGACCTCTAGAAGGATGCGGCTAAGCGATATCTATAAGGCAGCAGGTGGCGTAACAGAAAATGGTTATATAAAAGGTGCCCGCCTGGAGCGTCGTACAACGCCAAGCGAACGTATCCGCATGGAGAACGCTTACAAGATGCAGATGGAACAGCAACGTAAGAACTTGATAAACTTTGCTGTGAAAACAAAGGATGCTGGTGTGATACAAGCATTACAAGAAGGTGACGGAAAAACTGCAAAAGAGGGCGACAAAAAACCACTGGAGAAATTCCAAGCACCTGACGTGTATCCTGTTGGTATCGAACTCGATAAAGCAATCGCTAACCCTGGTAGTGACGCCGACATCGTTCTCCGTGCAGGCGACCGCATCATCATCCCACAATACAATGGTACGGTTAAGATTAATGGTGCAGTGATGTATCCTAACTCTGTCGGCTATGTTGAAGGCAAGAACGTCAGTTATTATATTGATCAGGCGGGTGGTTTTGCTAGTGATGCAAAGAAGAGCAACACCTACATCCTCTACATGAACGGCATGTTAGCGAAGGTAGGGCATAATGCCAAAGTACGTCCTGGTTGCGAAATCATCGTTCCTACAAAGATACAAAGCAAAATGAGTCTTGCAGAGACCCTCAGCATTGGTTCAAGTGCAGCCAGCATTGCAGCCATCATTGCAACGATTGCTAACTTGATGAAGTAAGGTTCTATAGGATTCAAAAAGGCGCTGGCGCAGATTATACATGGAAAAAGGTTAGGTCAAAATGATTTTCAATGACCTAACCTTTTTCTTTATATGAACTATGAAATTAATTACACTTAATCTTTTACAAATTTGTGGATCTTACCCTTTCAATCAAGAAGTTCATTTGTAAATATGTTGTACGTTATCCTAGGATTTTGCCAATAGATAGCTTCAAATGTACTCGGCATAAGTAAACCTATATCTTTATCCAAGAGTCTGGTAAAGTGAAATCACACTCTTCCATATTTAACCATCTCTTTGGTGCAATGACAACCTTACTACTATTCTGATTGAGCCATGCTCCCCACCATGAGAAAGACGAATTTGCAATAATATTATGCGCACAACAAGACATCAACTGCATATCGCGATAACTTTCAGCCCCTGTATTCCAAGTGACATAAACAACAGGAGCCTTAATGTATTGCTCTAAATGCTCTCTACACCACCCTATGTCATTACTAAAAACACAAAAGACTGAAGGTGTAACATAAGTACACATCTTCTCGATGGCTGCATGGTAATAATCGAGGTCGCAGATGCCTTGATAAAGTTTATTCCCTATATAATCGCCTCGTCGTACATGTAAAGCAACGCTATTGCCATCTAACTTTTCTAATAATGATAAATTCTCTTTATCATTAAAAGCAGGGAAAGTAAAAGCCTTCAACACCTTTTCCCGAAAAGCAAGAAAGTATCTTTCATCTTGCCAATAGCCATCAAAGTATCTGTCTCCGTCTTGAATCAGCACAGAACTGTCAAATCGAAGAGAAGAACTTTCTATACACATTCCTTTTCGATGCGGCAAAAGACGTTTGCCAATACGCCACAAAAGATAATTTGGATAGTAATAAGCAACACGCATTATATCAAAAGCAGAAGCTTTTTCAGCTGTTACAGAGAAGATTTTATCCACCTCAAAGCCATTGTGTAGATGATAACCATTGAAGCAAGAAAGGTCCAATGTTACACGTTCCGTTGGGAAAGTTTCCTTCAGGGAAAGGTACAAAGCATATTGGAACATCTGATTTCCCAAGCCACCTAATATCTTAACAATCTTCATCGGCGTATTACTTTTTTTATTATACCCTTTAAATCATTGAGCATAACGATTTTATTAATAAACAAGCAACCTCTTAACAGAAGATGACACTTATACTTCGAGTTGAGAATAGCAATATCCTTCACCTCAGCCTGTTTGACGTCTATCTGATTTGTAATCTTATCCTCATGGTCATTAAAAGAGTCAATGTATAGATTATCTAAGAATTTTCGACGCTTACCTTTCAATAATCGGTAATACCAATCAACATCGACAAGCCAGTTCAATCTGTTATCAAACTCTATAAGATGCGAACGATTAAAAGCTATACAAGAACAAGGACCAATGACATTACAAAGGAAAAGAAGAGAAGGAATGGTAACGAAGAGATTCATCATAGCCCGTGAGAATAAATTAGGCTTTAATACTCCACCATTAAAGACTTTCACACGCGTCACAAGTACGTCATATCCTTTTTGAAACAGCTTATTCAATGAAGACAGATAATCATTTTCTTCAAAGGCTTCATCATGATGTACCACAATAACAAATCTTCCCGTTGCTAGTTGTAACCCATGATTCCAGTTGTTGACAGCCCCTGAGGATGGGACGTGATGTCGATAAACAATAGCGGGGTTATTGAGTGAAGAAACGTAATCTGCTATGGACGAATCATTGGAATCGTCAACCACAACAATCTCATAATCCTTAAAGTCCTGCTTGCAAACAGAACCATAGGCACTCTTGAAAAGGTCAAGATTATTATACGTCGGTAGTACTATTGTGAATGTCTTCATTCAATTCTCGTTTACAAGCAGTCTCATTAATCAGATACCAACTTAATAACAATAATGCAAAGGTATAGGTGTTGTCGAAGCTTCCACCCCAGAAGAGGTCAAGTGTCAGACCAATGAACACTCCTAACTCGACGGAATACTTCTTATAAGCTTTGTATCGTAACAAGGTCCTGACGATACTTACGAGGAAGAATGACAAGACGATAATACCAAAGCTATAGCCAATCGTAAGAATACAAGACTCTGTCACGCCATTTGCAATCAAGTGAGAAGGCGTACTAAAGTCCTGATACTCATCAAGGTGTATATTAAAGAAACCATGACCTATCCATGGATCTTTCGCAATTTCTTTAATGAAATGGAACCAAATAAATGCACGATAGAAATTACTGAGATTAGAGAACATCGTGACAAGCGTGGCTGTAAACACTACGATAATACTCGACACATACATCCCAACCATCATAATCCTACTTCTATATAAGCGAAGGTAATACATCGTTGCAACAACAGCTCCGATAATAAGGTAACGATAAGAACCTGAAAGAATAAGGTTTCCAACCATGGTTGCAAGTCCTAAATAGAAGACTATCTTATTCACTCTCTTCTGATTTAGCATATAGCAAGCTGCAACAAAGGTTATACTTCCTGAATATAAAGCATTACCTTTAAAGCCAGGAAAACGTGCAAGCGATTCTCCAGGACGTACAGGTGGCAGTTCTGTCCAAGGCACATTTACTCCTACAAGAAACAAAAGGTTCGTTCCAAAGTCAAGGATAAAAATGATAAAAACAAAGATGCGTAATGCTTCCAAGCACGACTTCTTATCCTTAACACCCAAGAGAAGGATACAAAGGAAATAGAATTGCCCCCAATAGGCTATGTTCCAAGGTTTCAGACCATTGCATAACGCAAAGTAAAAACCGACTCCCAAGGAGAAACAGATAAACAAAAAGAAGATTGGGGTATATCCCAGACTGCGTAGAAAGGTGGTAGGTGAGAATATCATTAACAGCGAAAGAGCAAACAATCCCATAGGAACGATGCCCGTACCTAGAATCTGGGTAAGGAAAAGAAAGAATGCAAATAAGATATAACGAGCCTTCTCTGACATCACTTTACCTCCTTTCTAACAACGATGATTGTGTACACCAAGAACATAAGAAAGGACACAACGTATGAGACTAATACTGCCATTGACAAGCCATTAGCACCCTCCCCTCTCATACAAAGATAATAAGAGCATCCTACCATTAGCATAGCCCAGACAATATTAATAACAAAACATTGCCACATCTTACCAAGACTATAGACAGCCATCTCAAGGACATTTGCCAAGGCAGAGAAGATTGTTGAGATGGCAAGTATCTGTACGGGTACGGGATTGTCATAGGTAGCACCATACAGTCGCATAATAAAGCCACCAAAGAGTATCACGCCTATTGACAACAACAATGCCGTAACGCCGACTATCAACATATTATACTTTAATGTTGATACGAAAGAAGCCTTTTCTTTATTCAGACTCGATAAAATGGGGAGTACAATCTGGCTAAAAGCTGTAGGGATAAACAAGATGATAACCTTCCACTGGTCGGCTGCCTCAAAGACTGCAAGATCTTGAAAACCTTCTGAACGTACAAGTATTGAACGTATTAACCAGAATGAAGGCGTAATAAGTAACGCCGACAAAGCTGCTGGCAGGCTATAAGTATATAAGATTGAAAAGTCCTTTAATTGGAGTTCTTTGATACTTAACTTCTTTATCTGAATTGCATAAAAGTTCTTGTTGATGGAAAGATGATTCATTACGAAAATCAAGATAAACCCCATACCAAAACCAAGGATTGCTCCGTTGACACCAAAATAATAAGCTCCAAAAATGGTCAGAATAGATTCAAGGATACTTCCTGACAGCGTATTAATCGCTATTGCCTTAAAGTTTTCGAAGCCCATCAGTGCTCCATTCTGAACACCATTGATGATGGAAAAGAACAATAATACTGCGCCCACACGTACTGGTAACACAATACTTGGGTGATGAAGAATATTATTCGCAATAAAGGGTGCACCCAACAATATCAGGATTGCAGTTATCACTGCCATTAAAAATCCAAAGAAATTGGTTGCTGCATATACTGCAGGAATCTTATCTGCTTGTTCAACTCTATATTCAGCAATGTACTTTGTTGACGTAACACCTAACCCCGCAGAGCCCAGAACAATAAACATATTAATTGTGGAGCGCACCATAGAGAACTCTCCGTATGCCTCCTTCTGCAATATATGGGCACAGATAATACCCACCACTAAGGTAAGAAACTTAGCTAAGGCCGTCCCAGTAAACGACCAAGCCAGTCCTTGCCCCATTCTTCGTGATATGGAGGAAGAGTTTAATCGGGTTATAATCTCCTTAACTGTAACCATCAACTATTCGTCCTTTCCACCACCAAACAACAACGAGAAATTACGAATAACGAAGGTGACCATCAAACTGAGGAAAACCACAATAAAGACAAATGCCATACGTTTCGGTCCTGCAGGCTTAACGGGGACTGATGCACTCTGAACCATCGTAAATGAAGGAGTATGCTCTTGCAACTTTGCCTGTGCATTTTGCAACTGTGTACTTAACGCACTATAAGCATTAAACTTCAATTGCATATCATTCTCCAAATCATCACGTTGCGACTGAAGTTCCTGCAAAATAACATCTTGATTTGCATCCGAAAAGGCAGCATACTTCTGACGTGCATTCTCATACTTCTTCTTTGCCTCGGCAACTAACTTCGTATAATACTTCACGTCATTCTTCATCTTATTTGTTTTATAGTTTGTGATGAAGTCCTGCAATTTGGCACGTACCGAGTCAGCAATCGTTGCACTAATCAGTGGGTCTTGATCTTCCACTGAAATGGTTATCAACCCCGTCTTAATATCAATATCACAAGCAATACTTTTCTTTATCTTTGTGAAGATTTCATCCTGCTTTTTATTAAGCATAAAAGGGTTAATGGAGTCGGTTTTACTTGTAAGGGTATCGTTGTCACCAAACTTCTTACCAAACCATAAAATAACCTTAGTGTAAGGTGACTCCTTCTGATGATGATAAAGATAATCATAGTAATTTGTCTTTACCGAACCATCTTTTGTTTGTACAGGAATCTGGAGCAAGCTCTTAACAAACTCATTAGACTTCATCAAGTCTGGATAAAGACTGGGCTGCAAGGCATTGCCAGAAGCGACATCACCAAGATCCACACCAAAAGAAGAAGCAATAGAACTCAATTTACCACCACCTTCTGCATTATCCATTTCAGGAGCAAGGGAAATATCACACTTATAATAGCGAGGAACAGGTAAAATAATTAGGATTGAACCTACCAAAGCAACAACAAAAACGATAATATATCGTAACAGGTCATGCTTAAGCTTTTTGAGAAAGGAAACAATTGCAACATCCTCTTTCTTTTGATCTTCCATTGAAAATATATTTTATTCTTTATTTATCTTTAACAATTTACTAAGTAAAAATAAAAACGCAAAGTTAGCTATTTTATTGCATTATATCTGTGTAGATAAACCAAATATTTATAATCCTTAAAAACTCGGCTCTCTAATGATTCATGTGGGTAGTTCGTCATAGAACATAAAAATATTGTCAAGAAGTATAGCCTCCAACAAAACACGACTCTAGGTTGACCTTAGGTTTAATACGCTTAACGCACATTAAATTCCTACCTTTCCATATACAGCAATGGTGTTAATCCTCCGCACATGTGGTGCATACCCTCCGCACCATTAGTGCTAAGCATCCGCACCACACGTGCTAAGCACCCGCACCAAACCGGTGGGATATCAACACACAATCCACACGATGCGTTATAGAGCCAGAAACTCCTCAAGCTATGTCTTTCTTATCAGCTTATACAGCCGTTTACGGATAGGCAAAGGCATAACACGAGTAGTAAACCGGATAACAACACTTTGACAGAAAACATGGAATGGGATGAAGCCCATCTTCAACATTTTTTCCAAGATACGTACCTCATCACAAGCATACTTCCATCCACCACGCTTGCCTACCGTGTCTTCAGAGTAGCGAAACCACAATAAAGAGTCTTGAATATTATAAAACTTACTTCCATTCTTTAGCATACGCAACCAGAGAAAGTAATCTTCAGGAAAATATTCTGTCAGATAACCACCAGCAGCTAATACTGCTGCTTTACGATACATCACTGTCGGATGGTTGACTGGACATCTATACTGGGCGTATCGCTTTATCTCTTCATTCTGCTCTGGCACCTTTCTTTTAGTCTTTACCACCATCTTATCGTCCGAGAACTCATCTACCCAAGACCCTACCAAATCATAGTCCTTATGCGTCTTTAACCAGTTATACTCCACTTCAAATCTATTGGGTTTACAGATATCATCGGCATCCATACGCGCTATTATGTCGTATTTGCAAAGCTGCAACCCATCATTCAGCGTTTTGCCCAACCCTCTATTCTCTGGATATGGTACTACCTTTAATGATGCATATCGCATAGTAAATGACTTTATAACATCATATAAAGCATCCGTTAAAGGTCCATCCTCTAACAAAACTACTTCAGCAGCTTCCACCGTCTGAGAAAAGATACTCTCTAAACTTTCACGAAGGAAAGTAGGATTATCTTTCTTGTAAACAGCCATTAAAACTGAAATATCAATTCGTTCCATATATCGATTAAAAGGGTTACTTAACAAAAAATCTTCAAAAGATTCGTCTAAGGCGCATGGTATAACGATTCTAATGAAATCTCATATTTACAAAAATACAAAAAGAAAATAACAAAGAACAATGCGTGACAAGAAATTTCAATAAAAACAATTGATGTTGAAGATAAATTATATTTTTTTAGATATCTAAATGCAATAATATAGCAATTTAAGAGTTATATTGAACACAAGAATAGAAATAGGATGTTGACATATACGTTAATAATTCTTTTTGCTTTTACCATGAGCGCTATTTGTGGATTTATTATGATTCCACAAATTATTTCCTTCTGTAAGAAGAAGAACTTATACGATGCTCCAGATGCTAGGAAAATACACAAGAGTGCTGTTCCGCGTTTAGGGGGTGTCTCTTTTATGCCCAGTATGCTGATTGCTACAATTGTTGCACTATTGGTATGGGTCTCTACATGCAAGTGTAACAAGATATGTGTCAGCCCTTGGTGCATCTTCTTTGGTATCGGCATCACCATCATCTATATAACAGGTGTCATTGACGACATCTTTGGTGTGAGAGCAAGGGTAAAACTTCTTATGCAGATTGTCGTTGCCAGTCTGCTCCCTATGTCCTATCTTTACATCAATAACCTCTATGGATTCTTAGGCATCTATGAGATTCCACCACTTGTAGGAACTATCTTAACCATTGGTGTACTGGTATTTATCATGAATGCTATCAACTTGATTGATGGTATTGATGGACTCTCTGCAAGTCTTACGCTCATTGCCTTAGGCGGTCTTTTCTATATCTTTCATCGTGAACAGATATGGGTTTACTGCATCCTCATTGCAGGCTTGATGGGTGTTTTGATTCCCTTCCTTTATCATAACATTTGGGGGAAAGAAGAAAAAAATCAAAAGATATTTATGGGTGACTCTGGTAGTCTGACACTGGGGTATATCCTTGGTGTACTGATGATTAAGTTCTGTATGTACAACCCACATGTGATGCCTTACCAGAAGGGCGCTACACTCCTCTCCGTGACTTTACTTCTTGTACCAACCTTCGATGTGTTCAGAGTTATCATCGTAAGACTCATAAACCATAAACCAATTTTCACCGCAGACAAGAACCATATTCATCATAAGCTGATGCGTACAGGATTGACACAACACCAGACATTGATTAGCGTTATTTTATTATCGGTCCTTTTTATTATTATCAACCTTACCCTCTTCAACGAACTCGTCGTAACTTGGATTATTGCGATAGATATTCTTATCTACATTGCCTTCCAATACTCTCTCGATGTCATCATAAAAAGGAAAAACTTACAACCCTTTGTGCAATAATATGAATTAAAGCTGTTGCAACACGAGGAACACGGAGGTTTGATAAATACAAGACGATGGCGACTCCGTTGTCACCATCACTTTCCATGTACTACCTTTTAGAAACCCGTTTCTTATTCTTCTGAGACCGAAATAGATATACACCACTCTAATCAATAGGGAGAAACAAAAACGGCTGGTAAGACACGAGATGAGTTCTCGTACCTTATCAGCCGTTTTAATTTTAAGGCTTGTATGAGCCTAGGCTAATACGTCTTTGTTGTTACTTCTTCTCCTTGTACAGGTCCTGACAAGTCTTCCAACCGAAGTGTTTGTAGAGTTCGTTAAGACGTGTCTCACGCTCCTTGAAAGACGCAAAGTCCTTCTTAGCATTCTCTGTCCAACCAGTCTCTGCCATAGCTGCAACACGTGGGAGGAGCTGGAAGAAAGCCAGGTCGCGACCAATGATATACTCTGTCCAAAGATTAGCCTGAACACCCTTGATATGCTTCTTCAACTCAGGTGCAGCATCATCTGGCACTGGGTTGTAGCCGTAAGTTGTCTCAACAGGGAGGAAACCACCGATGAGCGTCATCGTGTTGTCTTTTCTCTGGTAGTAATCGAGATAGTAGTAGTTTACTGGTGTCATGATTGCATCCAAGCCACGCTTAGCAGCCTCAATACCACCATTCACGCCACGCCAGCTCATGACAGTCGTACCCTTATCAACATCACCCTCGAGAATCTCGTCCCAACCGATGATGTAACGACCCTTCTCTGCCAAGTGCTTCGCTGCCTGGTTCATAAAGTGAGCCTGTAGCTGAGCCTCTGCAGAGAAACCATTTGAGCCCTTCAAGCCAAGACGCTTGATTTCAGCCTGACAGCGTGGACAGTGTTGCCAACGAATACGTGGAGCCTCATCACCACCGATGTGAATATACTTAGATGGGAAAATATCAATAATTTCGTCTAAGACGTTGTTCACAAACTCGTAAGTCTTAGGGTTTCCAGCACAGAGAATATCTGGGAAAACACCCCATTGCTCAGCCACTTTGTAAGGACCACCCGTACAACCAAGCTCTGGATAAGCTGCCAATGCACCGAGCATGTGACCCGGCATATCAATCTCTGGGATAACAGTGATATAACGATCAGCTGCATACTTCACAACCTCACGCATCTCGTCCTTTGTATAGTAACCACCGTATGGAGTCTCATCAAAGAGTCCTGTCATACGACCGATAACCGTCTGTGCACGCTTTGAACCCACTTCTGTAAGCTTTGGATAGCGGTCAATCTGCGCACGCCAGCCCTGATCCTCAGTGAGATGCCAGTGGAAGGTGTTGATGTTATGGAGTGCAAGCATATCGATGAACTCTTTGATAAAGCTCATCTTGAAGTAGTGACGAGCGCAATCAAGCATCGTACCACGATAAGCAAAACGTGGATAGTCAGCAATACGTGTTGCTGGGAAGGTTACGTTCTCAACCTTCTCCAATGGCAATGACTTGCGAAGTGTCTGAATACCATAGAAAACACCACGCGGAGTCTTACCCTCAACTGTAATATTTTTACCCTTTACGGTGATAACATATCCTTCCTCGTTCTCTACCTTTGCATTGAGTTTCAAAGTGATAGTATTGCCCTTCTTATTCATTCCATTGAGTACAATACCTGTCTTCTCTTGGATATACTGCTTCAAGAACTCACCATTACGGCGCATCGCCTCATCGTTGCTTGCCACGTTGATAATGGTGTTAGCATCCAAAACAAAAGCTGCACCTTTCTCAGCAGTGATGCTCTGTGGTAGCGGCACTACCTGGTAGTTCGCGTCTGTGGCATGAAGCGAGATGCTCGCAATCATCAATGCCACTGAAAGTAAGATTTTCTTCATTCTGATTAATATGAATATTTTGTATTTAGGTTTTTTGTCGGAATTCCATCTTCCAAAGGCAAAGATACAAAAAAAAAGTGAGTTAATACTTGTTATGGGTAAAAAGTGTAGAAAAAATACTCATTCCCTATAATAAGCTTCTATCGTCTCTCTCGAAACTACTTATATAAGGTATAGGAGCGTAAAGATTTATCTCCCATTAGCTACACCTTCTACCCACAAAATTCATGGAAGCCCCGACAATCCCCCTTGTTACAGCTTACAAAATATCTCAATCAAAAAAATAGGTTTTTGCATTATGATCTATTTTCTTGATAACCTCAAACGCATCGTTTATACAAAAATCATACTCATAGACAAGCAAGGTAAATACATGACAATACTCATTATAGATATTCTAGGAAACGTTCTAACTTTTCCAAAGACATATACTTGTAATATATTTGTTCATTCATATTTATATGAGTTGTTAACAGGTTTATAACATGACTACTACGTATGCATGCATACTGGATGTTATAAAGAATCAAGTCGGCATAGAAATCTGATTCGCCTATTTCAAAATGCTTTTGCTGTGCAACAAACGCAAAGCCACTCCCCATTTTCAAAAGATATTTGGTGATGTGAGAAACTAATTGACGCTCCACATCTCGTTCAGTCATCTTTTCCGTTTGTCCCATCATGTCAAAGATATAAGGGTCTTTCATCAGATAGTTGGCAAGGTCGCTTTGTGGATTGGGTAAGCATACTGCGAAGTTACTGACCTTCTTTGCAGCAATCTGTCTAGCAAAAAGGTTTGTCTCAATCTGCATTTGCAGAACATTGCGACTCCATCCATTAGCTACTGCTTGCGTAATGTACCAGTAACGCTCACCCAAGGGCAACTGGCTGTTAAGTAGGATTACATGGCTTGCCCAGTTGGTGCGAACAATGGCTGATTGCTTGAAGACTTCTTCTATCTGACTGATGTCGCTGTGGTAGATAGCCGACAAAGTTTTTCTGATACTTCGCGCAATTACGCAACAGGGTGTTGCGTAATTATATCTCCTTGAATATCTGAATTTTGAATTAGTGCAACAGGCTGTTGCGTAAACTGATTAAGTTCGTTTGTTAATTGTAATACATTATCAACCGAAGGGCTATTAAGCAACTCTTCAACCTTACCCATTTCCGTTAGAACCTCCATAGGATAAGCCTTTGCAAACTGGCACATATAGATAAGATTACGAGTGGAATACCCCTTCTTGTCTGGATATTTAGAACGTATCGCTTTAGAAAGTTTGTCAATGACTTTGCTTCCCCAACCTTCTTTCTTTTGGAGGTTAAGAATAAAATGCCCTACTTTCCAATAGTGGAAAAGCATATCGGCATTAGCCGAAGTAATCATGCGTACTTGTATATGCTCTAGGTCGGTACCAATAGCTCGTACGATGAGGGATAAATCTTGTTTCTCTGTTTTTCTTAATTCTTGGCGCATACTATCTGGGTGTTATAACTGACCGAATTTCCTCAGGGTCTTCGTCTTGATTCGTCTGTAATGTCAATACAAGATTTCATGGCAACGAGCTGTTACCTTCTATGGAACTATCAGTCATGAACAAAATCCGTTGGGGAAACTAATAGACATGCAAATGGGAGATGCATTCTCACAATGAAAATATCGCATTTCTTACCGTTCTCCAAATTGAAGATGATTCTCCGTTTAAGGTTCATGCTTTTAGGTGTATAGATTTCTGCTTCCGAAGTTACACCCTTAAAATGATATTACCAAAGATTTTCGCAGAAATCTTATCTTGTTGACACAGCATACAAACTAATCATAATTAAGAACTAGCGGTCCCTCTCCCATACCCCTCCCCTAAAGGGGTTGAGACCAATCACTTAATTGCAAAATCGAGCACTCTTAATGGTTAATAAACAAACAGATGCCTGCATATATTACTACAAAAGTTCAAAAGTCAAAGGTAAAATTCAAAAGTCAAAATTAAACGTCTAATGCTCTGAATTATCTTTACATTTATTCAGACTTTAATCTTCAAAAAGCGGTCAAAAACTCCATTTTTATCGCCTTTGCAATCCACTCACTATCAGCATATTACAAACACGCTTCTAAAAGGGCGTTAACAAGGGGCTTGAAGGGCGTTAACAAGGTCCTTAAAGGGCACCTATTAGAAGGCAAAAGGGCGTTAATTGAAATCCAATTAACGTCCTCTTACTTTTTAATATTTGAATTTTCTTTACATGTAGCAGTTGTTTAAGAACAACTTATATAAAGAAAATATTCTCCATAAAATAACCCTACTGGCATGTGGCTTGCTATTCTCGATGTTGAATGACTTAGACACATTATATATATAGTATGTATCACATCCATGCCATACATCATATATATAGCTTCACGAGAAAGACAACTGCGTAAGGATTCTATATGGGAATAGAAAGAACTTACTACTTCATGTTGTTCTCCTTCTTGCGAATTGGGTCATCATACTGATTCTGCAGCTGGAGGAGTTGCTTCTTTAGATTCTGCGTGAGCTTCTCCGTGCCAGGCTTACCATAGATATTGTGCATCTGTTCTGGGTCTTTCTTTAGATCGTAAAGTTCCCAAGCGTCAATATCATTATAGAAATGGATAAGCGAATAACGTTTGGTACGAATACCATAGTGACGGCAAACAGAGTGCTCGGCAGGGTATTCATAGTAGTGATAGTAGAGCGACTGACGCCAGTTGGCTGGCTTCTTACCCTCAAGGAGTGGTAGGAAAGAACGGCCCTGGATGTCGGATGGAATCTTTGCACCTGCTACATCGAGGAAGGTTGGAGCATAATCGATGTTTTGTACCATCTGACTGATAACGCCATGCTTACCACCTGGATAGTAAATCAACAGCGGTGTGCGGAAGGATTCCTCATACATAAAACGCTTATCGAACCATCCGTGTTCACCCATATAGAAACCTTGGTCAGAAGTATAGACAATCATCGTGTTTTCCAAGAGTCCGTGCTGGCGCAGATAATCAATGACACGTCCTACGTTGCGGTCAACAGAGTGAATCACACGCATGTAGTCGTGCATGTAACGCTGATACTTCCATTCAGCGAGTGCCTTACCAGAGAGTTTGTCTTCCTTAAACTTCTTGATGATTGGGTCATAGTAGCTATCCCACTGGGCACGCTGTGATGGTGTCATACGTTTGTAGTTAGCACGTCCCCATTCTTCAAGACCAGTCGTGGTATGAATCTCATTTTCCTTGTCAGCCATCTTGTTGTCATAGACGAGGTCCATATCCTTTATGATGCTCATCTTCTGCTTCTGTGCAGCAAGACGACCAGAATAGTCATCGTAGAAGGTCTTTGGCAATGGATATTTGATGTCATCATAGAGGCGAAGGTCGCAGGTATCAGGATTCCACACACGATGAGGTGCCTTGTTGTGCATCAACAGACAGAACGGCTTGTTCTTATCACGTTTGTTCTCCATCCAGTCAATTGCCATATCGGCAATGATGTTGGTCACATAACCCGGACGGCGTATGCGCTTACCATTGCTTAGGAAGTCAGGGTTGTAGTAGTCACCCTGTCCGATAAGGATATCCCAGTAGTTGAAGCCTGTTGGTAGGGAGGTAAGATGCCACTTACCAATCATAGCGGTCTGATAGCCCTGCTTCTGCAGCAACTTTGGGAAGGTCTGCTGTTCTCCATCAAAGGTCTTGGAGTTGTCAGTGAAACCATTGGCATGACTATGCTTGCCCGTAAGCATACAAGCACGTGACGGACCACTTAGTGAGTTGGCAACGAAGCTCTCTTGGAATTTCACACCATTGTCAGCCAGCCAGTCGATGTTAGGTGTACTAATGAAACGTTTGTCGTAAGCACTGATGGTTTGATACGAATGGTCATCGCTCATGATAAAAACGATGTTCATCGGTTTCTTCTGTGCGTGAGCAGGTACGACGGCACCCATTGCAAGCGCTCCTGTCAAACCACATAAAACTTTTGTTTGCATATATGATAAATTAGTTTATATCAACTATTTATCCCCTCCTAGGATGCTGCTCCATAGGCTATCAATGAGAGCATACGCATTTGAACGAAAGGAGATAATCACAATGATTTAGGTTTATGCGTGCAAATATAACACTTTTTTTAGTATCAGACAAAAGATGTAAAGAATAAGTCGGGATTTTTAATGGTTTAGCGGGTAGCAACTAGCCTCACAAAGAAAACTGGCCCATACCCCAACTGATCCCATACCCCATAGGGAGGGGCGTGATATGTTCTTATATCATTCTGGCTACTCGTCAACTTGCTAACTGAACAACAATGATATTGATATTCGCCCTGAAAGCTAAGAAGTAAAATATCAATACTTAAAATTAAAAAGATATAGCTCAATATTTATAGATTAACCAAATGGTTTTAGCCCGTTCTGTCAACTTTTTTCCGACTTATGATTATGGTCATTGTTTTGTTAGTTTTATTTAAATAAAAATTTTCGGTATTGAACATATACTGCACCATGCTATTTTACCTTTGCAACTATCGCAAGAAATAGTCTTCTCCCCAGTAGATTATTTCGATGAGGATGATACACATACCACCTGACGACTTCTCCTACTGACCGATTTTGCGTCACTATAATATAAGGTGGTAGATGATTGAAACACATTTATTCTATAACAAAAACACCAAGACCAATGACAAAGAGAGTGACAATAACAATGAAGGCTACTCACCTCTGGACAAAAGAAGAGGAGGAGCAATTGACAAGAAGAATTGTGAATAATTTTCACGACCTAATCAATAGAAGCGAAGACGAAGGATTATATTGGACCGGCTTAAAGTGCGACCTCATAGAACTAGCCCACATGGTTTGGGAGAGCGGTGCTTTATTGGATGCGACGGGACACCCCTTAGATTTCCGAACGATTGTACGGAATATATGTAGGGTACTTCACGTGCGCGAACCTAACAATCCCTCATCCGTTATCTCCGCTGTACGTGCTAGAAAGAACGTAAGAGTTGGTCCGCTCCGTGAACGTTATCTGCAACTTATCAGTAAAGCTAAGATTCAAGACCCGATGAGGTTGGAGATAAGGAGAAACAAGTAAAAGGGGAAAAAAGTAAAAACGTTATTGCTCAAAATTCAAAGTTCATAGGAGAAAGTTCAATATTCAAGGTCCAAAGTACAAAACTCAAAGGGGAAAGTTCAATATTCAAAATACAAAACTCAAAGTTCAAAGTACAAAACTCAAAGGGAATAAAAAAAAGGGGCAAACTTCAAATACAGTAGGATAGACTGTTGATTCGAAGTTTGCCCCTTCGCCTATTTATAGTATAGGCATCAGAGAATTACAATTTGAAATCTGTGTATTCTGACAATTACATATTATCGCATTCCTCATTTTCATGAACAGGAATCTTAGCATCCTCTGTTGTTTTCTCTGCCTTATAACCAAATTTCGTAAAGGATTTCTGCAACTGTTCCTCCGTAGTCTTCTTAGGATCGTAAGTGATATAGACCTTCTGTGTCTCAGCGTTCGTCTTGATTTCCTTAATACCCTTTACAAAACGGAGGTTGTTCTTTACTTTCGCCTCACAGTTAGCACAGTGCATCTGTGGAGTAGTTGTGAAGATAACTGTCTTAATGTCTTTGGCTGTTGCAATCATGGCTACCATGAGCATCAGCATTGTGAAAATAGCTTTTTTCATAATTGTTCTTTGTTTGAGGGAGACGTCCGAAAGCGTGTTTCAAGACGTCTCTCTGTGTTGTCGTTTATGTTATTCTATTGTAAATGAATCAATGTTTACTGTCGTTTACCGAGGTTCAGACGGATACCAACGTATGCCATGGCACCCTCGACAGGACCATAGACCATTGTTGGTTCGAAGCTGTTAGCCCACGGATTTTGATAACCAATGATAGGGTTCTTCTGCTTATAATTGGTAAGGTTTTCCCCACCTATGTAAAGCGAGAAGTGGCGGAAGTAGCGTGTCACCTGCCCGCTAAGCTGTCCGTAAGCCTTATAGCTGCCTGCCCATGAGCGTTCGCCCGATGCTAAGGTGTAAGATTCTGGCATTCTACCACCTCCGTTCAAGGCTGCAGTAGCATCAAACTGCCAGAGTCCTAAAGGTGTTTTATAGCTGAGCGTCAAGAGTCCTTTGTAACGACTCTGCAGTGGTTTCCACATCAGTTTTCCTCCATACGTCGCCTTAACGAGGTTATATCGGTAGGCTGCTCCCAGCTCAAGACCCTTGAACAAAGGATAAGAAGCTTCGATTTGGAAGGTATGCGAGAAGCTCTTTCCATTGAGATTTGTGATATGCAGCTCCTGTGGATTACTGTCATAGTCAATCAACATCTGTGAAAGGAAGTGCGTGTAATAGTAATCAGTATTGATTTTCAGCATCTTATTTCCTATTGGAATGTTGAAATTAAGACTCGCACCATAGTTCCATGCAGCCTCTTGATCGAGCTTATCGATGATGAGTCGGCGCCCCGAAGCCATGAGGTAATTGTTCTCAGCCAGTGCGTGCGGACTGCGATAGCCCTTACCTGCAGAGAGGCGAAGGGTCAGGAAGTCAGCTGGCACCCATTTCAAGTGGAAGCGAGGAGTGAAGAACGTACCATAAACATTGCTATGGTCGACGCGCAATCCTGCCATAGCGATGAATCGACTATGCAGATTATAGGTGTACTGAACGTATGCGCCCGGTGTTGTTTCGCTCTCAATACCACGTGTGAGCGGGTAGATATTACCATAATCAGAAGGCACAGCCGTTGCTGGGAGTGTCAGCGTCTGATGCAAGTAATCATGGTTGAGACTCAAACCAGCAGAGAGATTGTGCTCATCGGTGAAGTTTGTCTCAAACATAAGTGATGCATAAGCATTCTTCTCGTTGACATCATACTGCTTAATACCATATTGCGCCTGCTGCTTGTGCATAGATACATTACCCATCAAAGCGATGTTTGTGGCGTGTTCCTGATTGAGAACAAAGGCATGTTTCATATAAGCCTCGTAGCGGTCGGTGCCGATATCAATGCGATAAGGATTCGTTGCAGCAGCATGAGGAGTCTGACCACTCACGCGATCTTCCTTCAACAGCGACAAACCAGCATGTAAGATATAATCGCCCTTCTTCCAAAACCAACGGTTCTGCAGGTTGTATTGTCTCACCTTTGGGGCATCTTGGAATCCGTCTCCATTGCCATCATGATGTAGCCAGTTGTTCTCATAGTGGGCAAGGATTTCCGTACTGAGGTTCTTGTTGCCATTGATATGAATGTTACCATCCGCATTTGCCTCGAATCTTCCCACCGTATTGCCATAGAGGTTGACACTCAAACCTGTTGGATCTTCAGGTTTAACGTATTCCACATTAATCTGACCTGTCATCGCTTCGTAGCCATTCTTGACGGATGTATTACCCTTACTCACCTGCATACTCTTCATCCAACTGCCTGGAACATAGCCCAAACCGTAAGGGAGGGCAGCACCACGAAAGTTAGGAAGGTTCTCGGTCAGCATCTGAACATACGTACCACTTAGACCAAGGAGTTTGATTTGTTTGGCACCAGTAGTTGCATCCGAGTAGTTTACATCTACCGAAGCATTGTTGACAAAGCTCTCACCAAGGTTACAGCAAGCAGCCTTGAAGAGTTCGTCACGTAGGATGTCTTTACCGTTGATGGCTCCAGAGAGCGATCTCACTGATGCCTTTCTTGCGGTGACAGTCACGTCAGAGAGCGTCTGATCTTTTAGGGTTGCGGTCGAGTCGACTACAGTATTCTGTGCGGTAGCAGGTAGGACAGACAGCAAGGTCAGTCCTGCTAAATATATAATTTTATTCATTTTGTTTGATATTCAGTTGTTATTTAAAATTTATAAAGCCTGTGTGGTATCAGAATGGGAAACATACTGATACGCTTTTTTACCCGAACACACTTGTGTAACAGGTACGATAAACCTTCTGTTGCCCATTTCATGAGGAACAGAAAACAACCAAAAATCAAATGATAAGTGTCGTAAGTAATCGGAGATATTGGCGTGGCGGACTATGCCAGAGCAACGACAATATCCTCTCTGGGGCCTTTGTCAAAACAGGCAAAGGCAATAATTGACAATCACTTACGAATTGTGGGAGAAGAAAAAGCTGTATAGGCTGGATGTGGTAAAAGTCATTGTGCGCCATGTCTGTGGGCGACAAGGTTTTTACCTCAATCTTCATGCAATTTTTTACATCGTTATCATTGCAATGACCCTTATCTTCCATCTTAGCAACAGACACACTACCAGTATGTGCGCACACCACTGTCATGATGCCCGAACCAATCCATACTATCATCGTTGACAATAGAAGGGATAGTAATATGTCTGTCGTTTTTCTCATAAACTTGGCTGCAAAGTTAGATAATTATTTGTAACTTTGCAAATATTTTAGATTTATTTTAATGTTCAACTACCGCCCTTCAAGGCGAACCCTGTATGTAGGAGGGGGCATTTTGCTTGTCCTTCTACTCATATATATTGTCTTTCGTTGTCTGCCCCCTTCACAAGAGGAGGTGGATAAGAGTGCTGTGACCATTCGTCAGGAGGCGTATTACACGTTAGAGGCTGATGGTAAGCCCCTTGCATACTTTGCTGATTATGTCGATTCGGCGTTTGTGGGTGGCTCTATCAATAAGGATTCGATTTATACACGTAGTATCACGCAGCGCGGTTATTGGGTGAACCGATTGCCCGTAGTGCCTTCTTGCCACGGACGTATTCTCATTCGCTGGAATTATAAACCCTTAACAATCGTCAACTTGAAAGGAAAAGGGGTGCTAAGGCTTATTCGTCAGACGATGACTCAAATGGATTCGGAGTTAGACGGATTGCAAACGAAGCGCAATGAGATGGGTTATTATCTTCGTGTACATAGTGTTCAGGATTACGGATATAACAAGATTGCGGAGTATCATACCGAAGTGGTGCAGCAGATGGATTCGCTTCGTCGGATGATAAAGGTATTAGATTCTCTCTCTACTTCTTCTGCCCAACTGCGCATTAGACAGCAAAATCGCTATGCTATCCTGACTTCCTCTAAGAAGGCGAAACCTACTGTTTGCAGCCGATTGGAAATAGATAAGAAGAATGATTGCGTACTCTTACAAACCGAAAGTAAAAGAACACCAATTCGCTTGATTACTCGCTTGCAAAAAACTGGGGCGATAGACGCACTGAACACATACTATAAGACCCACGCAGCTACTATCAGCAACCTTGCAAAGGGCATTCGTATTGTTAGCGGACGATATGAGGGTGAGAACCAGAAGGGCGTTCCGAATGGTTATGGAAAGTACTATGGCGACGATGGCAGCTTCTATGACGGACATTGGAAGGACGGAAAACGCAACGGCTTTGGCATCTATGTTGCGCCACACGAGTATCTACAAGTGGGCGAATGGAAGGCGGATGTGTTTAAAGGTGAACGCCTTACGTATACTCCCGACCGCATCTACGGCATCGACCTCTCACGTCATCAGCACGAAAAGAATAATAAGGTGTATCACATCTATTGGAACAAACTGCGCATTACCGACCTCGGTACGCTGAGTACGAAGACTATCAAGGGGAAGGTGGATTATCCTGTTTCCTTCGCTTACGTGAAGTCTACGGAGGGTTGTACGGTTCTGAATACTTACTACGAAGTTGATTATAAAGCCGCACGTGCACATGGCATACGGACTGGAACCTATCATTTCTTCTCTACTAAATCAGCGGGTGTAGCACAAGCTGACTATTTCCTAAAATGTAGTAAGTTTAACAAGGGTGACTTGCCGCCAGTCTTAGACGTTGAGCCAACCGACGCACAGATTGTGGCAATGGGTGGTCCGAAGGTGATGTTCCACCATATTCGTGCGTGGATGAGTCGTGTGCAGAAGCATACAGGTAAACGTCCTATCCTTTATATCAGTCAGACTTTTGCCAATACCTATATGCCATTGGCACCCGATTTGGGCGATAACTATCACATTTGGATAGCCCGTTATGGCGAATATAAGCCCAACTTCAAGTTAGCTTACTGGCAGTTAAGTCCTGATGGTAAGGTGCGTGGTATCCATGGCGATGTCGACATCAACGTCTTCAATGGCTATTGCAACCAGTATGAGGAGTTCCTTAAGCGACATTGCTTCTAAGGAGAGGGAGAAAATCATTATATAATTATCCGATAGAAAGGTAGTATAAAGAACGAAATAAAAATAAAGTAAAGCTGTATTAGACTTCTAATGCAGCTTTTCTTGTGTCATAAAGCGATAGGAACGATCGTCCTAATGAGGATTATGCCTTAGAACTTCTATATTTACTTGGCGTCATTCCTAAGTGTTTAGAGCAGTATCGGCTGAAATAGGAAAGGGAAGTAAAATTCATGATATCACTGATTTGCGTCAGTGAGAGCCTTTCGTCATCAAGATATTTACGTAGTATGGGGATGGTGGCACGGTCGACATAGGAGGTAATTGTTTCTCCTGTGGCACGCTTGACGACACGTGAAAGATACTTCAAAGACACATGCAGCTGGTCAGCAAAATAGGAAGCATCCCGCTGTGTACGTGTAATCCCAGTAGAAAGCATCCTTAGAAACTCATTGACCACATAATTGGCATGGTCTACGTGCTCCTGATTACGATAATAGATAGTGTGAAATTCAAAGATATCATATATCATCGTAAGGCACAGACTTTCCATGATTTCACGATAAAAGATAGCATCTTTCTCTCCGAGTCTGTCACGAAGGTGGTGAATATCAGCTAAGAATTTCTCTGCATTCTCCGCAGAAAGCGGGATAATAGGGTCTTGATAGAGACTCATACTTCCTCTGATGCTGTAATTGTTTGGGGGAAGTGAATTTCTAAGAAAGTGAGCATTAGCAGCGAAACACTCTATTCGGAAATCGTTTGTGACGGCAATATTCTTTACCTCGTCAGGGCGACTTATAACGATAAGGTCATTCTTATTGATGTGAAAACACGACTCGTTATAGACGAAGCTACCCTCCCCACCCATGCAGATAATATGAAAAATGCAGTGAGAAAACCGCTCATCCTCTATCATGTGGATATCGGTTGAATAAGCAAGGTCGAAGTCCTTTAATATCATCATATTGCAAAAATAAGCACTATTTTGGTCTACTCCAAATCTTTTTTGTGTAAAAAGTGAAACAATAGGTAGAAAAAGTGAAACAAATCATTGGTTTCTTTTGTGTAATTTTGCACCGTCAAACGATAATAACAAGTTTTGTTGTCGAAGCAAAAGCACAGTCCTTTTATGGGATAAGATGCTTTTTTACAGGTTGTTAACAATCGAGTTTGAATCCGTCTAACGACATAAAATAATAAGTAGAACAAATAATTCATTAATAAATAAGCAAGACGAAATATGGAAACAATCAAATTAAGCAACGGAGTTGAGATGCCTCTTTTGGGCTATGGAGTATTTTTGGTAAGTCCTGACGAGTGCGAACGCTGTGTGAGTGAGGCTCTGAAAGTAGGCTATCGCCTTATTGACACCGCCCAGATTTATGGTAATGAAGAAGGTGTCGGACGTGCTTGGCGCAAGAGTGGACTTAGACGTGACGAACTTTTCCTCGTAACTAAGGTGTGGCCTTCTAATGCAGGAGAGGAGAAGGCTGCTGCCAGCATTGAAGAGAGTCTGCGTAAACTTGATACAGACTATATTGACCTTCTGCTCATTCATCAGCAATATGGCGATATCTATGGTACATGGCGAGCTATGGAGAAAGCCTATCGTAGCGGTAAGGTGAGAGCTATC